>NZ_LN868937.1:960401-1270355 GCF_001244735.1 Bacillus andreraoultii
GCGGAACTGGCAGACGCACAGGACTTAAAATCCTGCGGTAGGTGACTACCGTACCGGTTCGATTCCGGTCCTCGGCACCATTTATATGCGCCCGTAGCTCAATTGGATAGAGCGTCTGACTACGGATCAGAAGGTTATGGGTTCGACTCCTTTCGGGCGCGCCATTATAAACGGGAAGTAGCTCAGCTTGGTAGAGCACATGGTTTGGGACCATGGGGTCGCAGGTTCGAATCCTGTCTTCCCGATATGATATACATATATGGGGCCTTAGCTCAGCTGGGAGAGCGCCTGCTTTGCACGCAGGAGGTCAGCGGTTCGATCCCGCTAGGCTCCACCAATAAAATAATATGGCGGCGTAGCTCAGCTGGCTAGAGCGTACGGTTCATACCCGTGAGGTCGTGGGTTCGATTCCCTCCGCCGCTATCTATTTATTCTTAAATAATGGACCTTTAGCTCAGCTGGTTAGAGCAGACGGCTCATAACCGTCCGGTCGTAGGTTCGAGTCCTACAAGGTCCACCATATAATTTCGGAGGAATACCCAAGTCTGGCTGAAGGGATCGGTCTTGAAAACCGACAGGCGGGTTAAACCGCGCGGGGGTTCGAATCCCTCTTCCTCCGCCATTAATGAAATATAATAATATCATCGCGGGGTGGAGCAACGAGCGTTACTACTTTGAGTAATCTGCGAGTTGTACCGATTTCGCAAACATCATTGAATTACTTCCCGAAATCGGGACAGTCTTGTGTAAAACTATGGGCATGAGATTAATTTATATAATAATATCATCGCGGGGTGGAGCAGTCTGGTAGCTCGTCGGGCTCATAACCCGAAGGTCGTAGGTTCAAATCCTATCCCCGCAATCTAATGGTCCGGTAGTTCAGTTGGTTAGAATGCCTGCCTGTCACGCAGGAGGTCGCGGGTTCGAGTCCCGTCCGGACCGCCATTAAAACTTTATGGCTCGGTAGCTCAGTCGGTAGAGCAAAGGACTGAAAATCCTTGTGTCGGCGGTTCGATTCCGTCCCGAGCCACCACTTTAAGGCCTGTACAAGTTATGGCGGCTATGGCGAAGTGGTTAACGCATCGGATTGTGGCTCCGACATTCGTGGGTTCGATTCCCACTAGTCGCCCCATTTTATTATTATAAAATCATATGCGGGTGTAGTTTAGTGGTAAAACCACAGCCTTCCAAGCTGTTGTCGTGGGTTCGATTCCCATCACCCGCTCCATTTTATATGGGCCTGTAGCTCAGCTGGTTAGAGCGCACGCCTGATAAGCGTGAGGTCGATGGTTCAAGTCCATTCAGGCCCATTTATCAAAATTATATATATTCCGCAGTAGCTCAGTGGTAGAGCAATCGGCTGTTAACCGATCGGTCGTAGGTTCGAATCCTACCTGCGGAGCCATGGAGAAGTACTCAAGTGGCTGAAGAGGACGGTTTGCTAAACCGTTAGATCGGGTTACCGGTGCGCGGGTTCGAATCCCGCCTTCTCCATATTTTTCTTTAACTTGGCCCCTTGGTCAAGCGGTTAAGACACCGCCCTTTCACGGCGGTAACACGGGTTCGAATCCCGTAGGGGTCATATATCTTATTAGTTTGATAAAAAGGCAAGTGAAGGAATTGAAAAGTTCTCTTCACTTGCCTTTTTTAGCTCTATAATATAATAAATGTAGTGGTTAATAAAGGATTCAAAAAATAGAAACACACGACTCCTAATTTTCTTTTATACTTGAATTGAGAGTAACAAGTAAAAGAAAGGGAGTCGTGTGCAAATGAATAATAACATAATAATCCCAGGATTAGAAGACGTAAAAATACTAAAAGTGGAACAAATTGAGGACAGATTAGTCTTGTTTGTGGAAATGGAAGCACGCACACATACATGGCACACATTCATGCCCTAGATGTGGTGCCAAAACGCGGCAAATACACGATTATCGAATGCGGAAAATCAAGCATTTATAGTGGTTTGAATGCTTTTTTTATATTTTTTATCAGCAGTATTGCATTAACTTAAAACAAAATTGTCAATGAATTATATCCTAGTATTTACCGATTTGTTACAAAATTGGTTAATATTATCTTCCAGAGTATAAAAAACTACTTATACAATCCAAGAGGGTTCGGGTGTGGTGAGCCTGTCAATCGACTTTCGCGGCATATCTTCATTCCGCTTCGCTTATTCCGGTTTCCACGGTTCAATTGACAGACGCCACGTGTCGCTTTCTCTTGCAACCGTAAAACCATAAAATTAAAGGGAAACACTCTTCCCTTAATAATCTGATTCTCGAAAAATATCCTCTGCATCAGGAACTGATTTCATATCAAATTCACTGTAGATTGCACGTACCAACTGACGAATATGTTCGTCATCATAGCCGAGTTTTTTCAATGCAGAAATGACATAGCCTAAACAAGCGTAATTGCTCCATTGACTTTCATTTCTAAGCACATGCCAAACAGCTCTACGTAAAAATTCAGACCAATTACCTTCTGCTTTTCATCTAACCATTTCCAATACTTTGCATAACTGATCAACTGTTCTTTTAACCCTTCCTCAAACCAATAACTTTTGTACGAATGATTACATTCATTGATTCACTCAACCACAAATTCATCGCATTCTTTGTCAATTTTCAACGTCTTTTCCCTTTTCATAAAAAAGAAGGAGCAAACAGCTTACTCCTTCTGTGCAAAATAATATTAAATCGCCATCTTCAATATCATAGGCAAAAAAATCACATGCGTTTAAATCGGTCAAAATTATTTTGATTTCCTCATAATTTTATGATCATCACTTATCATAAAGGATGATAAATAAATTAATAAAAATAAAAGAATAGTTCCTATCCAGGATATATTAATTCTTGTAAAAATATCTTCAGTTAAACCTTTATAAAAAATAACACTTAAAAACAATTGAACTATATAACTAATTAACATTGTCTTTTTAGTAGTCTCTAATCCTAACACCTTAAATATAAGAGTTAATAATAACTCAAAAACCACACCAACAAAAAATACTAATAAAAATAAAAAAACAAAGTAAACAAAATTATATAAAAGGTTATCAAAAAGTCTTATTTCAATCAAATCAAAGTTGGCTAATATATTCGATGCACCATATAGACCTAAAATCGGGGTCGATATAACTATTATCGCTGCTATAACCACTAATGCTATTACTAGCAAATTTCCTACTATAGTGGACAGATCAGGTTTTTTATTCCAATTATTATTTGACATAAATATTTTATCTCTCCAATATATAGATTAATACATACTTTTATATTTCTAGGAGGAATAATATGAATCTATCAGTAAACAAATTAGCATTCAAGTCTTTTATCTTCACTCTCATTACCACTCTTATATTATCCATGATTTTACCTGGATTTTTAAAAGAGGTCAGCGCGAGTACTATAAGTGATTTCAGTAGTATTGCATTAACTTAAAACAAAATTGTCAATAGATTTATATCCCAATATTTACCAAATTTTGTTGCAAAATTGATAAATAGTATCTTCCAGCGTATAAAAAAATCCTTATAATTAGGTTAGGAAGTCCTTGTTCAAATCCTAATTAAAAGGAGCAATGGCAGAACAAGGATAACACAAGATCCACAATAAAGGAACTATTAAGTGTTGTAATTAATGAAGAAAAATTTAAGAAGCTGATTAACGTAGCTGATGTTGATAAGTACGTTAAAAAGTTAACAGCATATAAGTTTTTACAACTTGTCGCTCAAATCAATGAGTTAAAAAGATTAAGCCACATTACAAAAAGCCATATTATTACCTGCCAAACATGCGGATCGTACTCAAATGGATGAATTAATTGAGATGAATCCAGATACGATTTATCTATTTGACAGAGGATATAACGATTATAAGAAGTTCGACCACTACTGCTTAAATGATAATTGCTTTATCACAAGATTAAAGAAAAACGCGGAAATTGAAGTGTTAAATGAACAAACACCAGATCCAGAAAATCTTATCTTTCAGGATGCTGAAAGATATCTTGGAAATCAGGAGAACGGGACGAAAACGCAGCACACTCTTCGTTTGATTCATACGAAAGATAGTGATGGCAATCCAGTCACCATTCTGACTAACTGTTTTGGTCTAACGGCAAAAGAGATTGGTGATTTATATCGATATCGTTGGAAGATCGAAATTTTTTTCAAATGGATGAAACAACATTTGAAAATCAAAATGTTTTACGGTAAAAGCGAAAATGCTGTCTATAACCAAATATGGATTGCCTTAATTACGTACTGTTTACAAGTACTCATTCAACTAAAATACAATCATCAAGGGAGTCTTCTAGATGTTCAAAGAAGTCTAGTTGACTTTCTTTTCAAGGGGATAAATGAATTTATCAAATCACTTTTTCCCACTTCTACCCGAACATCAAAGGGACGTAGGAAATATGATTGGAAACAGGAATTTCAACTCATTGTGCATCAATTTGATGAAGGCGAGGTGAATCATTTAGACGATTTAACATATGACCCTTGTTTTAATAGGAAAATAAAATAGTCTGAAAGTTTTTGGATAAGGGCTACCTTTAGTTCCTTATCAAGCTTTTTAATTTCGGATGGAAATATTTAATCGGAATTTTTAGTAAAATCCTCAATCACCATATTCTGGTACTTTGACAACCATTAAAATTTTTTATGCAATGCTACTGATTTTTCATAACAAAAGAAGATATCGATGTGGCGTGTGGCAAGCAGTTTTACTAAAAGCTGTTCATAAAAGCGTGGAATCAAGCTGTAAACATGCGAAGTGTTCAAGCCAAAATGTTTAAAGAATTAGCCCAACAGTATGGTCCATCAATTTCAACAGTTATAAGTTTGTGCATTTGCCGAAGAAATAGGGGAAGTTAAGGAACTTCCGAGAGTAATCGAATTTGATGAGTATAAAGGGGATACCAAAGATGGAGAGTATCAGTTGATTATCGCAGACGGAGATACAAGAGAGACTCTGGATATATTATTGAATAGAAAAGGAAAAACAATATCACGATACTTACGAAAGTATTGGGCAAATGTAGAAATTGTTATAATGGACATGAGCCCTTCCTTTAAATTTGCTGTACGAAAGGCTTTAGATCATCCACTAATTATAGCTGATCACTTTCATTTTTATCGCTATATCTATTGGGTACTTGATAAGGTAAAAAGGCGAATTCAGTCAGATTGGAATGATTATGACCGGTAAAAGTGTAAAAGATGAGATATGTATTTTATAAAGATAGTACGAAACGAACTGAAAATGAGAAATGGTATCGAGATATGTCGAAAGAATTAGATATGGCATTTCAATTAAAAGAGGCTAATTGGGAAAGGTTCAGTCAAGCGAAAAAAATGGTTCAAAAGGTATAAGCAAAACAAAAGAAGGATTAAACGCGTTTTATCAGTTAGTAAGAGTTTCTGGAATGAAGGAATTTCTGCACAGCAATCGGACATTTAAAACTTTTGAAAATGAAATTTTAAATAGTTTTATTTACATCAATTCCAATGGATTTCTGGAAGGAATAAATAACCACACAAAGATAATAAAACGGAATGCGTATGGTTTAAAAAGCTCCAAACGAGTAAGAGTTAGAATATTGTTATCACACAAGTATAAAGGAATAGGGGTTCATCTTAGCTAGAAATAGTTTTTCCTTTTATTGTAGGCATGAATTTTTATTCATACCTACAATAAAAGTCCACCAAGCGAAAGCGTGGTATCCTGACCCCAACATTTAACAAAGAAGCTTCAAAGAAGAACATACGATAACGAACTGTTCACAAATAATTCAATTACCAGAGTCTTGCCAATTAATCAACTTAGTTAGTTTGTCCTGAAAAATTTAACAAATATTTCGTGTGTAATGAGTAGACATGAGCACTCGATTGTTTTAGAAAAAAAGCTCTTACAATCCACTCGTAAATGAGAAAGATTGTAATAGCCTTTTATTTTAAAATAGATAGGAAATGATAAATCCAATTGAAAGTAGAAATCCGAAAAAGGTGTTTGTTTGTGCTGTCGCTTTCATAGCTGGCATCATTTCAAGTGGTATCGTTTTTCCAATAAAATTTTTCACTGCTTTGTAAGCTTTTGGCGAGCTGAGCAAAACAATTAAAATCCATGGAGTCATATTAGCAAATAACACTAAAGCTAGAATCCATATATACGATACAGTAAATGATAATGCCAAAACTTGAATAGCTTTTTCTCTGCCTAGCAGAATGGGAAGTGTCTTTCTACCAAATTCTTTATCTCCATCCAAATCACGAATATTATTAGATAAATTAATTGCCCCAATAAGGATTGTCGTTGGTATTGAAACTAAAATACTCGTAGTTGTGATTGTGCCAGTCTGAATAAAAAATGTAATTAAAATAATATTAATTCCCATAAACAGTCCAGACAATAGTTCACCGAATGGTGTGGATGAAATTGGTAGTGGTCCACCTGTATAAAGATAACCAATTAATATTGAAATTGACCCGATAAGTGCAACCCACCAATTGCTATTCATAGAAATATAAACACCTAATAATACCGATAGAGCGATAAAAGTAATAGCTAGGTTAAAAATAACTTTTGGATGAACACCTTCTCGGACAATTGTACCTCCGATTCCAACAGATTCTTCCGTATCTAATCCTCTTTTATGATCATAGTATTCATTGAACATGTTTGTTGCAGCTTGAATAAGAATACTTGCTATTAACATTGCGATGAATAAATCTAGTCTAATTTTCGTGACCTCATAGGCAATAACTGTTCCTAAAATAACAGGGACAAAAGAAGCAGTTAATGTATGTGGTCGCATTAGTTGCCACCAAGTTTGCCAACTTTTATTATCAGGATTCAAGTTGGTTTGATTAGACTGAACCCCAGTTTGCATGGAAATCTCTCACCTCTTAAAATACGTTTTTGAAAATCTTGTGAACATCTCTAACCTAAGTTTATGGAAACATAACAAATGTGTCAATTAAATAACTACGTAATTTAATAGATTATGATAACAATTATTGGAAATTAATCGGTAACAGTGAATGGCATTGTCCCTGTTAAAATTTGTCGAGAAATATCAGGTTATGTTTCCCAGGAAATAATTGCAAAAAAGGATAAAATATTATCTGTTTCGACAGATGAAAACATTTTTTGATTATTTTCAAGGTGTAAGTTGTGGAAAAAGGAAATAAGTTTGGTAAAATAAATATGGACATTTTGTAAAAAATCTATATTTGAAAATAAAGGAGGATAAAAATGGTTAGAGAGTGGATTCGTGAACGGGAATATGAAGATATAATTTATGAAACATATAATGGTATCGCAAAGATTACAATTAACCGTCCAGAAGTACGCAATGCATTTCGACCAAATACGGTTAAAGAATTGCTCGATGCTTTTACAATTGCACGTGACGACTCTAAAATTGGAGTCATTATTTTAACAGGTGCTGGAGATCAAGCGTTCTGTTCCGGTGGAGACCAGAAAGTACGAGGTGACGGTGGATATGTTGGCGATGATAACATCCCTCGTTTAAATGTTTTAGATTTACAACGTTTAATACGTGTTATTCCAAAACCAGTTATCGCTATGGTAGCAGGTTATGCAATTGGTGGGGGACATGTATTACATATTGTCTGTGATTTAACAATTGCTGCTGACAATGCAATTTTTGGACAAACAGGCCCAAAAGTAGGTAGTTTCGATGGTGGGTATGGTGCTGGCTATTTAGCTCGTATTGTTGGTCATAAAAAAGCGCGTGAAATTTGGTACCTATGTCGTCAGTACAATGCTCAGGAAGCGCTTGAAATGGGGCTAGTTAACAAAGTAGTTCCATTAGATCAATTGGAAGATGAAACAGTTAAGTGGTGTGAAGAAATACTAGAAAAAAGCCCAACTGCTATCCGTTTCTTAAAAGCTGCATTCAATGCTGATTCTGATGGTATCGCAGGAATTCAACAGTTGGCAGGGGATGCTACATTATTATTCTATACAACGGATGAAGCGAAAGAAGGAAGAGATGCATTTAAGGAAAAACGGAAACCAGATTTTGATCAGTTCCCAAGATTTCCTTGATTGTAAGAGGGAGTGGAGTCATAAAAATATGGCCCCTCCTTTTTTAACAAAGGAGACTTTTAAAGTAAGGTGAAAAGATGAATGCTATGTTAACGATACCGAATTGGTTAATGAAAAGAGTCCAATTAACGCCAAATCGACTTGCTCTCCATTTTAATGATGAAAAAATTAGTTTTAATGAGCTATACTTGAGGGTCACAAGCACTGCAGAACGTTTATACCATGGAGGAATTCGTAAAGGTGATCGTGTTGCTGTCCTATTAAATAATCATGTAGAGATGGTTGTTATTTTGCATGCATTACAATTAATTGGTAGTACAGCTGTTTTACTAAATACTCGCTTGCAATCTGAAGAATTACTCTATCAATTACAAGATAGTCATTCTTCATTTTTAATTAGTGAAGAAAAATTAGCCGAACAGTGGAAACCAATGATTGGAAATTTACAAGACTACATGATTATAGAAAACTTACCGTATATGGAAAAGACATCTTTTCCTTATGTAACAGAATTCGATTTACAAGATATTTGTACAATGATGTATACATCAGGAACTACTGGGCGGCCAAAAGGTGTGTTGCAAACGTATGGAAATCATTGGTCAAGTGCGATGGGTTCGGTACTAAATTTAGGTCTGCAAGAAAATGATGCATGGCTTACAGCAGTTCCGTTGTTTCATATTAGTGGTTTTTCTACATTAATTCGTAGTGCTTTATATGGCATACCCGTTATTTTATATGAGAAATTTGATGAAAGAATAATCAATGAAGCATTAATTGAAGGAAAAGCTACGATTATATCAGTCGTAAGTACAATGGTTCAACGGATGATGAATGCGTTGGGGGAACAACTATACCATCCATCTTTTCGGTGTATGCTTATCGGAGGTGGACCTGTACCATTAAGTCTTCTTGAAACATGTAAAAACAAACAAATCCCGGTATTTCAAACGTACGGATTAACCGAAACATCTTCACAAATTGTTACATTAGCTCCAGAAGATAGTATTCGTAAATTAGGATCTGCTGGAAAACCACTTTTTTATAGTCAAATTCGAATTGAAAAGGATGGAAAAATTTCTGAGCCTAATCAAGTTGGGGAAATTGCTGTGAAGGGACCCAATGTGACAATTGGTTATTATAATCGAGAAGAAGCGAATAAGAAGAGTTTTACATCAGATGGTTGGTTTTATACGGGTGATATTGGTTATTTAGATGAGGAAGGATTTCTATTCGTTTTAGATCGACGCTCAGATTTAATCATATCTGGTGGGGAAAATATTTATCCTTCAGAAATAGAAAATGTAATTGGATCACACTCGAAAATTAAAGAAGTAAGTGTTGTAGGAATGAATGATTCTCTTTGGGGTCAAGTACCCGTCGCGTTTTATGTAGTAAAAGATGGAGAGAATGTATCAGATCAAGAACTTGAACAATTTTGTAGGCTACATTTAGCTAATTACAAAGTTCCAAAGAAATGGATGCCAATTGAGGAACTGCCGAAAAATGCTTCAAACAAAATATTACGGAGAGTTTTAAAAGAACAGTTAGAAGATTAAAGGGACTCAACGTATTTTCAGATGAGTCCCTTCTTTTTAGCAACACTAATTTAATGCCTTTTCTAATGTTTTTATATTTTTCTCCATTAAAGAAAAATAATCTTCTCCATTTTTTATATCCTTTTCAGTAAGGACAGATAAATTATGAATCGGCAAGGTGGAACTTTTTGTTTCTTCTTGAATCACTTTTACGAGTTTATTATTCACATTTTGCTCTACAAGGATATATTGTAAATGGTTCTTTTTAATTTCATCAACAATTTCCATTAGTTGCTTTTGTGACGGCTCTTGTGAGGTGGAAATTCCGGAAATATGAAGTTGTTCAATTCCATATCGTTCTTCCCAATAACCATATGCTGCATGGGATACGATAAACTTCTTGAATTTTGCATTTTTGACAACGTTTAAAAATTGCTCATGTAAATCTTGTAATTTTGCCTCTAATTCCTTAAAGTTTTTTTCAAATGTTTCTTTCTGCTCAGGCATTTCACTAATTAAATTTTGTTTAATAATATTCGCAAGTTGAATAGAATAGAGAGGATCAATCCATATATGAGGATCGATACTACCGTGATTGTGGCCATCTTCATCCTCTTCATGAGTAGCTTCTTCTTTATCCGCATGATTAGATTTTAAATCAATTTGCTCTCCTACTGATACAACTTTTACACCTTCACTTTTTAAAATTGGCTCAGCTTTTTTTATAAATCCTTCTAGATTATAGCCAATAGCAAAAAATAGATCCGCATTAGCCATTTGGATAATTTCCTTTTGTTTCGGTTCATAAGAATGTTCATCAATGCCTGGTGGATAAATCGATTTAACTTGAACATAATCACCACCAATTTTTTTAGTGAAATCGGCTAGCGGATAAACCGTTGTATATACAATTAGTGAGTTATTGTTATTGTCTTTAACTTGTGTATTTTCTTTTTCTCCACAGCCACTTAAAATTGTGGAAAGTAATAGTGTTAAAAGAATAAAGGAAAGTAACTTTTTACTCATATACTCCTCCTAGAATAGAATGTGTATAAAACGTAATCATTACAATTTAAAAAAGAAGAAAATGTAAATCGTAGTCATTCTGATTTTCCTTATCCTATCATAATTTATTTTTATTAAACGTGCAAGAAAAATTTTCACTTCTATTTATTTTATCAAAAACAATCATTATTTATGACAAAGAATTATTTACCTTTATCATTTCTTCTCGACTTGAATGACCATTCAATAGGCACAGGGTCAACCCCACCTGGATGTAAAGGATGGCATTTTAATATTCTTTTTATTGTTAAATACCCACCTTTCAATGCACCAAATCGTTGGATAGCTTCTAATCCATATTGTGAGCAAGTAGGATAAAAGCGACAACTTGGAGGTGTAGCTGGTGATATGAACTTTTGATAGAAGCGTATCATTCCAATTAATATTTTTTTTACCATTTTACTGTTCATCCTTTTTTATGACTGTCAAATATTTTAGTATGTTTTTTCACTTAATTTTACTAGAAGTTTCCAAAGGGAGAATGATTTGTGGAAAAATGTTCAAATAATATCTATAGTTATTTCCAATGAATGTTTTACAATAAAGATATAGTGGTTTTAGGAGGTAATTACAAAATTTGCTATCTCCCATAATCCAGTCCACATGAAATACTTTTTTTCTTACATAATTGTACCACGTTTAGAAAAAAGTATATAAAGAAAGAATGACGAGAAGGAGGAAATAATATGAACACAGAATTAAAGCAAAATATGAATAAATTGGTGGCAGATCTGAATGTACTATATATGAAACTCCATCATTTCCATTGGTTTGTAAAGGGACCACATTTCTTCACTTTACATGAAAAGTTTGAAGAACTATATGAAGAAGTAACTGGACATAACGATGACGTTGCCGAACGTTTACTACAATTAAATGAAAAACCAATTTCAACTTTAAAAGAATGTTTAGAGCTTGCAACTATCAAGGAAGCTAGTACAATTGGGAATGATGTTGAAATGGTTGAAGAACTTGTTAATGATCTAAAAACTCTTGACAAAGAACTATTAACTACAATTAAATTAGCTAGTGAAGATGGCGATGAAGGTACTGCTGATTTATTACTAGGTATGAGTGAAAGTTTTCAAAAACATATTTGGATGCTAAGTGCTTTTATTGGTAAATAAATAAGAAGAGGAGCTGTAGTATTTAGGCAGCTCCATTGTTTTTTAAACTAATGTAAATATGTGTCTTTGTCATCAATCGAACCTAAGTCTTGATCTTGAATAATTTTTTCCCTTAGTTTATATGCTATGTATGTACCAGTAATTTGATATAGTTCTTTTTGATTTAGTTCAGAAAGGATGCTAAGCATATCTTGCCGCGATAGTTCCTGCATAATAGAATTAACTAATAAATCGATATCCTCATCATCTGCTGTTAATTTCTTTTTGTAAAAATCGTATAGCTCATCGACAAATTTCATGGAAGTTCACCCCTTTGTAGTTTAACTCAGTTGGTATATCATAAAAACATCATTTATGTATGAACTAATCTACTTATATTGTATATCTATATGTAAAAGAAAACAAATTCATAACGATTTTGTTAAAAAAGCTGCTTTAGGTTTCGGATATAGGCCAATTCACGAATGCCTATATGATTTTCCTAATTAGCAGCTATTGTTTATTTAGTAAATAGGAAAGTATAAATTTTCCAATCCATACTTTCCTTGTGCGCTTAAGTCCACAAGGAAGACACTAGCAGCATTGCATCGCAGCCGAAAAAAAGCTTTTTCGGCGAACTACGGCTCTTGGTTGCTTAAAGGCTCGGATGCCAAAGTTTTCTTTATTTTCCAACTACCTTAATCCAACCGTAATGATCTCTTTTACTTCCATATTGGATTCCTGTTATTGTATCATATAATTCCTTTGCAAAGTCTCCAGTTTGGAAATCGTTAATGGTTATTATTTTATCTTCCCATTTGAGTTCGCCGACTGGTGAAATAACAGCAGCAGTTCCAGTGCCGAATACTTCTTCTAGTTGACCACTTTGATGTGCTTTATATAAATCCTCAATTGATATTCGTTCTTCGTGAAGTGGAATTCCCCAATCTTTAACGAGATGGATGACAGAGTCACGAGTAACTCCTGGTAAAATACTCCCATTAAGTTTTGGTGTATAAATTTCTCCATTTATTTTGAAAAAGATGTTCATACTTCCGACTTCTTCAATGTATTTGTTTTCTTTACCATCGAGCCATAATACTTGCTCATAGCCTAACTCATTAGCTCTCTCCTGGGCCAACATACTTGCTGCATAATTCCCAGGTGTTTTTACATGACCGACACCACCTTTAACAGCTCGTACATATTCATCTTCCACAAATATTTTTACAGGATTTAATGCGCCATCAGAATAATAGGCGCCGACCGGTGATAAGATGATCATAAATGTATAGTGATGTGATGGTCGAATACCGAGATATGGTTCGGTCGAAATGACAAAAGGACGAATATAAAGTGATGTCCCCTCTTCTTCAGGTATCCAATCCTTTTCGATATCAATTAACATCGTGAGTGCTTCCATCATTAAATCTGGATCAAGCGTGGGGATACATAATCTTTCGCAAGACTGATTAAGACGAGCGATATGTTTGTCGGGGCGGAAAATAACAGGGTCTCCATTTCTTGTTTTATATGCTTTCAACCCTTCGAATACCGCTTGCCCATAGTGAAGAACGAAAGATGCTGGTGATAGGCTGATAGGTTCATAAGGTTTAATCCGTGGTGAAATCCAACCTTGATCTCCGTCATAATCCATCATGAACATATAGTCTGTAAAATGTTTACCAAACTCTAATGAATTTGGTTTTTCTTTTAGTTGGTTTGCTTTTATGAATTCGATTTTAGAGACTTGATTCATATATAGTCTTCCTTCCTAAGTGAATTGTAAGTTATTTTTTTGACTTTTTTAAATTTATGTGTAATGAGATTATATAGCTGATTTTCGGTTTAGTCAATATTTTTTAAAAATTTGTAATCGAAAGTTGTCAATATATTAGTAAATTAATAACCGAATATGAATATAAAAAGAAGAGGAAAAAGGCGTGTAATTATTAATAATAAAGTATATTAAAATAGTTCTTTGTTTGTGGATACACGTAGAAACACCATTTATAAAATGTCATCAAAATTTTAGTTATAATAAAATAAATACGACATAGAAAGGAAGATTGGAATGAAAACATTTAAAGATGCAAATGGGAATACGGTTACGCTTTCTTTTTCGGATCATACATTTCCCATTGAGGCAAAACATATATTCGTGATTTGTCGCTATCAAAATCAATGGCTATTTACAAAACATAAAGAACGTGGACTTGAATTTCCAGGAGGCAAGGTTGAGGCTTTAGAAACAGTAGAAGCGGCTGCAAAAAGGGAAGTTTATGAGGAAACGGGGGCAATTGTTGAGAAACTTATATTTGTTGGTCAATATATGGTTAGCAGTTCAGCGGACACATTTGTGAAAAATGTTTACTTTGCCGAGATTAAGGAAATTCAAAATCGAAATCATTATTTAGAAACAGAGGGTCCGGTATTAAAGAATACACCTTTAACACCGGAAGTAATTACGGATGAATATAGTTTTATTATGAAAGATGATGTTGTTCAATTGTGTTTGCACTGGTTAAAGAAACAAGGTATCATTTTATAACTCTTTATCCATTTTTCATTATCTTTTTTTCAAGGTACTCAACTAGTTTATACATAATGGTTGCAAAAACTACGATGATGACAAGGGACTGCATGACAAGTGTAAAATTAAATACTTGGAAACCGTAAATAATTAAGTATCCGAGACCTTGCTTTGAGACGAGAAACTCACCAACAACAACACCGACCCAGCTTAAACCGACATTTACTTTTAATGTAGAGACAATGGTTGGAAATGAAGCGGGAAGAATTGCTTCTTTAAAGCTGTCCCATCTGGATGCATTGAATGTTTGCAGTACTTTAAGGTAATTTGGGTCGACATCGCGAAAAGCGGTGTAAACAACGATCGTCGTAATGATGACAGAAATAATTGCGCCCATGACAATAATTGAAGTCATTGTTGGACCGAGAGCAACAATTAATATTGGTCCGATAGCAACTTTCGGCATTGCGTTTAAAACGACTAAATATGGGTCTAAAACTTTCGATAAAAAAGGTGACCACCATAGAATAGCCGCTAGTATTGTACCGAGAGCAGTACCAATAATAAACCCGAGAATAGTTTCAAATATTGTCGTCCCAATATGGGGAAAAATTGAGCCATCAGCTATATTACCAATTAATAAATTCCAAACTTTCGAAGGTGAACTGAATATGAGTGGATCAATCCAATACATTCGGCTGGAAACTTCCCATAAGAGGAAGAAAATGGTAAGAATACTACTTTGGAAGAAGAGGACCCATCGCTTATTCCGAGCTAAAGCTTTTTGATACTTTGAATGGAGTTCATTAATTTTCATTTGTTTGTTCAAGGCTTTCCAACTCCTTCCAGATTTCTTGAAAAGTATGATTGTATAATTCATGATTCCGAGCTCGAAATGGAGTAAGAGATTTTAGTTCAGCAGATATGTCGAATATTTTATGAATCGTCCCTGGTCGATTGGAAAATAAATATATTCGATCGCTCATTGCGATGGCTTCACCAATATCGTGTGTAACTAATATCGCTGTTTTTTGAAATTGTTTTAATGTCGCAAAGACAAGATCTTCTAATTTTAATTTTGTTTGGAAATCTAGTGCAGAAAATGGTTCATCGAGAAGGAGTAATTTTGGATTGGTTGCAAGGGTGCGGACGAGTGCAACCCGCTGCCGCATCCCACCAGATAATTGTGTAGGAAATTGTTTTAATACGTGTTTTAAACCCATTTCTTCAAGGAGTGCGATTGTTTTTTGTTTTGTTTTAACGTTTAATTGTTTAGTTAAACGTAAACCGAGTAATATATTATCCTCAATTGTTCTCCATGGAAATAAGTAGTCTTGTTGAAGCATATAACCTGTTTTATTATTCGAGTCATGTACTTCTTCATGATCAATGATTACACGACCAATTGTCGGATGGATTAAGCCACTAATTATCGATAATAAAGTGGTTTTTCCACATCCACTAGGGCCTAAAAAGGAGATGAATTCACCTTCTTCAATCGTGAGGCTAACATCAATGAGAGCTGTCGTCTTTGACTGTTTGGAAAAATAGCTATGGGTTACATCTTCAATTTGTAAAAAGCTCAATTTTCAAGCCTCCTTTAACATTTTTACGAAGCATAAAAGAGTATTACTTCATAACTTTTTTTGCAATTTCAGTATTTACAAATTTACTATGTTCAAGGCGCTCTGGTAGTTCACCAGCTTCATCCATAATATCTTGCAAATTTTCCCATTCCTCTTCATCTAATAAGGGATTTTCTGCAAAAGACCTTTGATTTTTATAGCGTTCAATGGAGGAGGTCAGAATATCTAATTCCGTATCTTCAAAGAAAGGTTGAATTGCTTTTGCTACTTCTTCAGCAGGTTGCTCATATACCCATTTTTGTGCTTTATAAAGTGCCCTCGTAAATTTTTCTATCGTTTCTTTATTTTTCTTTAAATAACTATTTTTCGCCATGAATACAGTGTAAGGGACATGACCACTCTCTTCCCCGAAAGAGGCAACAATATGTCCTTTTCCTTCCATTTCAAATATGCTTGCCGTTGGTTCAAACAGTTGTACGAATTCTCCTGTACCGGAAGCAAAAGAAGAGGAAATATTTGCAAAGTCAATATTTTGAATTAAATCTAGGTCATTGTGGGGGTCAATGCCATGTTTTTTCAAGACAAATTCCCCAACCATTTGTGGCATTCCACCTTTACGTTGGCCAAGAAATGTCGAGTCTTTCAACATATCCCAAGAAAAGTTTTCGATAGGATTTCGGGCAACGAGGAATGTTCCATCTGTTTGTGTCACTTGAGCAAAATTTATAATCGAATCTTCTGTCCCTTGACTGTTCACATAAATACTTGTTTCAGAACCAACAAGTGCTACGTCCGCACCATCCGAAATGAGGGCTGTCATTGTTTTATCCCCACCTGGTACAGTTGTTAAGTCAATATCAAGTCCTTCCTCTTCAAAAAACCCTTTTTCAATGGCAACGTATTGTGGTGCATAGAAAACCGACCTCGTTACTTCGGCGATACGCACTTTCTCTAATTTACTATTATTTTTACCACATGCAGATAATGCTAATATGACGATTCCTGTTAAAAGTAGAATCCCTACTTTTTTAAACTTTCGCATGCTAATTCCCCCTGAAGTTTTCATTCGCTTGATTGTGCCCAATTGATACTTTATCCTATGTATAAGAGAAAAAATGTGTGAATGCCTATTATTAGAAGGTGATATGATGAAAGAGCGGCCAATTATTGAGAAATATCGGTTTCCTTCACCACATCCATTGATTCATTTGTATTCCGTTACCTATTTCTCACAAGGGTATAAAGTAAAAGGATTACTAGCTGAACCTGTTGAACAAGGTATGTATGAGGGATTACTTTATTTACGAGGTGGGATAAAAA
Source organism: Bacillus andreraoultii (assembly GCF_001244735.1). Lineage (GTDB taxonomy): Bacteria > Bacillota > Bacilli > Bacillales > Caldibacillaceae > Caldifermentibacillus > Caldifermentibacillus andreraoultii. The sequence continues at coordinate 977,643 of NZ_LN868937.1, forward strand.
ATGTAGGTAAAGTTAGACCAAGTCGAATTACCCAACTTGCTTCAGAAGGTTTTGTTGTTTTTGCTCCTTTTTACCGGGGGAACCAAGGTGGAGAGGGAGATGAAGATATCGCTGGTGATGATCGCTATGATGCCTTTTCTGGTTTTGAAATACTTAGGGAGCATCCAAAAGTAAAAACAGGACGGATCCATATTTTTGGCTTTTCACGAGGAGGTGTGATGGCTCTATGGACGGCAATCCAATATTGGGATGCTGCCTCAGTGGTTACTTGGGGTGGTGTATCGGATGTATTTTTAATGTATGAGGAGCGCGAGGATTTAAGGCGAATGATGAAGAGAGTAATTGGTGGGTCTCCGTGGAAAATGCCAGAACTTTACCGTTATCGGACGCCTTTATATGAAATAGAAAAGCTACATATACCTTTATTAATCATTCATGGAGAAAGGGATAAAAATGTATCCATTGAACATGCATATCAACTAGAAACAATGGCGAAAATGTTTGGGAAACAGGTAGAAACTTGGTATTTTCCGACATTTGCCCATCATTTTCCACCAAGGGATAATCGGAAAATGGTAAAAGAAATGATGAGCTGGATGAAAAATAGATAAAAATGATTAAAGGTGAAAATAGGGATAAAAGTATGACATATTAAAGAAAATTTGATTATAGGAGTAGATTTCCGAAAGTTTGACCAAGGGATGGCGGAATCTTATTTTAAAATATGGCTTAATTGAGGTTGACAGAAAATAAAAAAAACCGGCGTCATATTTAGACGCCGGTTTGTACTTGTTTATTAAAAATTGATTGGTCCACCTAATTTTTCAATTGCTTTATCCATATTTGTAAACTTTTTAAAGTTTTCACGGAATTTTCCTGCTAACTCTTTCGCTTTTTCTGTATAAGCATTTTCGTCAGTCCATGTTTTATTTGGAAGCAATACTTCGTCCGGAACACCTGGAACATGAAGTGGGATGTTCAGTCCAAAGATTTCATCCTTGATAGTTTCCACATTTTCCAATTTCCCTTCGATAGCGGCTTGAACCATGGCTCTAGTATAAGATAATTTCATACGATTTCCTACACCATATTCGCCGCCTGTCCAACCAGTGTTAACAAGAAAAACTTGTACGTTATGTTCATCAATTTTCTGTCCAAGCATTTCTGCATAACGTTTTGCCGGAAGCGGTAAAAATGGAGACCCATAGCAAGTAGAAAATGTTGCTTCTGGTGACGTAATTCCTCGTTCTGTACCAGCAAGTTTGCTCGTATATCCACTTAAGAAATGATACATCGCTTGTTCTTTTGTTAGTTTAGAAATTGGAGGTAATACCCCGAATGCATCAGCAGTTAAGAAAATGATGGTCGATGGATGTCCTGCAACACTTGGCCGAACAATATTATCAATTGCATCAATTGGATATGCTGCACGAGTATTTTCTGTTAAACTTGCATCATTATAATCTGGTTTTCTCGTATTTTTATCGATAACAACATTTTCTAAAACGGCCCCGTATTTAATTGCATCAAAGATTTGTGGCTCTTTTTCACGTGATAAATTTATACATTTTGCATAGCAACCACCCTCAATATTGAAGACGCCTTGATTTGACCAACCGTGTTCGTCATCACCAATTAAGCGACGGTTTTCATCGGTAGATAGTGTTGTTTTTCCTGTACCGGATAAACCAAAGAAGAGTGCAACATCACCTTGTTCCCCAACATTTGCTGAGCAGTGCATTGAAAAAATGTCTTGTTCTGGAAGTAGGTAATTCATAATTGAAAAAATAGACTTTTTCATTTCACCTGCATACTCGGTACCGCCAATTAAAACAACCTTCTCTTCAAATGAAATGATAATAAACGTTTCAGACTTCGTACCGTCAATTGCTGGATCAGCTTTAAAGCCTGGAGCAAAAACGACAGAAAATTGAGCTTCATGATTCTTCAATTCATCTTCTGTTGGTCGAATGAACAGTTGATGAGCAAATAAATTGTGCCAAGCATATTCGTTAATCACTTGGATTGGTAAACGATATTTTTCATCAGCACCCGCAAAGCCTTTAAACACATATAGTTCGTTTTTATGTTTTAAATAGTGTAAAACTTTGTCATACAATTTCGTAAATATATCCTTAGATATAGGTTGGTTTATGCTGCCCCATTCAATTTTGTCTTGAACAGATTTTTCTTTTACAATATATTTATCTTTTGGTGATCTACCCGTATATTTCCCGGTCGTTACACTGATTGCCCCCGCATCAGTTAACAACCCTTCTTTATTTTCAACAACTTTTTCCATTAATTGTGGAACAGATAATTGTACTAGAATATTATTTCCGTTCATTATTTCGTTTAGACTGTTTACTGTACTAATCATTTTCATTAGTAAACCTTCCCCTTTGTCTTTTTTGTATATCCCTCAGGGAATAGTATAACATATTTATTTTATTAGTCTATACTATTGAACGAAAAAGTTGCAGCTTTTCAATTCAATTTTTTCTTAATAAAGATAAGAGAAGTGTATTGTTATATTGAAAGAATATGTTACATCTATACGGGAAAATAATAAATGATACGAAAGTAATTGACATATTTTTCATTTCATGTATGATTTTATCTAGAACGGATACTCTTATCCTGAGACGGTGGAGGGACAGGCCCGAGGAAACCCAGCAACCTACTTTTATTAAGTAAGGTGCTAACCGAGCAAGGTAATCCTTGAACGATAAGAGTGAAAGGGAAATTGCGAATGAACCTTTCCTCAGATGGGGAAGGTTTTTTTCACTATATAGGGTGTAAAGTTTTAAAAAAATAATTATATCCATTTGGAATAACATTATAATTATAGAAGTCTGTTTTTTTAATTTAGAAGTTTTTTAATTATGTTCGCCCGATGGATATACTTATACGTTCATATTCCAATATGATTAGGGGAAACTGAATAATATAAGATTTTTTTGCTGCCAAATTCGCCAGAGCGATGTTTGTATCCGTTTATAGTTTCTTTTTACCGAAGGAGGAGAATTATGGGAACGCGACATCTTTTTACTTCAGAGTCCGTGACAGAAGGGCATCCCGACAAAATTTGTGATCAAATTTCTGATGCCATTCTTGATGCGATTTTAAGCAAAGATCCAAACGCGCGGGTTGCTGCGGAAACATCGATTACAACAGGGTTAGTTTTCGTGTTTGGAGAAATATCAACTACATCATATGTAGACATTCCTAAGATTGTTCGGGAAACAGTGCAAGAAATCGGTTATACTCGTGCAAAATATGGATTTGATGCGGAAACATGTGGGGTAATCACTGCGATTGATGAACAATCACCTGATATTGCTATGGGTGTAAATCAAGCGTTAGAAGCACGTGAAGGCGCAATGTCTGATGAAGAAATTGAAGCAATTGGAGCAGGGGACCAAGGCTTAATGTTTGGTTATGCATGTAATGAAACTGGGGAATTAATGCCTCTACCAATCTCATTAGCACATCGATTATCACGTCGTCTTTCAGAAGTGAGAAAAGAAGAGATATTGCCTTATTTACGTCCAGATGGAAAGACACAAGTCACAGTCGAATATGATGAAGATGGACAACCCGTACGTATTGATACAATTGTCGTTTCAACACAACATCATCCAGAAATATCATTGGAACAAATAAAAAAGGATATTAAAGAATGTGTTATCAGTCCGGTTGTACCGAGTGAATTTATTGATGAACAAACAAAATACTTCATTAATCCTACTGGTCGGTTCGTTATTGGCGGTCCTCAAGGAGATGCAGGATTAACGGGACGTAAAATTATTGTTGATACGTATGGTGGCTATGCCCGTCACGGTGGTGGGGCATTCTCAGGAAAAGATCCAACAAAAGTAGACCGTTCTGCTTCTTATGCTGCAAGATATGTTGCAAAGAACATTGTTGCTGCAGGACTAGCGGATAAATGTGAAGTCCAACTTGCTTATGCCATTGGTGTAGCCCAACCAGTTTCTATTTCAATTGATACATTCGGTACTGGAAAAGTAAATGAACAAGTATTAGTTGAATTAGTGCGGAAACATTTTGACTTGAGACCAGCAGGTATTATCAAAATGCTTGATTTACGTAGACCGATTTATAAACAAACAGCAGCATACGGACATTTTGGTCGGACAGATGTAAAATTACCATGGGAAAAAACAGATAAAGCGGAAATCTTAAAGAAAGAAGCCTTATTATAAATTCGAATCAAAAAACGCTTGGTCAATTAATGGCCAAGCGTTTTCATTCATTCGGCATACCCAGCAAGCCGTTAATCACCATTCTAAAGTTTTTCCATTTTTGTCATATAAAATTAATTCAGCAAATCTACTTCCTTTTTTTGCATCTTCCGGTAGTTTTTTATAGGCAATAAACTTTTCCCTTTTCACTACGTTCGTTGTAAAACGATAGCTAGACTTGGTTAGGTCAACTTTAATATGATCAATTTTTAGTTCTGGATTTTCACCAACGATGATTCCAAATATTCCTTTATTCGTATTTATTACATCATAAGAAACAAGGTTTGTTCCATAACTAGAATGTTCAATTTTATATCTCCCATTCCAACCTTTGATGAGATGTGCATAACCCATCTCGTTTTTATCGGTTTGTAGTAAAACAATATAAGAGCTTGAATCTCCTAATTGGACTTTTTCTAAAACAACGGCCTGTAATGGATCTGTCTCCCTATTAAACCAGGTATCTATTGCTTTTTGTATATCTTCTTTATTGTTTTTAATCTGATATTGATTGAAATAATAAAATGAGTAGCCTACAAGAGCAACAATAATAATAAATAAAAGAATAGAATAGATTTTTTTCAATATAAACTCCCCCTTATTGTTCGTTAAATAGTAAAGCACGGTAGGATTCTGGTCTTTTTACAATATCTGCTAATGTATATTGATCTAATACTTGTAAATACGCTTGCAATGCTTCTCTTAACATATGGGTTAGTCCACAAATCGGTGTAATTACACATGGGTTTGGATTATCTGGATTAAAGCATTCGACTAAGTAAAAGTCCTCCTCTGTCTGCCGAATGAGCTTTCCAATATTTATATCTTCAGGTTTTTTTGCTAAGCGAAAACCACCGTTCCTTCCACGTATCGTTTCAATGATTCCAAGTTTCCCTAGATGGTGGACAACCTTCATTAAATGATTTTTTGATATTCCGTAAGCAGTAGAAATCTCTTGTATATTACAAAGCCGATTTTCATCAAGTACAGCTAGATAAATAAGTGTTCTTAAAGAATAATCTGTATACGTTGTTAGTTTCATCATATCACCATTAAAAAATATTTCGTTATCGAAAAATTAAAGAAAATTAATATGAATCTATTATACAACAATTAATGTGAAGGAAGACAATTGGAAACTTATAAATTTTTCTACACGAGACTGTGTGTATGACAAATTGGAATTGTGAACATTTTTTAAAAGATGTATTTTAAATATTGCTTTTACCCAATCCTTACTTTAAATTAAAGATATATTTAATTTACATGTTTAAGGAGATGGATATAGTGTTATCTGAAAAAACAGTTGAAATTGTAAAATCGACCGTACCCGTTTTAGTGGAATATGGAACAACGATAACAAGTACTTTTTATAAAAGGATGTTTAAAAATCATCCAGAACTATTAAACTACTTTAATCAAGCGAATCAAAGAAAAGGAAGCCAACCAACTGCATTGGCTAATACAGTAATTGCTGCTGGCAAACATATCGATAATCTCGCTGCAATCATCCCAGTTGTAAAACAAATTGCTCATAAGCATCGTGCATTAGGTATTCGTCCAGAGCATTATCCGATTGTTGGAGAAAATTTATTAGCAGCAATTAAAGAAGTATTAGGTGATGCAGCGACAGATGAAATAATAGCTGCATGGGGTGAAGCGTATGGTGAAATTGCTAACGCCTTTATTGGTGTCGAGGCAGAAATGTACCGCGAAGCTAGCAAACAAGTAGGTGGATGGGCTGATTTTAAAGCGTTTACAGTGATTAATAAAGTACAAGAAAGTGATATTATTACATCTTTTTACTTAAAACCAAGTGATGGTAAATCGATTCCAAACTTTCTTCCAGGTCAATATATAACCGTTCGTTTACGCATACCTGGAGAAACATATAAACATAACCGCCATTACAGTATATCCAATGCACCTGGAAAAGATTATTTCCGTATTTCGGTAAAACGTGAAAATGAACATGAACCAGCTGGGATTGTTTCAAATTATTTACATGACCATGTTCATATAGGAAATGTAATTGACATTAGTGCGCCTGCTGGGGATTTCGTCTTGAATTTTGAAGAAGAAGAGCCTGTAGCATTTATAAGCGGAGGCGTAGGGATTACACCGTTATTTAGTATGTTTGAATCGTTAGTACAAAAAGAAAGTAATCGAGACATTACATTTATCCAAGCTGCTAAAAATAAAAATGTTTTAGCATTGAATGATAGTATTAAAGAACTTGTAAATCAAGTCGGAAACGCAAAAGCATATACGGTATTAGAAGAAGTTGACGAAAATACTCCATGTGACCATATTGGTTATATTAATCAAGCCTTTTTAGAAAACATCATTTCTAGAGACACCATTTGTTATGTTTGTGGTCCAGTTCCTTTCATGAAGGCAGTTGTAGGTATATTAAGGAATATGGGCATTTCCGAAGAAAATATTCGTTTTGAATTTTTCGGACCGAAAATGGAGCTTGCACAGTAATTCTTACACAAAAGAAACCGGGTTTCCCACTACCCGGTTTTCTTTCTATTCGTCTCTTAAACTTTTATAAAATTGTCCTTTTTCACGGTACTCTTTATAAATGCGATCCATTTCTTTATAATCATCATCTGTTAATTCCCGAATGACTTTAGCTGGTCTTCCAAATGCCAATGTCCGGGGTGGAATTTTTTTATCTGGTGGCACAAGACTTCCAGCCCCAACAAATGCATGTTCCCCGATTTCTGCCCCATCAAGAATGATTGAGCCCATCCCAACTAAAGCATTCTTTCTTATAATACAACTATGTAATGTTACTTGATGGCCGATTGTTACATTATCTTCTAAAATTAATGAGTTATTCGGACTTTGGTGAAGCATACATAAATCTTGAATATTTGTATTGTTTCCGATTTTTGTTGGGGCAACATCACCACGAATAACCGTTTGAAACCAAACACTCGCGTATTCGCCAATTTCGACATCACCTGTTACGGTAACAAAATCTGCTAAATATGCTGTTTCGGCAATTTTTGGATAAACACCTTTATAAGGATAAACTATATACATGAACATACAACCCTTCATTTTTTGTTAAAATAACTTAATTTTTATTTTACATGAAAATAAGAAATTTTCCATTTTAATATGAAAAGAGTCCAATATTTCCAATTTCCGGATTGGATTCGTTATAATAATAATTAAACAGTTCTTTTCGCAATAACAAATGTAAGTGAGGCGAATTTCGTGGCTGTACCAACAAAACCAATCACATTAATGGTTCATTCCTATAAAAAAATTTTTCCAACAGTTCATAAGGAATTGGACTATTGGAAAAAACGTGCTGAGGAAATCCCAAATGCCGAGCTAAGAAAACAAGCACTTCTCAGTATTCGTACAAAACAATTTCATTGCGAAGGTGGAGCAATTTTAGCTCTTTTAGCAGAAGAAAAGTATCGGGAAGTTATTAAATTTATTGTTGCCTATCAAACAATTAGTGACTATTTAGATAATTTATGTGATCGATCAACTTCTCAAGACCCGATAGATTTTCGAGCTTTACATGAATCAATGATGCATGCATTGATGCTAAATGGGAAAGCGGACAACAACTATTATCGTTATCGCGAAGACCAAGATGATGGTGGTTATTTATCTGAACTTGTTCGTACTTGTCAAGAAGTGTTGGTAACTATTTCACATTATCCTCTTATTAAGGAATATTTGCATGAACTGTGCCAATATTACTGTGATTTACAAGTACATAAACATGTCAAAGTAGAGGAAAGAGTTCCGAGGCTAAAAAAGTGGTTTTCCGAGACAAGAGATCATTTGCCAACAATGGAATGGTACGAGTTTTCCGCCTGTTCCGGATCAACGTTAGGAATTTTCTGCTTAGTGTCGTATGCGATGAGAGAGGATTTTACAGCAGAAGAAAGTGCTTTAATTCGAAATGGGTATTTTCCATATGTTCAAGGTTTACATATTTTATTAGATTATCTTATCGATCAAGAAGAGGATCGGCAAGGTGGCGACTTAAATTTCTGTTTTTATTACGAAAATCATGAACAAATGTTTGATCGTTTTCGTCTTTTCATTAAGGAAGCTGATGTTCATACAAATCAATTACCTAATCGGAAATTTCATCAGTTAATTAACCGTGGCTTACTCGGACTATATTTATCAGATGGAAAAGTAGCAGAACAGGATTCATTAAAAAGTTTAACGAAAAAATTACTCAAGTTAGGCGGATCAAAAAGTTATTTCTTTTATATAAATGCAAAGGCTTATCGGAAATGGCAAGAAAAAAGTAAATAGAAAGGGATGGAGAAAATGTCAATAAAATTAAGTGTTTTAGATCAATCCCCTATATCAGAAGGGCAATCGGCAGAGGAGGCCTTAACCAATACAGTTGAACTAGCAAAAGCAGTGGAATCTTGGGGTTATGAACGGTTTTGGGTATCGGAACATCATGATTCAACAAGTTTAGCAGGTTCCTCACCAGAAGTTTTACTCTCATATTTAGCAGCAAAAACAGACCATATTCGTCTCGGGTCTGGTGGGGTGATGCTCCCTCACTATAGTCCATATAAAGTTGCTGAAAACTTTCGTGTACTTGAAGGCTTAGCACCTGGTCGAATTGATTTAGGTGTTGGTCGTGCTCCTGGTGGAATGCCACGGGCAACCATTGCATTAAATAATGGGCGTTATCGCAATGTCGATGATTATCCAACTAAAGTGGAAGAATTGCTTCAGTTCCTTCATGATGAAATTCCCCAAACGCACTCTTTATACGGATTGAAAACTTCACCATTAGTGAAAACGAGCCCAGATTTGTGGATGTTAGGATCAAGTTCAGCGAGTGCATTGTTAGCAGCACAAATGGGACTCCCTTATAACTTTGCTTTATTTATTAACGGAGAAGGTGGCGAATCGTTTATGCGTCATTACCTAAATAACTTCACACCTTCAAAATATTTAAGTAAACCAAGAAATATGGTAGCTGTATTTACCGTTTGTGCCGAAACTGATGAAGAAGCAGAGCGTGTGGCATCAAGTATTGATTTAAGTATGATTATGCTAGAACAAGGTATGGAATCGAAAGGTGTACCTAGTCCAGAGATGGCTCTGAAATACCCGTATACACCATATGAATTGGCGCGAATTAAAGAAAATCGAAAACGAATGGTCGTCGGAAGTCCGAAAACGGTAAAGGCAAGACTTGAACAAATAAGTGAGGATTACCAAACAGATGAAATTATGTTAGTATCGATCATTTATGATTTTCAAGATAAGTTAAAGTCATTTCAATTAGTAGCTGAAGCGGTTTTGTAAAAACTGTACAAATAAAAAGAAATAAAGCAATAAAAATGGGAAACCACAATAATTTAGGTTTCCCAGCTTTGTATTTAATGGGGCTGTCCAGAAAGAGTGTATTTTTGATTTTCGGATGCCCATATTCATGTTTCAAAACCTTGATATATCGATATTCTTGATTATCACATTTTTTATGAGATCCACTTTTAGGACAACCTCGGACTTCTTCTGAGTAAAGTTTACTATTTATTTTAATAGGAATTGTACTTATCGGCTTTATCTTTTTTCAATCGCAACAATAAACGGTGGATCATTTTTTTGATTTATAAATTGATAAAGTAACACATGTGCTTTGTTTTGGTCAATATGGGTAACATAATCAAGTAAGACATCTTTTTCGTTTTTTCCTTCAGGATGTCCGTGATAAATTACTAAAACAATGATGCCTTCCTTATCCATTATTTCTAATAACTGTTCAATCGCTGCAATCGTAGTGTTCGGTTTTGTAACAATGGAATGATCTCCTTTTGGTAGGTAACCGAGATTGAAAATAGCTGCTTTAATTTTACCGTGGAAATCATTTGGAATATATGTTTTTACGTTTTCATGTCCAACTTGGAATAAAAGAACATTTTTATCTTTATCATGTTGAATTAATTGCTTTTTTGTCTGATTAATCGCCTCACGTTGTATATCAAAGCCAAAAACCACACCAGTAGGACCGACGAGTTCAGATAGAAACAAAGTATCATTTCCATTCCCAACTGTCGCATCAACTACGCCGTCGCCAATGGATGCAGCTTTTTTTATTAATTGATGAGAAAAAGGTAAGATTTTTTCTAATTTCATATCCCGTTCACACCTTTAGTAACCTGAGCAGTATAGTATTTACCTTGATAACTGTTTCTTCTTTTTAACTCATCATCAATTGCGTTTAATACTTCCCATTTATTTACACTCCACATTGGACCAACCATTAAATCGATTGGACCGTCACCCGTTATCCGATGAACAATCATTTCAGGTGGTAAAATTTCCAATTGGTCACAAACCAAACTTACATATTCATCGAATGTCAAAAATTTCAACATCCCTTTTTCATATTGTTTCACCATGGGCGTGCCTTTTAATAAATGTAGTAGGTGAATTTTTATCCCTTGCACATCGAGATTGGCAACAGCTCTTGTAGATTCCATCATCATTTCTGGTGTTTCCATTGGTAAGCCATTAATAATATGACTACAAATGCGAATGTTTTTTTTGCGAAGTTTTTCCACACCTTCAACGTACGTTTTAAAATCATGCGCACGATTAATTAGTTTTGCCGTCGTTTCGTGAACGGTTTGTAAACCTAATTCCACCCAAAGGTACGTACGCTCATTCAGTTCAGCTAAATATTCTACAACATCATCTGGTAAGCAGTCAGGTCTTGTTGCGATTGATAAGCCGACAACACCTTCTTGCTGTAATGCTACTTCATATTTTTCTTTAAGAACATCTACAGGAGCATGTGTATTTGTAAAGGCTTGGAAATAGGCAATATATTTTCCATTTTTCCATTTCGTATGCATTTTTTCTTTTATTTGTTGAAATTGAACTTCAATGGGGAGAGCCCGATTCCCAGCAAAATCACCAGAGCCTGCTGCACTACAAAATGTACAACCACCGTAAGCGACCGTGCCATCTCGGTTCGGACAGTCAAACCCACCATCTAAAGATATTTTAAACACTTTATGTCCAAAATGATTTCGTAAATGGTAATTCCAAGTATGGTATCGTTTATTATCTATTGAATATGAAAATGGATTCATGTAAAAACTTCCTTTCAGTACAAAACTATAACATCATTTTATCATGTGAAAGATAATTTTCCTATGTAATGGAAAAAGGAGAGATGGGAAGGATATGGTTGTATGCTTAGGGATTTTTTGGCGAATAGGAAAGTATAAATCTTCCAATTTCTACCTTCCTATACACATAAGCGCATCAGGAAGGATCTTACAGCTCATCAAAGCTGAAACTCTCTTTCCGTCCGACGAACGCTAGTCTCTTTGGTTACTTAAAGGCTCAAGCGTCCCTGAGTTATCTTAAAAAGTTGGTGGTTCCTATTCAGGTGGTTAAGACAAGATTTTGTCCAACAATTTTCCCATAAATTAAAAGTCAATATTTTGTGCGTTAAAGTAAAGAATATATGTTGAAAGTGGTTTTGTTACCCTTTCATAGAAGTGAAAATGGTGGTTAGGGGGATTACCATGACAACGCGAGAATCCTTAGAGCAGTTTCTTAGTCAATGTGAACAAACGGTTGATTATGCGAGGGAACAGTTAATAGATGGTTCCAAACAGGGACATTTTCATGACCAAGAATATAGTGAGGCACAGCAAATGTTGGAAGAACAATACAATCAGTTAATGGCTGTTTATCGAAGTGCCAATGCGATACAGCGAGACCGACTTCACCGGATGCGCTTGAAAATTCAATCTTTGCAAAATGAAATGACTTTGCTCGACCATCATTAATAGCTAACAAAAGGCAATCCAATTGGGTTGCCTTTTGTTAGCTAATAGAAAGCATAAATTTTCCATTTTTTCTCCTCCTATACGAATAAGCGCACTAGGAGGGATTCAGCAGCATTACATCAAAGCAAAAATTTTTCTTTTCGGAGAACTCAAGTCACTTGATTGTCTGGAGGCTCTAGCATCTTAAGTTTTTTATTGGGCTAACATGAAAAAAATGACGTTTCACTAGTATAGATGATCGATTCGCGGTGGAATAGGAAGAAACGGTTATCTAGAAAGGTTCTAGACGCCCAAATAGCGGAAAAAAAGAATAAAATGGTCAACTAGAAAGGTTCTAGACGCCCAAATAGCGGAGAAAAAGGATAAAAAGGTCATCTAGAAGGGTTTCTAAACACCCCACTCAAGGCCTATCGAATTGAAGTAATCATGTGCCACATCCACACCAAATAATCCAACAATAAAAAACAGACAAGCCCATTCATACGAGGAATTTCCGTTGTATTGTTCATATGAACGAATTCGAATTTCACTTTCGGGTTAAAAAAGTGTGCTTTATTTCTCACTTTCAAATTCACAGATTGTTCGATGAATAAAGAAATCTCCTCTTTCGAAAAATTCCCTTTGCATGTTTATAAAAAAGTCTCTAAAATTATTTTGATATACGAAATATTGATTTGTTAAAGGAGAACGTTTTTATGCCACGTGCGTTTTGGCTTATTTTCATCGGTCATTTTATTAACACAACAGGTAGTTCATTTTTATGGCCGTTAAATACAATTTACTTACATGAATATTTAGGGAAATCATTATCGGTAGCAGGTTTTGTATTAATGTTAAATGCTGGTGCATCAGTTGTCGGCAATTTGCTTGGGGGGTATTTATTCGATAAAATTGGTGGCTTTAAAGCGATTATTTCTGGAGCGGGAATTACACTAATTGCTTTAGTTATTTTAACTTTTTCCCATGGATGGCCAAGTTACCCGATTTTACTTGTTTTTATCGGTTTAGGATCAGGTATTGTTAATCCTTCCATTTATGCAATGGCCGGCGTTGCATGGAAAGAAGGAGGAAGGCGAGCATTCAATGCGATGTATGTTGCTGCTAACATTGGTGTAGCAATTGGTTCAGCCATGGGTGGATTTATTGCTTCCATTTCATTTAATCTTATTTTTATCTCTAATTTAACTTTATATATTGTTTTCTTTTTTATTGCTTATTTTTATTATCGCCATATATCTGATGAGGCAGTTAGCGCGACCTCTGCGATAAAGATCCATTCTCCCAATAATAAGGATTACAGTCCGAATATGCGTGCATTACTAATTGTTTCAATTGGATATGCACTCTGTTGGGTCGGTTATGTACAATGGCAAACAACCATTGCAACGTACACACAAGACTTAAAAATATCACTTGAACAATATAGTTTATTATGGACGGTAAATGGTGCATTAATTGTTCTAGCCCAACCGCTACTTGCTGTTTTTGTTAACAAATTTGCTAAAACGGTTAAAGTACAAATGGTTACGGGAATTTTTATTTTTATTCTTTCGTTCGGTGTCGTCTTTTTATCATCAAAATTCACCGGGTTTTTGGCAGCAATGATTATTTTAACTTGTGGCGAGATGCTTGTTTGGCCGGCCATCCCGACGATTGCAGATATGCTTGCACCAAAAGGTAAACAGGGCTTTTATCAAGGGATTGTCAATAGTGCAGCAACCGGTGGAAGGATGATTGGTCCTATGTTAGGTGGGATTTTAGTTGACCAGTATGGGATTCATCTTTTAATGATTATTTTAGTGTTTTTCTTTATCATCGCAATTGGTACATCATTATTTTATGATAAAGGCTTACAAGAAGAGAAACAACTAACGAAGATTGTATAAGTAGAAGCTATCTAATTTTAGGTAGCTTTTTTTCATGCCTATAAACTTTAAAGGGAAAATTTTTATAAAATATATGTTAACTTTTTATAAAAATAGGTTGACAAATAATAGCCTGTCAATTATTTTTAAATTATGAAAATATGACAAAGGGGATATTAGAATGAAAAAAATGAAGACGATTGAAATTACTTTAGTCAGTATGTTTGTTGTATTAATCGCGATTGGAGCAAATATTACTTCAATCATACCGTTTTTAGTTGTTGGTGGTGTACCAATTACTCTTCAAACATTTTTTGCCGTATTATCAGGATTAATTTTAGGTAGTCGATTAGGTGCAATTGCTACAAGTGTTTATGCATTTATGGGACTTGTCGGCTTGCCAGTTTTTGCGCGTTTTAGTGGCGGGTTTGGTTCAATTATTAGTCCAACATTTGGTTTCATCTTATCCTTTATTTTAGCTGCATATGTTGGTGGAAAAATCGTTGCCAATAAGAAAACAGTCACGCCATATATCATTGCTGCATTTGTTGGGACGTTTATAAATTACTTTATTGGGACGAATTGGATGTATTTTGCTTATAAATTTTGGGCTGATGCACCTGAAGGCTTTACGTATGGGATGGCTTGGTTATGGATGTTACCTCCGCTTCCGAAAGACATCATTCTTGCTGCTGTTGCTGGTGTATTTGCTCATAAAATGCGGGTTACTGTGTTAACAAAAGGACAGTTTAAAAATATTAATCTTAGTGCATAAAGTGAAGGGGGAGACGTGATGGATTGGAAGAGGTTAGCTAAGAATATTTTAGAAGGGTATGAAGTTTCAAAGGAAGAGGCGTTATCAATCTTACATACGCCAGATGAAGACTTACTAGAACTACTTCACGGTTCATATATTATTCGTCATTACTACTACGGCAATAAAGTAAAATTAAACAAAATAAAAAATGTTAAATCAGGGATATGTCCTGAGAATTGTAGCTACTGTTCTCAATCAAGTATTTCACAAGCTCCAGTTGAAAAATATACAATGTTGTCTAAAGAGGAGATTTTAGCGGGAGCAAAGCAAGCTTATGAAATGAAAGTAGGAACGTATTGTATCGTCGCAAGTGGACGTGGCCCTAGTAACCGGGAGATAGAAAATGTTACCCAAGCTGTAAGGGAAATTAAAGAACGGTATCAACTGACGGTCTGTGCTTGTTTAGGTATTTTAAAAACTGAACAGGCGGTGAAATTAAAAGAAGCTGGTGTTGATCGTTACAATCATAATATAAATACTTCGGAAAGGCATCATGAAGCAATTACAACTTCTCATACATATAGTGACCGTGTGAATACGGTGGAATTGGTGAAGCAAGTTGGAATTTCTCCGTGTTCGGGGATCATTGTCGGTATGAAAGAAACAAGTCAAGATGTAGTTGATATGGCCTTTAGTTTGAAAACTATGGACGCAGATTCAATTCCAGTCAACTTTTTAAATGCTATTCCGGGAACACCTTTAGCGGGTACAAACGAGCTCAATCCTCGTTATTGTTTAAAAGTATTGGCGATGATGCGGTACGTAAATCCGACAAAGGAAATTCGAATTTCTGGTGGTCGTGAAGTGAATTTGCGCAGTCTTCAGCCATTGGGATTGTATCCAGCAAACTCAATTTTTATTGGGGACTATTTAACGACAGAAGGGCAAGCAAATTCGAGTGATTATCAAATGTTAGAGGACCTAGGTTTTACAATTGATTTCAGCCTTGTTCATTCGTAATATATTTATCTTTGTAAAAAGAGCGCCGTTGGATTACGCTCTTTTTCTGCTTGAAATGTTTCTCGCAAAGCATTCACTGCTGATATTTTTAGGGAAATTGACCAATCTCACAGTTACGACTTACAAGTTCATCGTTGAAGACTCTAAACGACTCATTATCGAAATTTATCGAACTTTGCTTGCTTTTTCTAATAAACTTTTCTATAATAATTGGCATAGAATTGGATAAAAACGGTGACAAGGAGTAGTAGTGTTTTCTATTGGTAATAGAGAGCTAACGGTTGGTGAAAGTTAGTCCTTAGGAACATGAACTCGCCTTTGAGTTGCAAATATGAAATAAGTAGTATTTGCCGTTTACCCACGTTACGGGAGAATCAAGCGAATATACAACTTTACGTATATTAAATTGGGTGGTACCGCGGGAGATACAATCCTCTCGTCCCAAATCATTATTTGGGATGGGGGGATTTTTGTTTGTTTTACATTTAAAACTGCTTCATCATGGTCAAAATGATTGATAAACAATGATAGAGGAGGAAAATTCAGTGAGTTACAACCATAGAAAAATCGAAAAGAAATGGCAAAATTACTGGTTAGAAAATCATACGTTCCGAACAACGGAAGATAAAAACAAGCCGAAATACTTTGCAATGCCGATGTTTCCATATCCATCTGGGGCCGGACTTCATGTTGGACATCCAAAAAGTTATACAGCAGTTGATATCGTTGCTCGCCAAAAACGGATGCAAGGATATAATGTGCTTCATCCTATGGGGTGGGATGCATTTGGTTTACCTGCTGAACAGTATGCAATTGATACGGGGAATGATCCAGCAGAATTTACAGAGAAAAATATTCAAACGTTTAAAAATCAAATTAATTCACTCGGTTTAAGCTATGATTGGGAGCGGGAAGTCAATACAACAGACCCGCATTATTACAAATGGACCCAATGGATTTTTATTAAACTATATGAAAAAGGACTCGCATATGTTGATGAAGTACCTGTAAACTGGTGTCCGGCACTCGGTACAGTCCTTGCCAATGAAGAAGTAATTGATGGGAAAAGTGAGCGCGGTGGCCATCCAGTTATTCGTAAACCAATGCGTCAATGGATTTTAAAAATTACCGAATATGCTGATCGTCTTCTTGAAGATTTAGAAGAACTTGACTGGCCTGAAAGCTTAAAAGAAATGCAACGAAATTGGATTGGACGTTCAGAAGGTGCGGAAATTAACTTCCAAATTGACGGTCATGATGAAACATTTACTGTATTTACAACTCGTCCAGATACGTTATTTGGTGCAACTTATGCAGTTTTAGCGCCAGAACACCATTTAGTTGAAAAAATTACTACAGCCGAACAAAAGGCGGTAGTGGAAGCATATTTACAAGAAGTTCAAACAAAATCAGACTTAGAACGTACAGACTTAGCAAAAGATAAAACAGGTGTATTTACTGGAGCTTATGCAATTAATCCGGTAAATGGGGAAAAAATGCCAATATGGATTGCCGATTATGTTTTAGCTAGTTACGGAACAGGTGCAATTATGGCGGTACCAGGCCATGATGAGCGGGACTATGAATTTGCGAAAAAATTCGAATTACCCATTCGTGAAGTTGTCGCTGGTGGAGATATTGAAAAAGAAGCCTATACGGGTGATGGAATACATGTAAATTCAGGATTTCTAGATGGATTAAATAAAGAAGAAGCGATTCAAAAAATGATCGCTTGGGTAGAGGAGAAAGGGATTGGTACAAAAAAAATCCAATACAAACTTCGTGACTGGTTATTTAGTCGCCAACGTTATTGGGGTGAACCGATTCCGATTATCATTTGGGAAGATGGAACGATGACAACTGTTCCTGAAGAAGAACTACCACTTCTTTTACCAGAAATGAAAGAAATTAAACCTTCTGGAACGGGTGAATCTCCACTTGCGAATGCGAAGGAATGGTTGGAAGTAGTGGATCCTGTGACAGGTAAAAAAGGTCGGAGAGAAACAAATACAATGCCACAATGGGCTGGAAGCTGTTGGTACTATTTACGCTACATTGATCCGTATAATGATGACTTTCTCGCTGATCCGGAAAAACTTAAATATTGGCTTTCTGTTGACCTTTATATTGGTGGTGCAGAACACGCTGTACTACACTTATTGTATGCACGCTTCTGGCATAAAGTATTATATGATTTAGGGGTTGTTCCGACAAAAGAACCATTCCAAAAATTAGTCAACCAAGGAATGATTCTTGGAGAAAACCATGAGAAAATGAGTAAATCAAAAGGAAATGTTGTCAATCCTGATGAAATTGTTGATAGCCATGGTGCAGATACATTGCGGCTATACGAAATGTTCATGGGACCTTTAGAAGCATCTGCTCCTTGGTCAACAACAGGACTTGATGGTGCTCGACGATTCTTAGACCGTATTTGGCGTTTGTTCGTTAATGAAGACGGAACATTATCGAATAAAGTTGTTGCCACTACTGGCGGAGATTTAGAGAAAATATATCACCGTACAGTGAAGAAAGTAACAGAAGATTATAATGGTTTACATTTTAATACGGCTATTTCCCAATTAATGGTGTTCATTAATGATGCCTACAAAGTTGACGAAGTGCCAAAACAATATGCAGAAGGTTTTGTTCAATTACTTTCACCGATTTGCCCGCATATTGCAGAAGAGTTATGGCAAATTCTAGGTCATGATGATTCGATTACTTATTCGAACTGGCCAACATATGACGAGGAAAAATTAGTTGATAATGAAATTGAAATCGTCATTCAGGTGAATGGAAAAGTGAGAGCGAAGAAAAAAGTTCCTGTGAATAGTACGAAAGAACAATTAGAAGAAATTGCAAAAAATGATGAAAATATTCAAGCACAAATCGCAGGAAAAACAATTCGAAAAGTAATTGCGGTACCAGGAAAGCTAGTTAATATCGTTGCAAACTAATGTATTTTAGAAAGTCGTCTTATACAGGCGGCTTTTTTTCTTAGCTTGCTATATAGGGAAATTGTAGTTGTTAAAATCAAATGATTTCATAAAACCGTCGTCTATATGTTAAAGTTATCCTAGCAAATTTTTCAGAAAAGGAAGATGGGAATGAAGACAATTACACCAAAAGAGATTGAAGAAAGACTGGAAAAAGGGGAAGAACTTCATATCATTGATGTTCGAGAAGTAGAAGAAGTTGCAGAAGGTATGATACCTAGTGCAAAACATATCCCGATGATGCAAATTCCAGATCGATTAAAGGATCTAGATCAACATACAGAATATATTTTTGTATGTCGTTCAGGAAATCGTAGTGGCCAAGTTTGTAGTTTTCTTGAAGGCCAAGGCTACATAGCGATTAATATGGTAGGCGGCATGCTCGAATGGACTGGCGAATTAGAATGGAATGAACAAAATTCATAAAATTTAATTAATTAAAATGTTATAAAAATTGAATACTTTGACCATCATAATAATAAAAAAGGTGATTTCCTGATGGTCAAAGTAAAAGTTTTTGACTATGAACATGAAAAAGATCTTGAAAATGAAGTAAATAAATTTTTAGGAAAGTTGAATGAAGACCAATTAATTGATATTAAATATCACGTAGCAGCTATGTTTGAAGAAGATGATGAACAAATTTATTGTTTTTCAGCGATGATCATTTATCGAAAGTAAATAAATGGTTAGCGAGTTACTGCACCTCAAAAAAAAAGGAACCAGCCATACCGTGCTGATTCCTTTTTAGCTTATGCGCTTAAATTATCTACTTCCCGTAAACGAAGCGAAAAACTTCAGCTCTCGTCCCGCTTAAAGGCCCAAACGGCTTAAGTTTTCTTTACATACATGTCATGAATGCATTCCTAACGCAAACTTTGCTGCATTCATTCCAGCTAATTTTCCAGTAACAAGAGCGGAAGTGATATTATATCCACCAGTATAGCCGTGAATATCCAAAATCTCACCACTAAAATAAAGGCCATCCATTTTTTTAGAAGCAAGTGTTTTCGGTTCTACTTCTTTAACAGAAATGCCACCACCAGTGACAAATGCCTTTTCGAGTGGTTGAGTCCCATTAACGGTAAATCGAAAATCTTTGCAATAATGAGCGAAATTCCGGAACTTCTCTTTATTTAATGTATTCAATGGCGCATCTTGTTCAATACTTGCTTGTTCTAATAAAAATAGTAAATATCGTTCGGGTAACAGCCCTTTAAGAGCATTTTTCACAGCCTTTTTCGGTTCATCTTTTATTTTGCCAACAATCTCTTGAAAAATTTCTTCTTCTGTGCGATGTACAAGAGCATCAATTTTCATCGTTATATGGGAAAGATTCCATTTTTTCATTGCTTTTACAACAAACTGGCTACAGCGTAATACAGCGGGGCCAGATATACCAAAATGGGTAAAAATCATATCCATTTGATGGGTTATGATTGTTTTGCCTTTTGGATTTAGCACTGATAATGCAATATTACGTAATGATAAACCTTGAAGGGTGCGATTTTTTATAAATGGTTCATCTGAAAGTAATGGTACCTCTGTCGGGTAAAGTTCAGTTATCGTATGCCCAGCTTTTTCAGCCCATGGATAGCCATCTCCGGTAGAACCAGTATGAGGGACTGATTTCCCACCGACTGCAACGACGACTGATTTTGGGTGAATGATAGAACCATTATTTAAAATTACTTCATTCACATGGCCATTTTCATAATGAATATCTTCAACAGGACAATTTGTTCGGATAATAACCTTCAATTCATCTATTCGATTTAATAATGCATTTACGACTGATTTTGCATGATTACTTACAGGGAACATCCTTCCGTGATCTTCCTCTTTTAAGGCAACACCTAAATTTTCAAAAAAACGGATGATATCCTCATTATTAAAAATAGAAAATGCACTATAAAGAAATCGTCCATTTCCAGGGATATGTTTTATAATTTCATCAATTGGAAGTCGATTCGTTACATTACAACGCCCTCCACCGGATATTGCCAACTTCCGACCAAGCTTGTCCCCTTTATCTACAAGCATAACTTTAGCACCAGTCTCGCCAGCTGCAATTGCTGCCATTAACCCACTCGGACCACCGCCAATTACGAGAACATCTACTTGTTGTATAGTAATCACCTTTTCTTTAAACTGAATTTCATTTCAATAATTATATACAAATTGAAAAATGAAAGAAAGTAAAAAAATTTCAAGACAAGCAAACCCGATTTAATTAATTTTCTATACACAAATAATAAATAACCTGAAATATTCATAGCCTCATGAAATCCAATGGGTAAATTTGATAAAAAGGGAAATTTCACAGGCTTAATTTAAAAATTATACGTTACCACCGAGTTAACTGAATATTTTATCAGTAGTATTCGAATTTTGGGCAGACTTCTCCCTTGACCGAAAAGGGTGTTTTTTTCAGTTAAGCTAAGGCTGTCATCAGACTATTCTATTTGGAGCTTTTGAATTTGGCCCAACACGTTCCAAAAGAACTTCTGATATACAAAACTTGATGATAGTTTAAAGTAAATTGATCTGCCCGATTTCACTATTCTACTGGTTACTTTGATTATCCTAGTACGTATGGTGTCAATTTGCATCGTCTTTTTCCCTTCCGGAAAGCAGAGGGCAGAGGGTTCGTAACCAATTGGTTAAGTTATAAGCTAGGAGAGTCAACATCATCTTAACCTCGTTAACCATGAAAGAATGGCTATTCATTTTATCGAAATAAAAACCATTTTTAGCTTCCTTGATGTAGTTCTCCATCGTTCCTCTTTTTTGATAGGCACGGACGATATCATGAGGAGAAGCCAATTCGAAACTTGTGACAAAAAAGGAATGGGTAAAGAACAATTCACCTGCAGGTCGCACGGATTGAATAATAATCTTTCTTGGTTTCGACCATGAATTTGCTTGGTAAATGGTTTCTTCAAAATGGCATTCTGTTTTTGAAATGTCTGTAGGTGCGGAAGAAGGATGATATTCTTTCGCTAGACTTTGTAATTGGGCATTTGATTTTAAACGAATAATGTAACGGACGGATTCCTGTTCGCATAATTCATACAAGGCTCGTACAGCAAATCCACTGTCTCCTCGTAGGAACAAACTTGTTTCCGGGAATGCTTCGTTATAATGTTCAATCAAAGGCTGTATAAATTCAACCACGCCGTTTGAAGTATAGACATTACCAGGGCGAAGTTTGGCCTTCAAAAAGTCACCCGAGCACCATCAAAGGCAACGAAAGGATGAAAGCCCATTGTTCCATAGTGCTAAAAAGAAATTCACCTGTATCGGAGGAGAGAGAGCCTCCATCATTTGACAATTTAATTTTGGGATTGAAATTAAGCGTTTTTTTCGTTAAAGTAACCATATAAAGAATCCTTTCTGTGAGGTTTTTGGTGGTACTTTAACTGTAACAGAAATGGATTCTTTTTTGCATTTATTTAGTACAGAATCAAATTGGCAAGAAGCCTAGATTACATGGATTTAAGGTCAATTCTTAAATTACTATGAATAAATCAGGTGAAAATATAACGACTCAAGAAATTATAAGGTTTTTAAAATATTATTTGCAATTACACGACAATAATATCTTTAATGATTGGTTAGTATTAGATTAAATGTATATTACTCAAACTATAAAAAGTTAGTATAACCATAGTGGTTCTAAGTTCTGTATATAGCAAAAAAGTGCAGAGCTTTGCAGGGTAAAAATGCAAAGTACTGCACAAATTTTGTGCTAAAAATAAAAAAAGACTTGCTAGCTAGTCATCCCGAATCCCCACTACTTAAATTATTATATCGAAAAGTTAAGAAACGAAAAGGGTCTATCAATTTTGAAATAGAAAGAACAATGATTATTTATTGAAGGAAAGCAAAGGAGTATGTCGATGAAGATTAGCTTCCAATAGGAAATTGGGGTATTTACCATTTAGTAAATATGGAACCAGATTATTATTTCAGATTACATTCCGGATTAAAATGAAAAAGGCGAGATTAAATAATGTGCTCGTTTACAGAATTAAAGATTTTAGACTTTTATCGGCAAAGTCTCTATTTTTGTTAATCGTTATTTCCTATTGTATTAATCATTATATAATAACAGGAAGTAGTTTTGTGAATTTTCAACCATTCTCTTATTGTTAATATTTTTCAGGAACAAAACAACTGTTGTAACAATCCACAACAAGAAATAAAACAAAGCAAAAACTCTATTCAACTGATAAAAATCAAAATTATTCACAAGTAAAGTAATAAAAAATACTGCAAAAAATAAAATGAATAACTAAACTCTTTTTCATTATTTTCCTCTCCTACACTTACTATTTTTACTATAATAAAAATGAAAGCTAGGACATTTATATTATAAAACGAACAATAGTTAACCAATTTTCCTTCGCTTTAAAATATCACTCTTAACAATTAATATGAATCCAATCATCCTCAAAAAATCCAACTGGTTGATCGCTATTTATGAACTCTAATGAATTCATAATGTAACCATCTTCTCCAAGCTTTTTTCGACTATCTATATATGTTTCTCTATTGGAAATTAAGTGATAGAAAAAACTTTATTATCGCCAATCACACCCCCATCGTACATTCATTTTCATCTTAATAATAGCATAATAATTAGAAGATTATAAATAAAATCACTAAATTAGTTTATTTTTTTAAAAATAATTATCAAATACATTTTAACTTTCCTGAGAAAATAAAAGTCCAAATAAAAAGTTCGCAAAAAGTATAAAAGTAAATTGTCAATCACGATAGAAAACAGATAAAATAGATAAGTGTATTTTGTTTTGGAAATCTGTCATAATGATGAACAGATAGTTTTTTTAGTATGATGTAACAGTAAATGTGTTAGGTAGGGATTTTATGGGATCTAAATTTATGCGGGGAACGTTTGTTTTAACCCTTGGTACATACATTTCTAAAATTCTAGGATTAATTTACGTTATCCCTTTTTTCGCTTTAGTCGGTCAAAGAGGATTTGCACTTTACAATTACGGCTATGTACCTTACACAATCTTTATTAGTATAGCAACAGCTGGTATTCCACTTGCCGTATCTAAGTTTGTTTCAAAATATAATGCACTCGAAGAATATGGTGTTGGAAGAAGACTATTTAAATCAGGGCTTGTTTTAATGTTAATGACTGGTTTTGCATCATTCATTATTCTTTATTTATTAGCACCGATGCTTGCCGATATTGTTATAGCGGATAAAGAACAAGTAATAAAACCTGAAGAAGTCGTTATGGTTATAAGAGCTGTTAGCTTTGCATTAATTGTTGTTCCGTTTATGAGTTTAATTCGTGGATTTTTCCAAGGTCATCAATCCATGGGCCCGTCCGCTGTATCTCAAGTAGTTGAGCAAATTGTCCGCATTGCTTTTCTTTTGATTGGTGTCTATCTTATTTTAAATGTATTTGATGGGTCGACTGTTCATGCAGTACAAGTAGCAACCTTTGCTGCATTTGTTGGTGCAATTGGCGGCTTACTCGTTTTAATTTGGTATTGGTATAAACGAAAGCCATATTTAGATGAGTTGTTGTTAAAGGATAAGGGAACGGTTCAGATTTCTTTGCCACAAATTTATAAAGAAATCTTTATCTCTGCTATTCCATTTATCGTCGTTGCCATCTCAAATTCTTTATTCCAATTTGTTGACCAGTTAACACATAATGGTGCAATGGCGACAATTGGCTTAGCAAAAGTGGCTGATGACCATTTATCAGCATTAAACGCCAATGCACATAAAATTGTCATTATACCAGTTTCATTAGCAACGGCTTTTTCAGTTTCTTTAGTACCATCGATTACAGCTGCGTTTGTCAATCGTGATGAAAAATTAATGAAATCTCAATTGAACCAAACTTTTCAAGTGTTATTATATTTAACGTTACCGGCAGCAATCGGGATTTCAATTTTGGCAGAGCCTTTTTATACATTTTTCTATAAGCCATATGACTTTGGTACAAAAGTGTTAATGCTCTATGCACCTGTTGCCATTTTATTTGCCTTGTTTTCGGTGACGGCAGCTATTTTACAAGGGTTAAATCAACAGAAATTTACTGTGTTTAGCTTACTTCTAGGGTTGTTATTTAAACTTATACTGAATGTTCCTTTTATAAAAGCATTTGGAACAGTAGGGGCGATATATACGACGGTGATCGGGTATGTCATTACGATTACAATTAACTTAATTGTAATTAAGTATTATGCGAGTTATAAATACCGACTTGTATTGAGGCGAGGAATATTAATTATTATTTTTAATTTAATAATGGGTATCGTCGTGTATTTATTCTATCAGCTTTTACATTTGTTTATTACTCCAGATACGAAAATGATGTCGTTAATACTCATTTTATTATGTAGTGCACTTGGTGCGTTTGTTTATTTTTATTTAAGTGTGAAGTCCCGTTTAATTTACTTCCTTTTCCCAGATCAGATGAAAAGTTTGAAAAGAAAAATGGGTTAAGAAAAGGGTCCCATGTGTTGTTACAGGAACAAAAATTTATTCTGTAATTATGCAAGGGACCTTTTTACAGCTTTTATAAAAATGGTTACATACCTAATCGTCTTTCTACTCGACGGAGACGGTTATCTAACCGATTAACTTCTCGTTCTAACCGGTTAACTTCACGTTCTAAACGATCGATTCTATTCGATTGCCCTGCTCCTGGAAACCCTGGAAAATATTGCCCTGCATGGCCAGGACTTTGAAATTGCCCTGTGTGCCCGGGACTTTGAAATTGTCCTTGCCCATGCATGTGACCAGGAAATTGTTGTTGACGATAATAATCTAACATGACATACCCCTCCTTAATCTTTCAGTAAACATTGTATGTGTGTTTGACTAAAAGGGTATGATTGAAATGCCTAATTCGATCAGTGAAATGATAATAAACTGGAACGAATGTTTAACATGATCTCATTCAAGGAAAGTATGAACAATTTATTTATAAGTGGAGGTTATTCTGTGCGTATAGATAAAATTTTAGCGAATATTGGGTACGGAAGTCGTAAAGAAGTAAAGAAATTATTGAAAGACCGGGTCGTTGAGGTAAATGGTGAAACGATAACGGATGCGAAAATACATGTCAATCCTGAAAAAGACGAAATAACGGTTTATGGAGAAAAGATTGAATATAAAGAGTATATTTATTTAATGATGAATAAACCAGCTGGAGTTATTTCGGCGACAGAAGATTTGCGTGAAGAGACTGTACTTGATCTGTTAGAGCTAGAGGATGCGGTTTATCAACCATTTCCAGTTGGTCGTCTTGATAAAGATACAGTAGGTTTACTTCTTCTAACCAATGATGGGGCACTTGCACATCGGTTATTATCACCAAAAAAGCATGTGCCAAAAACATATTATGCGCTTATTGACGGAACAGTTACTGAGGAGGACAAGTCGGCTTTTCAAGAAGGTGTAACTCTTGATGATGGTTATAAAACAAAACCTGCTTACCTTACAATATTGCGTAGTGGTGAAATCCGCTCTGAGATTGAATTAACGATTACGGAAGGGAAATTTCATCAAGTGAAACGAATGTTTGAAGCGGTTGGAAAAAAGGTTGTTTATTTAAAACGAATATCAATGGGGCCAATTGAGCTTGATAATCGTTTGGAAGAAGGGGAGTATCGCGAATTAACTGATAAGGAAGTATCAATGTTAAAAGAGGGAGGAGGAGATTTTCCAGCAAGCAAAGGTGTTGAGTAATATTTAAACAATATAAGTAGCTAAAAAAATCGCCAATTCTTCAGGCGATTTTTCAATATATATCTCTAAGATGAAATTTTTACTTTTTTCTTCGTCGTTGTCCATTTGCCTCGGCTAGGGCTCATTACTAAACCATTATATGCCAAAACATTTAAATCTCTTTGGATTGTCCGAGGAGTTGTGCCAAACTCGTCTACCAATTGTTGCGTCGATACAGTACCATTTTCATAGATGAACATGTAAACGGACTTGATACGAGTTAGCATCCGGTCAGTAGAGTTTTCCAAAAAACCACACCCCTATTATTCATTTTAGTTGGCTTCCTTCCTTGCAAACGACAACGGGGAATATTCCCTGTTACGTAAGATAATAACTTCATTATCTTTCTTGTAAATGTAATATAAATATTATAACGAATTATCTCAAAAATTACTAGTTTTTTTATATTAGCCATTTGGTTGTTTCTTTGAACAATTTGTGAAGTTATTGTAAATAAATATTGTCATATATAATGCAACATGAAAACTTTGAAAATTATTGTTATATTTATTGGAAATATTTTTTCTAAACTTTATAGAACGATAATATAACCTCCCCTTTTTTGCCATTATATGAAAAATGTAATAAAATATTCAAAGAAATTTAAAATGAATAATTTGAAAGTTAATTAGAAATGAAGGGGTGGGAGTAAATGGGGAAAGTTATTTTTAATGAAGAAATTATTCAACAAGAAGATGTTAAAATTAATATGGAGGATCGTGGTTTTCAGTTCGGTGATGGTGTCTATGAAGTGATTCGTATTTATAACGGAAAGCCGTTTGCCCTTTTGGAACACATTGACCGATTATTTACAAGTGCAGAAAAAATATTTATGGAAGTTTCAACATCAAAAAGTAAACTAATTGAATTAATTAGCGATTTACTTGCTTTAGAAAATGTAAATACTTGTAATTTATATATTCAAGTGACAAGAGGTGTTGCGCCAAGAAATCATGTAATTCCAGAAAATGCGTCCACAACATTAATTGGTTATATTATGGAGGGAGCTCGTCCGATTACGTTAATGCAGTCGGGTGCTGAAGCTGTTACAAGTGAAGATTTACGTTGGCAATTATGTGACATTAAGTCAATTAGTCTTCTTGGAAATGTGCTTGCAAAGAAAAAGGCAACAGATGCGAACTGTTTAGAAGCGATATTACACCGAAACAATGTCGTTACAGAAGGAAGCTCAACGAATGTTTGGATTGTAGCGGGTGATAAAATATTCACACATCCGGCAAATCATTATATTTTAAATGGAATTACAAGACAAAAGTTAATATCTACCATTCACAATCATACGTTTTCTTTTGAGGAGCATCCGTTTACAATTGAACAACTACTAGAAGCGGATGAAGTGTTTATTACAAGTACGACACTTGAAATTGTACCAATCATAGCTATTGATCAAAAAAAGATTAATGATGGAGCACCTGGGAATATAACACGTAGTCTGCAAAAGTTATTTGAAAAGGAAATTGAAAAAGAATGTGGACCTCTTAAATCGTAATAGATTACACGCCCACTTTTTGTATACAATATAGATAATATGAAAATTTGGGAGTGTAAACATGGAAGGGAAACATCATTATTTTTTCGCAGTAAAACTACCTAGTCGGGTGAAAGAAGCGATACATCAATGGGTAATTAAGAATAAACAGCAGTTTCCATTTAAACGTTGGGTCCATCCAGAAGATTATCATATTACCCTTACATTTTTAGGTTTTCAAGAAAAAGATTTGTTATCCCGCGCGATTGATACCGTTACAGACAGTTTTATAAATATACAGCCATTTCTATTAACATTAAATACATTTGGCACATTTGGTAAAGAGTCCGAGCCGAGAATTTTTTGGCTCGATGTAGAACATTCTTCAGTCTTAAAAAATATACAAGAAAAGGTGTATAATCAATGTACGAATCTTGGTCTATCTTTAGATAAAAAGCCATTTCGACCGCATATTACAATTGCCAGAAAGTGGAACTCAAGCGAACCTTTTCAAAGAAGTTTACTGAATAAATACAATGCAGACGAACCATTTTGCTTTCAAGTAGATGAGGTTGTATTATATGAGACACATGTAGATGAAACGCCAAAATACAAAGTCGTCCATACATTTAAGCTACAATAAAGTTATTGTAAAGAAAGGCTGTTTTCTCAATAGTTGTTGCTTTTTAGAAGAAAAAATGAATTGTGGTTAATCTTGGCGGCGACTCCGTGATCATGCTAATCGCATTTCATTCGAGGGCTGTTTCGCTTACGTAGCATTTCTTCTTTTCTTGGAAGCGTCCGTCGGAAAAGTCGGATTTGTGCAATGCTGCACCTGTGTCTACTAGTAATTCAGTAAGGCATGATTTCGAGTAGTAAGAGCCGGGGGAGTATATTCGGGGAAGTAGTACCTTATGGCCGTTCCTTAAGGTGCGCTTCCGCCTTAGTGAAAAACAACAAAGGATACGAAAACAGCCTAAAGAATAAAGGATGGATTGTAAAAAATGGGTCAAATAATAAAAATTCAAGATTACGTATCGCGCTATGAATATGATATATATAGATACCTTTCCCGATTTATTAGGCTAAAACGTCTTCAATGGGAACAATTACATCAAGCTTGGGAAGATGGTTCCCTTTACAGGACTGATTTACCGTTAAACAATGAACCTGAAATAGAAATGTTTGAAACAAAGGAAAACTTATGGAATAAAGTGAAACAACTTTTATCAAGAAATCAAAACGAGTGGGAAGAAGAGGATGACCCGGTTAAGGAAGAAATATTATATGATGACGATCATTTTAGTATAATGGGCTTTCCCTCTGCTACCTTAACGGCCGTCCCGAAAACCGTTGAAGATTTAAAACATTACTTTTTAGAAGAAATTTTTAA
This sequence comes from Bacillus andreraoultii, assembly GCF_001244735.1. Taxonomy (GTDB): domain Bacteria; phylum Bacillota; class Bacilli; order Bacillales; family Caldibacillaceae; genus Caldifermentibacillus; species Caldifermentibacillus andreraoultii. The sequence continues at coordinate 1,007,039 of NZ_LN868937.1, forward strand.
AGTACAATTACTTTGGGCGAGTTCAACGATAAGTGAACAATCAAATGTCGATTATTCATATTACCACGATGAACATTTACAGTATTTCTCTCAACGTTTTCCCGATACATATTTAATTCTGTACAATCCCATATTTCAATTAAAGAAAGCATCCGTTGAGAGTGATATCATTCTTGTAACACCATTAGAATTAATTTGTTTTAAATTTTTAGAAGCGGATGATCAAACAGTATTTGTAGGTTCAGAAGGCCATTTTTGGGAGAGAAGGCAAACGAGGAGTAGAAAGAAAGTTTTGAATCCACTTATTTCCTTAAATAGGACGGAATCCATTGTAAAAGGAATCATAAAACAATCAGGAATCGAATTTCCAATCTCAAAAGTACTAATAAGTCGAAACGGATTTATTGATTTTCCAACAGTACCGTATGGTGTAACGGTTATTGATTCCCGAAATTATCTTGATTGGTTTGAAAAAATGCGTTCTTTTAAGGCTCCTTTGAAAAATAGTCAATTAAAGATAGCAAAGGCGATTTTAGAACAATGTAAAACAACTTCTCACTCCCGTATTTATTAATTCATTGTGGTCATATGATATAAAGAGTCTTCTGAATTTATTTTCCAGCTCTTGTAAGTGAAAAAGAGTGTTTTCTAATTGGTAAAAAAATATTACAATAGAATATAGTAAACTGTCATTTTTCACTGGTAAAACAGTAGTAGGTAAATTTAACTTGACGCAATCGCTTTCAAAAAGATACAATCATAAAGTCACTATCTATAGATCGGAAATGAAATATATTTTAATTGTTTGTTAATTTTCTCCTTAATTTAATTAGCAACTACCTAAAAATATATTGGATTATGCATAAACATTGAGGGTGAAAACGGTGGACTATATTCTTGAGAATGGTTGGGTAATTGAACCAGCTGGCGGAGTAACAGGTGAGGCTTTTCTCGCTTCCCATGATAACGAAAAATTATTTATAAAGCGGAACTCCTCTCCATTTTTAGCTGTGCTCTCTGCTGAGGGAATTGTGCCGAAATTAATTTGGACGAAACGGTTAGAGAGTGGAGATGTTATTACTGCTCAAAAGTGGATTAAAGGGCGGAAATTAGAGCCTATTGATATGGGCGGAGAAGATGTAGCAAAATTATTGAAAAAAATTCATCAGTCAAAACCACTCTTATCGATGTTAAAGAGATTAGGAAAAACACCGGCCTCTCCTGAATATTTATTAACGCACTTATTAAATAATTATGATCCAAAATTAAAAGAAGATCCAATCATCCACCATTCAATCAACTATCTCAAGGATAATATGAACCAATTAGGAACAAACCATTGGGCTGTTTGCCATGGTGATATGAATCATAATAACTGGATGTTAACTGAAGAGAATGACCTGTTCTTAATAGACTGGGAAAGTGCAATTATTGGTGATCCAGTACTAGATATTGGACCTTTATTATATTGGTATGTACCTGAAGCAGAATGGGGAAAATGGTTAGAGAATTATGGGATGACCCTAGATGAGTCCTTACAAACTCGGTTAAAATGGTATGTTTATTATCAAACGATGTTTTCTATACAATTTTTCCGTAATAAAGGAAAGGACCAAGATAGTTTGTTTTGGTTGCAATATTTGGAAACACTACAATCATAAAAAAGCTTCGAGATGGGTAAAATCTCCCTTGGGATAGGGAGATTTTTTAATGATAAGTCATTGTATCACGATTATTATTTTATGAGTCTTACTCAAATATCACTTGGATTCATTAGCTAAATTGGTCAATTTGATCAACCCAAGATGATAGTTGCTCTTGATTATTTTGAATATGTGCATCTAGATCTTGCGTATATTTTCCGTTTTGACCATAGGAATAAATATCATTTAAGATGTTTTTTATATTTTGATCAATATGATCATTTACCATAAGGGATTTAACGAGTCGTTCAATTTGTTCGCATTCGGATACGGATCCACAACAATCTTCGGAATGGTCTTGGAGTAAATCTTTTAGTAAATTCATTTGATGAGTATGTTCAATCGGCATTAACGATTCCCCCTAGTTCTTTTTCCTTTTTAGGATGTTACAAATGGCGAGATTTATTCGCGAATGTATATTGTTTGAAGTTTTATGAAGATGTGTTTTCCGAATTTCTAAAATGCTAAGTTAAAAATGACTGAATCCAATAATAATATTGAAGAGGTGGCAAATATGCGTCTAAGACATAAACCGTGGGCAGAAGAAAAATTAATGAATCATCCACAATATGTTGTAAGTGAACCTGAAAAATGGCGAGGAAAATGGCACGAACTATTTGGTAACAATCATCCCATTCATATCGAAATTGGTACTGGTAAAGGCCGATTTATAACAGAGATGGCTAAAGCAAATCCTGAGGTTAACTATATTGGAATTGAAGCATATACAAGCGTTATTGTTACTGCGCTTGACCGGGCAATTGATGCAGAAGTCCCGAATTTAAAGCTATTAAATAAAAATGCTTTAAAATTAGAAGAGTTTTTTGGACAAGGAGAAATTGAACGGGTATATTTAAACTTTTCCGACCCATGGCCGAAAAAAAGACATGAAAAAAGACGACTAACGTATAAATCATTTTTAAAAATGTATGAACATGTTTTAGTAAATGGGGGAGAAATTCATTTCAAAACAGATAACCAAGGTTTATTTGAGTATTCCCTCATGAGTTTTTCTGAATACGGGTTGAAATTAAAATATGTCAGTCTTGACTTGCATAATAGTGATTTTCAAGGAAATATTATGACCGAATATGAAGAAAAATTTTCGGGATTGGGAAATCGTATTTATCGTTGTGAAGTAAAATATCCAAAAAACGAAGAGGCACGAGTGGAATTGAATTAATATGCTTTTCATGTTTGTATATACTACTAAAAAACCATAATAAGGTAATTCCGTGTTATGGTTTTTTTAAAATATAAGTTAAAATTCTTTCCCTATTGATCTTTTTTGTTTTAAATTATATTATAGGAACTTTAAAATGGGCCGTTTGGATTAACGCTAATATTGAAAGCCATATTAGAACGACTTTATCATTCTAATTTAGAAGGAAGGAATTATATGTCAGAATATTATCAAGAACATTTTTCTATAAGAGAAACGATTCGAAGTTACTTTTTTATTACGATTGGTGCATTTGTTTTTGCCTATGGATTAGAAGCCTTTTTGGTACCCAATAGGGTCATTGATGGTGGAGTAGTTGGTATTTCATTAATTTTAGATGAACTCGTTTCACCCATATCTTTCAGTATCTTCCTCGTCGTTTTAAATATTCCGTTTATATTTTTGGGCTATAAGCAAATCGGGAAGTCTTTTGCATTTCAAAGCTTTTACGGTATTATTTTATCATCTATTTTTTCAGAAGCATTGCATGATGTTGAGCCGATTACAAATGAGCCGCTTCTTGCTGCTATTTTTGGTGGGATTGTTCTAGGCTTCGGTGTAGGAACAGTTTTACGTAACAACGGAGCACTTGATGGAACCGAAATATTGGCAACGCTTTTAAGTAGTAAAAGTTCATTTTCTGTCGGACAAATTGTCATGTTTTTTAATATTTTTATTTTAGGTAGTGCTGGTTTTGTCTTTAGTATTAATAGTACGTTTTATTCGCTTATTGCCTACTTTATTGCCTTTAAGACGATCGATATTGTTGTCGTTGGTATGAATGAATCAAAGTCAGTATTAATTGTGACGGATAAATATAAGGAAATTGGTGATGCCCTTTTGAATCGATTAGGACGTACAGTTACCTACTTTACAGGAGAAGGTGGGTACAGTGGAGAGGAGAAAAAAGTTATCTACTGTGTAATTACCCGTCTAGAAGAAGCAAAATTAAAAAACATTGTTCGCTACTTTGACCCAGGCGCTTTTGTTGCTATGTCCGATGTTAGTGATGTAAAAGGTGGTCAATTTAAGAAGAAAAATATTCACTAAAGAAAGTGAAGTAGTAATGGGAACGGAAAAAAATATTGATAGAAAGGGCACGTAGAAAAGATTCTGTGTCCTATTTTTAGCTAAAGGGTAAGGTGCTATCTAAGAAAATCGTATTTTGATTTTCTTATAGAAGAGTTATAGACGCCCAAATCGCGGTGAAAAAGGTTGCAAAGGTCACGTAGCAGTTTATATGTCTTACATGCAGGAAAAACATCACAATAGTCACACAAAGTACTATATGTGAACCTCACGAGATTTTGCACATATGAGACCCAAAGTACCGACGCTATCTTCTATTAGTATCCTCATTCATCAATAAAAAACTTCCTGAATCTCCTATAACTGTAAAGATTCAGGAAGCAATACGCATTCATCATTTTGCGCGGAGATAACCAACTTTAGTCGAGAGTCGGTTGATTAGAACAAACCTGTGATTTCTCCTTCACTGTTAATGTCAATTTTTTCTGCTGCTGGAACTTTCGGTAAACCAGGCATTGTCATAATGGCCCCAGTAAGTGCTACGATAAAACCGGCTCCAGCAGATACTTTAAGATTTCGTACTGTAATACGGAATCCTTCAGGTCTGCATAATAGATCTTTATTATCTGAGAAAGAGTATTGCGTTTTCGCTACACAAATAGGTAGACTTCCAAAGCCCCTATCCATTAGATTTTGCATTTCTTTTCTTGCCTCATTTGTAAAATCGACACCGTCTGCGCCATAGATTTTTGTCGCTAGTTTATTTAACTTGTCTTCGATTGAGTCATCATCGTCATAAACAAAGCGGAATTGATTATCTTGTTCCACTAGGTCTTTTACTTTAGTTGCTAGTTCTAAGCCGCCTTTTCCGCCTTGAGCCCAAACATCACAGAGAATTGCATCAACACCAACTTGTGCACATGCGTGGCGTACTTCTTCAATCTCTTCGTCTGTGTCGGTTGGGAACTTATTAATGGCTACAGCTAACGGAAGACCAAAGTGTTTTTTAATGTTTTCAATATGTTTCATTAAGTTTGGCATTCCTTTAATAACTGCACTTACATTTTCTTGCCCTAGCTCATTCTTATTAACACCACCATGAAGTTTTAAAGCTCGAATGGTTGCAACAAGAACAACTGCATCTGGTTGTAGACCGCCGATTCTACATTTTATATCAATAAATTTCTCTGCACCTAAGTCAGCACCAAAGCCAGCTTCTGTAACAACATAATCTGCATATTTTAATGCTAATTTGGTAGCGATTATGCTATTACATCCGTGGGCAATGTTTGCGAATGGACCACCATGTATGATAGCAGGTGTTTTTTCTAATGTTTGCACTAAGTTTGGACGAATGGCATCCTTTAATAAGGCAGTCATGGCACCTTCAGCATGTAAGTCTCCTGCAGTAACAGGTTGTCCACTATACGAATAACCGATGACAATACGTCTAATTCTATCTTTTAAGTCTTCCAAGTCACTGGCAAGACAGAGAATAGCCATAATTTCTGATGCGACCGTAATATCGTAACCATCTTCTCGGGGAACACCATTTGTTTTTCCATTTAATCCGTTTACGATATAGCGCAATTGCCGGTCATTCATATCCACAACACGTTTCCACGTAATTCTTCGGTTATCGATACCAAGCTCATTTCCATGATAGATATGATTATCAATCATTGCTGCTAATAAGTTATTCGCTGCACCAATGGCATGGAAGTCACCAGTGAAATGTAAGTTAATATCTTCCATTGGGACAACTTGAGCATAACCACCTCCAGCTGCACCACCTTTAATACCAAAAACAGGGCCAAGTGATGGTTCTCTAAGTGCTACGATCACTTTTTCATCTTGCTCATTTAGCGCATCAGCTAATCCAACAGAAGTCGTTGTTTTCCCTTCACCAGCTGCAGTAGGGGTGATGGCCGTTACTAAAATTAATTTTCCATTCGGTTGATTCTTCAATTGTTCAAGGGCATGCATATCCAGTTTTGCTTTATATTTTCCATAAAGGTCAATGGATTCTTCATCAATACCAATACTCTTTGCAATATCCGTAATCGGAACCATTTTATTTTGTTTTGCGATTTCAATATCCGTTAAAAAAGTCATATTCATTCTCCTTATTAGTTCTTTATTGTAGTCTAATTAAATAAATCTAAATTATTTTACTTTATCTATGTAGTATATGCATGAAAAAGCGATTGTTTTGGGACTAATATGAACTCAAAACAAAAATGAAACCTTTAATTTCGTTCATTTTTTCCTCGCTTCACATAGTTAACTAGTACGATATATAAAAGCCCTACATTAATCGGATAAAGAATAGCGCTTTTAATAATACGTGGAATTGTAACTAATGGAGTTTCATACATGATATTTAACCAAATGGGTGTTAATACGATACTAACAATTATTGTTTCTAGTAAAACGGTAAATGCTATTCTCTGTAAAGTGATTTTCTTCCGATGTAAAAAGATACCGAAAATAATCCCCATTAATAAAGCATTTAATGTGAACCCTGGAAAAAAGAAACCACTAGGGCGTAATAAAAAACCTAAAACATCTGCAATGGCAGCAGAAATACCGGCATTAAATGGACCATATAAATAAGCTAAGACAGCAATTGGTAGAAAGGCAAATCCAATTTCAATTGTTGGGCCGATGGGTACAGTTATTTGATTAAGAACGAGATTGAGCGCGATAAATAGACTAGTCGTTGTTAATATTTTCGTTTTTCTATCCTTTGTGAGGCTATTACTGTTACTAGTGAATATTTCATTATTTGGAATTAAGTTTTTTTCTTTCACCGTATCATGTCTCCTTTTATTCCATTTCATATGAGCTGTCAATATAATCATAGTTATATAATAACTTATTTTTGTTATAGAAAGAATAATATTATAATTGTATTATGAAGTGGTTTTATATTACTCTTTCTATAATTGTTTAAAGGAGTGGATGAGATGGAGAAATTGCAAATTGGCAAAATAAAGATGACTTGGCTAGATGGAGGGGTAACCCATTTAGATGGGGGAGCGATGTTTGGTGTAGTTCCAAAGCCATTGTGGACGAGGAAATATGCGGGGAATGAAAATAATCAAATCGAATGTCGAACAGATCCGATTCTTGTAGAGGTGAATGGGAAAAAATTGCTCATTGAAACGGGTATAGGGAACGGGAAATTAACTGATAAACAAAAGCGCAATTTTGGTGTGACAGAAGAGTCGAAACTAGATGAATCTTTAGCTAAATTAGGGGTAAATCGAGGGGATATTGATGCCGTACTGATGACTCATCTTCACTTTGATCATGCTTGTGGGTTAACGACTCATCAAGCGGGGGAACTAGTCTCTACCTTCCCAAATGCTAAAATCTATTGTACAGAAACAGAATGGAATGAAATGCGTAACCCGAATATTCGGTCGAAATCAACTTATTGGGAGATCAATTGGCAGGGGATTGAAGAACAAGTCATTACATTTGATAAAGAGATGGAGATTGTACCAGGAGTTCGAATGATACATACAGGTGGCCATAGTGATGGTCATGCAATTATTATGTTGGAATCAGAAGGAGAAATGGCCATCCATTTAGCTGATATTTTACCTACCCACGCACACCAAAATGTACTTTGGGTAATGGCCTATGATGATTATCCAATGACTACTATTTTTGAAAAGGAAAAGTGGATTCCGTATGCAGCCCAACATAACGCATGGTTAACTTTTTATCACGATGCGGTATATCGTGCGGTAAAGTGGGATTCACAAGGAAAGATTAGCCAATCACTCCGTCGAAAAAATTAAACAAACTATATTTAGGGGCCGTTATAAGGATTGGCCCCTAAAACGAAAGTTATAAAGCAGTCCAGTCGATAATTGTTCCTGTTTTTGCATCTGCTAAAAACTCAAAATTATTCGTTTCCTCCTCATTTAATTGGGTAATTCCACCCCGATATACTTTATAGTTTAATGAGTTGCGTTCAATTGATTCTGGACTTGTCATAATCCAAGAGCCTGTTATTTTTCCGCCACTTGCAGTTGATTGTTTCACTTTGTGCAAAATTTCTTCTGATGTGTAAATTCCAGTATTTGATATTGCAGATTTTGTAAAATAACCAACTGTCGCCCCACAAATTAAACCGATAATAAAACCTTTCTTATTCATCCAACTCGCCTCCTACTATGAAAAAGTATAGCAAAAATCTAATTCATTTATGAAGTTATATTTAACAAATATGGATTACTTTTATAGAATGTTTATAAATATTTCTGTAAAATAAACATTGTACATAATCTTTCGTAAACCTAAAGAAATGGGGTAATTTTGTGAACAAAGAAACATTAGATTTATTTAAAACATTAACAGAACTTCCTGGAACTTCTGGAAATGAGCATTTTGTCCGGAAATTTATGCGAGAACAACTAGCAAAATATGCCGATGAAATCGTACAAGATGGACTTGGTAGTATCTTTGGAATAAAACGTGGAACGAGTGATAGTCCAACAATTATGGTGGCTGGGCATATGGATGAAGTTGGATTTATGGTCACATCCATTACAGATAATGGAATGATTCGATTTCAAACGTTAGGTGGATGGTCACCACAAGTACTACAAGCGCAACGGGTGCAAATTTTTACAGATAACGGTCCCATTGATGGGGTGATTAGCTCAATTCCTCCACATTTACTAAGAGGAACTGAAAATAAAAATAAAGTAACTGAAATTAAAGACTTATTAATTGATATTGGTGCTGATGATAAAAATGATGCGATACAAATTGGAATAAAACCAGGACAACAAATTGTCCCAGTTAGTGCTTTTACTCCTTTAGCAAATCCTAAAAAAATAATGGCAAAAGCATGGGATAATCGTTATGGATGTGGACTCGCAATTGAATTATTAAAAGAAGTTCAAGGAGAAACATTGCCAAATATTTTATATTCAGGTGCCACTGTTCAAGAAGAAGTTGGACTTCGTGGTGCAAGAACATCCGCTTATATGATTAAACCAGATTTATATTTTGCTCTCGATGCGAGTGCGGCAAATGATATGACAGGAGACAAGAATCAGTTTGGTCATATTGGGAAAGGCACACTTCTTCGGATTTATGACCCTACAATGGTTACTCACCGTGGATTACGTGAATTTATTTTAGATACAGCGGAATCTAACAAAATTCCATATCAATATTTTGTTTCTGGTGGGGGAACCGATGCAGGTCAAGTTCATCTTGCTAATGAAGGAATTCCAAGTGCAGTAATCGGTATTTGTGCTCGCTATATTCACTCACACACATCAATTATTCATGTTGATGATTATGCTGCTGCAAAGGAACTTCTCATCAAACTAGTTCGGTCCACTGATCGAACAACAGTTGAAAGTATCAAAGCAAATGGTTAATATGTTTAGTGAAGTTTTAAGCAATTAGGTGCCATTTAGGTGCTTAATTGCTTTTTTAAAGAAGGCTATGTTAGTGAAAATGAATTCGAAATAAAATGCTGACTATACCAATCATTGTCGAATAAGTGTAAAGTCAACATTTAAGATAAAAAGATAGAAAAGAGGAATCGGGATGAAAGTAGCAGTTGGGACAACAAATAAAGCAAAGTTAGAAGCAATTCGAAGTGTTTTTTTGGATGGTGTTGAGATTATTCCTTGTAAGGTTCCATCAAATGTTCGTGAACAACCTTTTTCAGACGAAGAAACAATTCAAGGAGCAATGAATCGGGCAAAAAATGCTTTAGTAGAAGTTAATGCTGATTTAGGAATTGGTTTAGAAGGTGGTGTAACAGAAACAAAAATTGGGTTAATGCTTTGCAATTGGGGCGCATTAGTTTTAAGAGAAAAAATAAATGAGCCTTATGTTGCTGGTGGAGCTCGGATCGTTTTACCAGAATATATTAGTAATCGACTACGTAACGGAGAAGAACTAGGGACTGTTATGGATGATTTTTGTCAGCAGAAAAATATTCGTTTCCATGAAGGTGCGGTTGGTATTTTTACCAATGGACAAGTAAATCGTGTCGAAATGTTCACCCATGTTGTTAAACTTTTGAAAGGTCAATATGAGTATGAACAAAAGGTAATTGCCGACTAGACGAGTTTCGAAGCCGCCTCAGGTCGTTCCTAAGATGCTCATCTGACCTATCAGTATAACAATTTTGACAAGGCAATAAAAAAACAAGATATTGGCATGACTTGTTGGACTTTGATAAACTCTAAAATAGATTGTAGAATAGTTTTATTATAATTGTTGGAGGTAATATAAATGGAAAAATTACATTCTGTAGAAGAATTTCAATCATTAAAAAACAATGGAGCACATGTATTTTTATTTACAGCTGGCTGGTGTCCAGATTGTCGTTTTATTGAACCATTTATGCCAGAAATTGAAAATAAATACAATGATTACAAATTTATTTCAGTTGACCGCGATGAGTTTATTGATTTATGTGCAGAGTTAGATATATTTGGTATTCCAAGTTTTATTGCATATAAAGATGGACAAGAACTCGGTCGTTTTGTTAGTAAAGATCGAAAAACTCAAGAAGAAGTTGAAAAATTTATGGATTCCTTGAAATAATAATTATCTACTTACAGGGGTTCGTAGCATGGAGGAATTCCAATGAAAATGACTATCCCAAAGTTAAGGGAAATTTTAGAAGAACGGCTCACGAGTGAAAATCGAAAAATTATTTATAATCGAGAACGGGACGAATTACGAGTTGAGGATTCGAAATTAAATAAAGGAATTACGATTTCTTTACCACCTATCATTAGTAAATTTGAAAAAAAGAAGGAACAAGCGATAGATGAAGTTGTTTATTATGTTGAAGAGGCGTTAAAAGCGATGGCTGCCCCAATTGAATTGACTGGACATGAGAAGAACATTTATCCAGTCATTCGCTCAACTTCCTTCCCAAAAAAGACCGATCACGGTGGCGATTTGCTTATCGATGAGCATACAGCTGAAACAAGAATTTATTATGCTTTAGATTTAGGTAATACGTATCGATTGATTGATGAAAAGATGGTTGAAAAGGAAAATTGGGATTCGAATAGGGTGCGTGAAATAGCAAGATTTAACTTAAGGTCACTATCAAATCCTCTGAAAAAAGATACTGTTGGCGGTAATGACTATTATTTTTTAAATACAAATGATGGTTATGACGCTAGCCGTATATTAAATGAAGGTTTAATGAAAGAAATGGAGGAGAAGGTGGAGGGAACACTCGCCATATCTATTCCTCATCAAGATGTCCTTATTTTTGCTGACATAAAAAATGACATGGGCTATGATATTTTAGCACAAATGACGATGAGCTTCTATACAACGGGATCAATTCCGATTACCGCTTTGTCCTTTTATTATGAAGATGGCAAGCTTGAACCAATTTTTATTATGGCAAAAAACCGACCGACAAGAAAGGAGTAATGGAATGAATATATTTTACAATAAAGAGGGAATTGGCGATACAATGTTAATATCGTTTAAACCTGTAAATAATGAAAACTTTACATATGAGAAAAATGAAGATGTCGTAAAAATAATCTGTAGTGAAACGAAGGAAACTGTTGGCTATAATCTATTCAATGCATCTAAATATGTAACTTTTACAACAGAACGAGGACAAGTTCAACTGACAGAGGAACTGGTTAACAGTTTGAATAACATTATTAACAATCATGGATTTAATGAAAAATTAGAAGCCGATTTTTCACCTAAATTTGTTGTCGGTTTTGTAAAGGAAAAGGAAAAACATCCTCAAGCAGATAAATTAAGCGTTTGTCAAGTCGATGTTGGTGAAGAAACATTACAAATTGTCTGTGGAGCTCCGAATGTAGATAAAGGTCAAAAAGTTGTTGTAGCAAAATTAGGTGCGGTTATGCCAAGTGGTGTAGTTATTCAACCGGCAGAATTAAGAGGAATTCCATCACAAGGGATGATTTGTTCAGCTAGAGAATTGGAGTTACCGAACGCTCCAAAAGAAAAAGGGATTCTCGTATTAGACGACACATATACAGTTGGTCAAAAATTTGAATTTTAACTATTACGGGGCTATCTAGAGAGTCGTATCCTCGACCTTTGGATGCCTCTTTTTTTGGTCACTAGCAAAGTATAAATTTTTTAGCGAATAGGAAAGAATAAATTTTCCAATTTTTACTTTCCAATACGCATATGTGTACAAGGAAGACTTCGGTAGCGTTGCATCGCCGCCGAAAAAAGGCTCTTTCGGAGAACGACGGCTCTAGCCCTGAGTTTTCTTTAAAAAATAAGAAAGTATACTATTCCAATTACCTTTTAATATGAACGGAGAGTAAAGGGCCGGGTGTAGGTTGTCCGGCTTTTCTTAATCGAGAAATGGGCCTCTATAACCGCTCTATGTGACCTTTTCCGTCATTTTCACCGCGAAATGGTCTAGATACCCGTTTCTTCCTTTTTTGCTTCAAAATTTCATCATTTTTGTTGAACATCGTTTTTGGATTTCCCCCTTTTTTTGCCACCTCTTTATTTAATAAAACTCCTTTATCCAACATAACAGGTAGTGTTTTTCTTTCTTTTTCTTCCCTTCCCATTATTTTATAGTAAAATGTTAATGTATGTTTGATAGAAAGAGTGATTGATATGGATTGGTATAAAAAGTTACTGTCATTTTATCGGGATGAAGAAGACCAGATGGAAGATAGTATAACACCAGATGATCATCAAAATAAAGATTTGCAGACACGGGTTGCTTATCAATATCCGAAATTACCGCATAGAAAAACAACTAATCATCAAGCCTATGAGGAAACAAGAAATCGGCCGCAAACGAGTCAAGGTATATCTAATATACACGAATTGTTAAATAATCGGCATGTAAAGAATCGTTATTCATTCAATGAGGATAAAGAAAAAGAAGAAATTCGGACGGAACAAGTTGATCATAAAATTACGCTTAATGAAAATAAGACGCAAACAAAGGAGAAAATAATAACTGAGAGTGAAAAAAATTATAAGAAAACACCGTTTCAACCAACTGAAATTCCTTCACCTATATTTGGATTTCAAAGAAAGAAGAAACAAAATGATATTATTGAGTTTGAGCTCACTTCATTTGAATTAGAATATGAAACAAAGACTCATGTATATTTTGAAGAAAATAACATAAAAGAAAATAATACATATATACATGAAAAGAAACAATTAGCCTGTAATGAAAGTAATCCTGCGCAAGTTGAAGAAAACGTAAATTTTTGGTCAGCGACACAAGAAAATCAGCATACAGTAGATAATTTAGAGATTCCATCTAACAGTGATGAACAAAAGCTAAATGAAGATAACAAAGTACAATTCCAACAAGAGATTCTCACCCAAGTTGAAAAAGTAAAATATCCAGGCAGTTATGAGATAGATGAGTTTAATCAGCCAGATGAAAGTGAAAGCAAGCAGGGACAAAATGGGGATAATCCGTTAAATGAAAGAGTTCAAGATAAAACGATTCAGATGGATAAAAGTGAACAGGATTTGGCACAAGATGAAGTGATTGAGCTAAATAAAAGTGAACACATTCTAGAACAAAACGAGAAAAAAGGTCTAGAGAAAAGGGAAGAAAATTTAGCTCAAGATGAAGTGAATGAGTTAGTAGACAGTGAAATGAATATTGCAAAGAATGGACCACGAGTTAACGAGCATGTTGGAATACAAGAAGAAATCGTAGAAGAAAATGAAGCAGTTGCAGAAGTACGGGACGAATTATCTATCGATTCATCTACAGAAATACAACAAATGGAAGATGAAACAGAGGAGAGAATTGATCTAGACGGGAATATTGCTGAAGTGAAAAGTCCTGGAATAGATGAGGATACGGATAAAAACGAACAAACGGAACCATTGATTACTAGTCAAGAAATTGAAAAAGAGCGTAATCATGAGGATGAACAAAGTAATCGAACACGTACACCAAAAAAACATTTACCTTTTAATGTAATCATGTTAAAAAAAGATCGAGAACTTTGGAAGAAAAGGAATGAAAGAAGAGCGACTGCCGAAAAAAATCCATCTCGTGAAGATTTGAAAAGAAATAATGAAGAAATGCGAAAACAAATTCCGGCAACACAAAATGATGAAAAGATTGAGACGAATAAAAACTCTTCCTCTTCAACCCTATCGTCATTGCTAGCTCATGCATCAATGGAAGAGGAATTGGATGATAACAATATAGTTGTTGAAAAGAATGATGACATAATAAGCACTTCTCAACCTGGTGTAATAACAAGAAATGACCATCATTCAACTGTAAAGGAATGGGTACACGCCGAAAAACAAATTTCCACAACAATTAGCAATAATGAGTATGAAACGTATGAATTTCCATCACGAGAGTTTTTGAAAAAGACAACAACGGAACAGTTGAGTGAAGAATGGATAGAAGACCAAAAGGCGATTTTGAATAATACCCTTCGTAGTTTTCATGTAGGGGCAAAAGTCGTTGATGTTGCGGTTGGTCCGACTGTAACTCGATTCGAATTATCACCAGATTTGGGTGTGAAAGTCAGCAAAATAACAAATTTAACCGATGATTTAAAACTTAGTCTAGCTGCGAAAGATATCCGGATTGAAGCACCGATTCCTGGGAAACACACAATAGGCATTGAAGTTCCGAATAAAGTAAGTCGTCCTGTCTTTTTACGCGATATTATTAATGAACCAACTTTTAATGATGCAAACTCTCCTTTGACTGCGGCACTTGGGCTTGATATAACAGGAAAACCAGTAATTACTGATATAAAAAAGATGCCACATGGTCTTATTGCAGGAGCAACTGGTTCTGGTAAAAGTGTTTGCATCAATACGTTTATTATTAGTCTACTATATAAAGCAAAGCCAGATGAAGTGAAATTATTACTTATTGATCCAAAAATGGTTGAATTGTCACCTTATAATGGAATTCCGCATTTAATTAGTCCGGTCATTACAGATATTAAAGCAGCAACACAAGCATTAAAATGGGCTGTTGATGAAATGGAAAGAAGATATGAGTTATTTGCTCATACAGGTGTTCGCGATATAGGGAAATTCAATGAGAAATGTGACATACAAGAGCAAAAACTACCTTATATTGTTATTGTTATTGATGAGTTGGCAGATTTAATGATGATGGCACCGAATGATGTTGAAGAAGCTATAGCCCGAATTGCGCAAAAAGCAAGAGCATGTGGAATCCATTTGTTAATTGCTACACAGCGCCCATCAGTCGATGTGATTACAGGTTTAATTAAAGCAAACGTCCCAACTCGAATAGCGTTTTCTGTTTCTAGTCAGATTGATTCACGAACAATTATTGACATAAGTGGAGCAGAAAGACTCCTTGGCAAAGGAGATATGTTGTTCGTTGAGAATGGGACAGCAAAGCCTTTCCGTGTGCAAGGGGCATTTATATCTGATGAAGAAATTGAAAAAGTGGTTGAACATGTAAGAATGCAAGGGGAACCTAATTATTTATTTGAACAAGAAGAACTGATTAGAAAATCTGATTTTGCGGAGAACGACGAATTACTTTATGAAGCTTGTGAATTTGCTTTTGAGCAAGGGAATATTTCAACTTCAAGTTTGCAGCGCCATTTCCGAATCGGCTATAATCGAGCCGCACGAATTATTGAATTAATGGAGAATAAAGGTATGATTTCAGAAGCAAGGGGAAGCAAACCAAGAGATGTATTAATGACAAATGAAGACTTAGAGCGGCTAAAGGAATTTTTATAAGAGATAAAACATATTTGGCTATGGGACTTTAAGTTTAGTTGGAAATGGTTAAACCATTAAAGAGGAGAAGACTAACATTTTCTCCTCCTTTTACAAAGTAGAAATGAATATACTATAAGAATAACTTGTGGAAGGCATCGATAATATATAAAGAGAGATGATAGTTTTTTAAATAATAAAGTGTTATAATATTTTAAGTGTAAATTCGTGAGTACCATTGTATACATCGGTACATTTATTAGCTGTTTTAAATTCGATGGACACAACACGAATTTAGTTGTTTTATACATATAATGCATATTATATAGTGACATTGTTGGAGGTTCTAACATGACTATTTATCATTTTGTAGGAATTAAAGGTTCCGGGATGAGTGCTCTTGCGCAAATCCTTCATAATATGGGTCTACAAGTTCAAGGATCAGATGTAGAAAAACATTACTTTACTCAAGATGCCTTGGAAAAATTAGGGATTGAAATATTACCATTTAATGCAGATAATATAAAACCAGGAATGACAATAATTGCGGGGAATGCCTTCCCAGATACACATGAAGAAGTTGAAAGAGCAAAGGAATTAGGGCTTCCTATTATTCGATATCATCGTTTTCTAGGTGACTTTCTTCAAAACTATACGAGCATCGCAGTAACTGGTTCCCATGGGAAAACGTCAACGACAGGATTACTTTCCCATGTTATGGAATTAGCAAAACCTACTTCATATTTAATAGGGGATGGTACGGGAAAAGGAGTTAAAGACTCGACGTATTTTGTGTTTGAAGCATGTGAATATCGACGCCATTTCTTATCATACTTTCCAGATTACTGTATTATGACAAATATTGATTTTGATCATCCAGATTATTATGCAAATGTAGAGGATGTATTCTCAGCATTCCAAGAAATGGCTTTACAGGTGAAGAAAGGAATCATTGCTTATGGCGACGATGAACATTTACAGAAAATTCAAGCAAAGGTTCCTGTTCTCTTTTATGGATTCGGTGACGAAAACGACTTTCAAGCTCGTAATATAGAAATAACGAGCGAAGGAACAACTTTTGACGTGTTTGTACGAAACAATTATTATTCTACCTTTTCTATCCCATTATTTGGAGATCATAATGTCTTAAATGCTTTAGCCATCATTACGATTTGCCATTATGAGGATATAGATGCATCAGTAATCCGTGAAGGTTTAAAAACTTTTCATGGAGTTAAAAGGCGGTTTACTGAGAAAAAAATAGGCTCACAAATATTAATTGATGACTATGCCCACCATCCAACTGAAATTCGTGCAACATTAAATTCGGCAAGACAAAAATATCCAGATAAAAAATTAGTTGCCGTTTTTCAACCACATACATTTACAAGAACGCAAACATTTTTAAATGACTTTGCTGATAGTTTGAATGGCGCGGACGAAGTTTTCCTTTGCGAAATTTTCGGTTCAGCGCGTGAAAATCACGGGAACTTATCAATTAATGATTTACAGTCAAAAGTCGATGGAGCACAAATTTTACAAGAAAAGGATGTAGAAAAATTAGCTACATTTGACAATAGTGTAATTCTTTTCATGGGTGCTGGTGATATTCATAAATACCAAGAAGCATACGAAACATATTTAGCCAATAATCATAAAACGATATAAAATAAGCTGTCCATAAATGCCAACACGATACAATAGCTAGATTAGACTGGCTATTGTATCGTGTTGGCTGCGTTTGTGGACCGCTTTTTTTTATTTCCTTTTCAATATGTAAACCTTGATCAAAATCTGGGTTTTGAAAGAGACGAATAAAATGTTTGGCGCTGTTGGAGATATAACGATCTTTTAACCAGATAATAGCAGAGTTTGATACGATTTTTGTATTTTGAATCCGAAGCATTTGAACACCACGAATATTATTTCTGGACAAGGTAGATTCAGGTACGATGGTGACACCGATTTCATTACTAACCATCTCTAAAATAATGTCAACATCTGGGTATTCACAAATAATATTTGGAACTAGATTTCTTTTATTAAATTCATTTATGATAAGTTCGTATTGGCCAACAACACTACTACGATGTAATAATATTAAAGGTAAATGTCTGAATTTAATTGAAGCTTGGAAAAGGACGGACTGAAGAAGAGAAACAACTTATTGGTGATGCAGTGTTTGACCAAATCCAAAGTCATTTTCAGGAGTTGTTTGAAAAGAGATATTTAGCACATTATCGATGGAAATCTATGAATTCCAAACAGAATCATAGAAACGAAATAATATTCATAAACGATATAAGTAAAAAAGTAAGGAGTGTTGTGCATGAAAACGAGTACGATTCAAAACTATAAATTATTGATTAATGGGGTGTGGATTGGAGATGACTTAGAACAAATCGAGGTGATAAATCCGGCAACAAATGAAGTGATTGCAACTGTTCCAAAAGCTGGAGGAGGCGAGGCTCTAGCTTGTGTCGACGCAGCTTATGAAGCTCTTTCTGAATGGTCACAAAAAACGGCTGAAGAACGTGGGCGTCTGCTATTTAAATGGTTTTCATTAATTGAAGAACAAAAAGAATACTTAGGAAAAATGATGACGATGGAACAAGGGAAGCCATTAAAAGAAGCAATTGGGGAAATTAGTTATGCGAACGGGTATATCTCTTGGTATGCAGAGGAAGGAAAAAGGGTGTACGGAGATATCGTACCTGCTTCTCACCCAAATAAAAGAATTTTTATAAGAAAACAACCCGTTGGTGTAGTTGCAGCAATTACACCTTGGAATTTTCCGGCAGCGATGATTACACGAAAGGTGGCACCAGCACTCGCAGCGGGATGTACAATTGTAATTAAACCTGCTACACAAACACCGTTAACAGGAATTAAACTTGTTGAATTAGCAAACCAAGCAGGTATTCCGAAAGGTGTCGTTAATATCGTAACTGGAAGTTCTAGTGAAATAGGTAAAGTTTGGATGCGTGATGAGCGAGTGCGAAAAATCACATTCACCGGTTCTACTGAAGTTGGTAAATTATTAATGAAGCAAGCGGCCGACACAGTGAAGAAAATATCGTTAGAATTAGGTGGTCTTGCACCATTTATCATCATGGACGATGCCGATATTGATAAGGCAGTTCAAGGCTTACTTACATCTAAATTTAGAAATGCGGGACAAACTTGCATTTGTGCAAATCGAATTTATGTTCATAAGTCGATTGAAGAAGAGTTTACAGTAAAGTTTGCTAATGCTGTTTCAAAGCTAAAAGTAGGGAATGGATTGGATGAAAGTACAGATATTGGTCCATTAATTGATTTATCTGCGATTGAAAAAGTGGATGAGCAAGTACAAGATGCTATTCAAAAAGGGGCAAAAGTGGTTGTAGGAGGAAAATCAGTTGAAGGAAGTAACGGGCATTTTTATGAGCCAACTGTCTTAACAAAAGTGACTGACCAAATGGTATGCATGACTGAGGAAACTTTTGGACCACTAGTACCAATAACAACCTTTGAAACTGAAGATGAAGTAATAAAAAGAGCAAACAATACGCCATTCGGTTTAGCCTCTTATATCTTTACAGAGAATATCGGCAAAGCCATTCGACTAAGTGAAGCTCTAGAATATGGTATTGTCGGAATCAATGATGGTGCACCATCTACACCGCAAGCTCCTTTTGGTGGATTTAAAGAGAGTGGGCTTGGTCGTGAAGGTGGCTATCAAGGGATAGAAGAATATTTGGAGACGAAATATATTTCATTGGGATTTTAATATTAGATAAAAATAGGTAGAGGATGGCCGTTGGGGGAGGATTTGTCTATATATTCTCCTATAGGTTCTCCTCCTTTCTTACTTCAAAACAAAGGAGTGGAAAAGATGTCTGATACAAAACTGTGGACGAAAGATTTCATTTTTATTGTTAATTTTTTTATATTTATAACCTCTTTATTATTAATGGCAGTGATGTCACTGTTTGCTTAAGCCCTGAGTTTTCTTTACGTTATTTTATATTGTCATCCCCCGAATAAAAATGAGAAATTCAAGAAATACCTTCCCTTTTATGCTAATTTTCTACTATATTTCGTATAATTTTCCAAAATGTTTATTTGTGACTCGATTCTTCTTTGTAAAAATGTTTTAATTAAAATAGAATGAAAAGAAGGATTTTACTAGGTAAAAGTAGAAGGGAGTTAATCTAATGGAAGCAGTATTATACATAAGTGTGGCGGTTATTGCAATCGCATTTTTCATCTTAGTCATTTATATCATTCAAACACTAAAGTCATTAACACAAACATTAAACAACATTTCACATACGGTTGAGGGGTTAGAAGAGCAATTACAAGGGGTAACAAGAGAGACGGAAAGCTTACTAAAAACAACGAATCATTTGGCCGAAGATTTAAGTGAAAAATCAAAAAGACTCGATTCAGTAGTCATTGCAGTAGAAGAAGTTGGGAAGACCGTTCAATCATTTAATCATTCATTAACGGGGATTTCTAATAAAATTATTAACAAAATATATACCAATGAGGAAAAACTATCACAAGTAGTCGGTTGGGGGAAAATTGCAATGGAGTTTAAAGATAAGTGGAAACAAGTAAGAGCGCGAAAAAAACAAACAGAAACGCATATTGTTATTGAAAAACAAGAGGAATAGGGGGATACGATATGGAAGAAAAAAGATCGACTGAAACAAAGGAGACGAAAGATTTCTTAACTGGGGTTATAATTGGTGGTATTGTCGGTTCACTAGCAGCATTATTATTTGCACCTAAGTCTGGCAAAGATATTCGTCATGATCTTCAGTCAAAAGCATATTTAGCTCTAGATAAAACCGATGAACTGAAAAACATCGTCATTCAAAAAGGAAATGATGTACGAGAATTTGCGAGTGATGCAAAAGGGCGAATGACCAAAGCAGTTAAAGAACAAACCGATGTTCTTGTTGGTGCTGTTCAATCGGTTACGAAAAAAACTGGCGAAGATGCAATAGAAGTATTAGAGGATGCAAGAAAAACAATTGAAGAATTATCGAATGAAATTGATGAAAAATTGGATGCTTTAAAAAACAATTGATCAAAGTGGAAGGGGAAAGGGCAATGGGGTTAAAACAAATATACGAAAAGCAAGACCTCCGAACAATTCTAGAACAGGAAAGTCATTTCTTCCTCTTCAAACATAGCCTTACGTGTCCAATTAGCCAAGGAGCATTTGAACAATTCAATGAATATTTATCGAAACATAGTAAAATAAACGGCTATTATTTAACTGTTCAAGAAAGTCGGACATTATCAAATGATATTGCTGACCAATACGAAATTAAACATGAATCACCTCAAATATTTTATATGAAAAACGGATTGGTACAATGGCATACATCCCATCAAAAGATTACCGTTTCTGCAATCGAAGAAATTGTAAATAGCTAAAAGTTGAATATACTTAATTAAATAATTCGAACAAACGGAGGCTTGTCCTAAGAAAACCGATTTCTAATGGACAGCCTTTCTTTATAAGGGGAAAATGAACATTTTTTTAGCTAATAGGAAAGTATAAATTTTCAAACTTTTACTTTCCTTGTACGCTTAAGCGAAAAAGGAAGGCTTCGAGCATTACAATAAAGCCGAAAAACTCTCTTTCCATTCGGCTCAATACTCTTTGGTTTCCTAAGGCTTGAGTCTTGAGTTTTCTTTGAATTGTTAATATAAAAACTTTATGTCGGGGAGTAGGTGATATCTGTATGGAATTATTAAATCAATTTCCTTTTCCTTCCGTAATAACAAATGAGAATGGGGAAATTTTATCCTATAATGAATTATTTCGTGAGCAATGTAATTTAAATATTGGCCAACAGCTTTCTGAATTTATCGCTATGATCCCTTATCAAACCGACGAAAATTTACTATTTGGAACCATTAATGAACATGAATATTTATTTCTAAAAAGTAATATAAATGATGATCAATATTTATTTATCGGTATGCAATCAGATGGAATTACAGATCTAATAAATAGGTTAGAGGAAACGAAAATTCAAAAGGAACAACTTGAAGTAATTTTTGAACACTCATATGATGGATTATATCTCACAAATAAGGATGGGTTAACGATAAAAACAAATGCTGCCATTGAGCGTATTACGGGAATCCCGAAAGAATACTATATAGGGAAAAACGTAAATAATTTAATGAAACGAGGAATTTTAAAAAACTCGGTTACAATCGAAGCATTAAGGAAAAAAGAAACCGTTTCCTATGTACAAAAAGGTTACCAAGGCAATATTACTTTATTAACAGGGGTACCGGTTCTCGATCAACAAGGAAATATTGAAATGGTTGTCACGAATATACGTGATTTAACAGACTTAAATCGGATTCAAGCAGAAAATAGTAATTATTTCAATAGAGATCATTCACAACAAGAAAACGAACTCCGTGACCTTTCGAAATATGAAGAGGAATTTGGAATCATTGTTCAAAGTGAGTCAATGACAACAATTTATGAAACGGCAAAGAGAATTGCAAAATTTGATGCGACGATATTAATATTAGGTGAGACCGGTGTTGGAAAAGACGTGTTAACGAATTATATTTTTCAAAATAGTCATCGTGTGAAAACAGGTAAACTAATTAAAGTAAATTGCGGTGCGATTCCACCTGATTTACTCGAATCAGAACTTTTTGGTTATGAGGCTGGAGCATTTACTGGAGCTAATCGACAAGGAAAACCAGGAATGTTTGAATTGGCCAATAAAGGAACAATTTTTTTAGATGAAATTGGTGAACTACCATTAAATTTACAAGTGAAATTACTGCGCATATTACAAGAGGGTGAAATACAGCGGGTAGGAGCGACAAAGCCAAAGAAAATAGATGTTCATATTATTGCGGCAACCAATCGAAATTTACATGATATGGTTGATCGGGGTGAGTTTCGAGAAGATTTATATTACCGTTTAAATGTAATTCCAATCCATCTTCCACCTTTACGCGAACGCCGAGAAGATATTTTTCCATTAATTCATCTGTTTCTAAAAAAATATAATCAAAAATATCAATTGCATAAAGAATTTGATTATGAGCTAATTGACTTTCTTACTGAATATGACTGGCCAGGCAATATCCGCGAATTGTCAAACTTAATTGAACGATTAGTCGTAACGACACAGCAAGATCGAATTTTTATTCATCATCTTCCAAATGAATATCAATCTTCAATAATAGGTGTCCATCAACGACAAACCTCGTTAAAAGAAGCGGTCGAGCATATTGAAAAGAAAATGTTAATGAATGCGGTGAAAAAGTATCAGAATACATATGAAATTGCAAAAGCATTACAGACAAGCCAACCAACAGTAGTGAGAAAGTTGAAAAAATATAATATTAAAGTAAAAAGTGAATAAGGGTTGATTGGGCTATTCCATTAATAAAGTGGGATAGCTTTTTTTAGCAAATAGGATAGTAAAAATTTTCCAATTCCTACTATCCAATACGCATCAGTACACAAGGAAGGCTCTAGCAGCATTGCATCAAAGACGATAAACTCTCTAGAACGGTTGAAGACGCTCAAATCGCGGAGAAAAAGGATCAAACGGTCATCTAGAAGGGTTATTAAGGTTCGTCCATCAAGAATAATTTTGCATCCCGAACAATGGCACGACCAAGAGCAACCCGTTGATGTTGACCACTAGATAATGCTTTTGGTTTACGGTCTAAGTATTGTACAAGACCAAAGATTTTTATAGCTTCTTTAACACATTGGTCGAATTCTTCTTTTGGCATTTTTCTTAATTCAAAATTGAATTGTTTAATCCATTTTTAAATCATCTAATCGAGCAGTTATTTTATAAATTAATTCATAAGTAAATTAACCACTCTTTCTTTAAAAAACAAAAGTGATTAGTGAACATATCATTATGAGTATTTTGAGTACTAGAAATTTATTACGAGTTAGATAAGTCCTGTTTTGTTGCCGTATTGAACAGAAGTCTCCTTAAAAATGACAACATCTTTAATAGTTGGCACGCTTCTTGCACTATAAATAAGTGACACATAATAAGGATGTGAAGAATGATGAACTTTCAATTTGATGAAGAAATATTGCTCCTAAAAGCGAGTGTCCGTGACTTTATTCAAAATGAAGTTGAATCCGTTGCCATGCGAATTGAAGAGGAGGACCAAATTCCTCAAAACATATTTGAAATGTCAAAACAGCTAGGGCTTTTTGGTTTAAGTATCCCTGAAAAATATGGTGGCCTCGGAATTGGGATGGTTGGGAAATGCGCCATTTATGAAGAGATTGGTCAGACTCATAACGGATACACAACATTAATTGGTGCTCATACAGGGATAGGGACAGTTGGAATTGTTGAATTTGGAAGTGAAGAACAAAAGAAAAAATATTTGCCTGCAATGGCTCGTGGTGAGAAAATTGGTGCTTTTGCATTAACGGAACCGAATGCAGGGTCAAATGCAGCGAATTTAAAAACATCGGCGATTAAAAAAGGTGATAAATATATTTTGAATGGGACAAAACATTATATTACAAATGCAACAGAAGCGGATATTTTCACAGTAATGGCTGTGACCGACCCAACAAGAGGTGCACGAGGGATTACCGCATTCATCGTAGAAAAAGATTTTCCAGGATTCCAAATTGGCGCCGTAGAAAGAAAAATGGGTTTAAAAGGTTCCCATTCAGCAGAAATAATCTTAGAAGACTGTGAAGTACCAGTGGAAAACGTACTTGGTCAAGAAGGGCAAGGCTATATTAATGCTTTAAAAATATTAACGAATGGTCGTGCTGGTTTAGCGGCAAGAAATTTAGGTAGCAGTCAAAAATTATTAGATATGGCAATAACTTATGCACTAGAACGGACACAATTCGACGTTCCTATTATTGAACATCAGGCAGTCGCCCATATGCTTGCAGAAATGGCTGTAGAAATTGAAGCATTACGTTCATTTACTTACCGAGTGGCATGGATGGTCGATCAAGGTCAAAATGTGATTAAAGAAGCGGCCATGTTAAAGCTCTATGGTTCCGAAGTATATAATCGTGTAGCGGATAAAGCATTACAAGTTCATGGTGGATTAGGTTATATTGCAGATTATCCAATTGAAAGATATTACCGTGATGCACGGATTACAAGAATATATGAAGGAACGTCTGAAATTCAAAAAAATATTATTGC
Organism: Bacillus andreraoultii; assembly: GCF_001244735.1. Lineage (GTDB taxonomy): Bacteria > Bacillota > Bacilli > Bacillales > Caldibacillaceae > Caldifermentibacillus > Caldifermentibacillus andreraoultii. The sequence goes on from NZ_LN868937.1 coordinate 1,031,926, forward strand.
TAAACAGTTAGTAAAAGAATTTAGTTAGGATCGAAAGAGGTGAAGTCATGTCAAGAGATGAAGTTGTTATCGTAAGCGCTGTCAGGACACCAATTGCATCCGATGGTGGTTCTTTAAAAAATATAAGTTCTGGGCATTTAGCAGCACTTGTCATCAATGAAGCAATCAAACGTGCACAGATTGAACGGAATTTGATTGATGAAGTCATTATGGGAGAAGTCCGGCAAACAACCGAATCATCGAATGTTGCAAGAGTTGCATCTCTAAGGGCAGGTATTCCAGAATCAACGCCAGCATACATGGTGAACCGACTTTGCGCTTCGGGAATGCAAGCGGTTGTATCTGGTGTAAAAGATATTCTTTTAGGTGATGCAGAAATTGTTGTTGCAGGTGGAACTGAAAGTATGAGCCGATCCCCCATTTATCTTAGAAATGCTCGATTTGGAGAACAAACTCCTATTTTAGTAGATTCCAATACAGAAGCAGGTCAGCAACCGAATGAGATGTATGGGGCGAATTTAAGTATGGGAATGACGGCAGAAAATGTTGCTGAACGATTTGGCATATCAAGAGAAGATCAGGATTATTTTGCCTTTGAAAGCCAAGCTAGAGCAAAGAAAGCAATGGAAAGTGGACGGTTTCAAGAAGAAATTTTGCCCATTGAAGTAAAGATAAGAAAAGAGACATTTATTTTTTCTAAAGATGAACATCCAAGAGGAAATACATCTTTAGAAAAATTAGCAGCATTAAAACCGGTATTTAAACAAAATGGGACCGTAACAGCAGGGAATGCTTGTGGAAGAAATGATGGGGCTAGTTCACTAGTTATGATGAAAAGACAAAAAGCAGATGATTTAGGCTTAAAACCACTTGCAAAAATTGTTGACTGGGCGGTATCTGGTGTTTCCCCTGAAATAATGGGAATTGGTCCCGTTCCAGTCGTAAAAAAGCTGCTTACAAGGCAAAAGAAAACCATTCATGATATTGATTTATTTGAACTAAATGAAGCCTTCGCCGCGCAAGCCTTAGCTTGTATACGTGAATTATCGTTAGATCACGAGAAAGTTAATGTCAATGGTGGAGCAATTGCACTCGGTCATCCTGTTGGTGCAACTGGTGCAAGAATAATTACAACTTTACTGCATGAAATGATGAAAAGAAATCAACAATTTGGAATCGCCACATTATGTGTTGGTGGGGGTCAAGGAATGGCAACAATGATTGAACGAATCTAGCTTTATAAGTTTTCAATTTTGAAAGGATGGTTATTAATGGAAAAACTTTGGTACAAACATGTCGCAAAAGGAAATCCAATTACAATTGACATCCCAGAAATTACTCTATTAGAGCTGTTTCAACAATCCGTAGAAAAATATCCGAATAACATCGCAATGACTTTTTTTCATAAGACATTTACATACAGTGAGTTAAATCATCTCATCAAAATTGCTGAAAGCTCTTTACAACGCAGGGGTGTGAAAAAGGGTGACCGAGTCGGCATGATGCTACCAAATTGTCCACAATATGTCATTGGCTATTATGCATCGCTTCTAGCAGGTGCAATAGTTGTCCAAATTAATCCGATGTACAAAGCGGATGAATTGCTTCACGTATTAAATGATTCAGGCACGAAAACGATATTTGTTTTAGATCAAATGCAACCATTAATCGAGGGGGTGAAAGATAAAACAGCTGTTACAAATGTTATTACTGTTTCATTTGAAAATGAACAAAACACGTTTAATGATCTTTTTTTAGAGACAAATATCCCGTTTGAAGAAGTATCAATGAATCCGAAAGAGGATGTTGCTGTACTTCAATATACAGGTGGTACGACAGGGCGGTCAAAAGGAGCAATGTTGACGCATTATAATTTAGTCGCAAACACATTGCAAAGTTCAGCTACATCCATTTCTAAAACGAAACTTGGTGAGGAACGAGTATTAACCATTTCCCCATTATTTCATGTTTACGGCATGACGAGCTGCATGAACTTGACATTTTACATTGGTGGAAATCTTATTTTAGTACCAAAGTTTGATGTAGAGATGGTCGTAAAGATTATTGAACAAACAAAACCAACCGTATTCCCTGGTGTGCCAACGATGTATATTGCTCTATTAAACTATTACAAAGAAAAGCAATTTGACTTAAGTATTTTAAGGACTTGTATTAGTGGTTCAGCACCATTACCAGTAGAAGTCATGACAAGTTTTAATAAAGTAACTGGAACTTCCGTTGCTGAAGGTTATGGCTTGTCGGAAGCATCACCAGTAACACATCGGAATCCAATTGAAGGAATGCAAAAGCCAGGAAGTATCGGAATTCCGATACCGAATACAGATGCTAAAATTGTGGACACAGCATTAGGAGAACAGGAATTGCCAATTGGAGAAGTAGGAGAACTTGTCATTAAAGGTCCACAAATTATGAAAGGATACTGGAATAATCTAGAGGAAACAGAAGTAACGATTCGTAATGGTTGGCTTTATACGGGTGATTTGGCCAGGATGGATGAGGACGGATTTTTCTATATTGTTGGTCGAAAAAAAGAACTCATTATTGCAAGTGGCTACAATGTGTATCCAATTGAGGTGGAAGATGTTTTATATACACATCCAAAAGTGTTGGAAGCTGCAGTTTTTGGTGTCCCTGATCCATATCGTGGTGAGACGGTGAAAGCTGTTGTCGTTTTGAAAGATGGAGAGCAGCTAACTGAACAAGAGTTAATCGATTACTGTAAAGAACGATTAGCTGCATATAAAGTTCCAAAATCAATTGATTTTGTTAAAGAATTACCGAAAACCGCTGTTGGTAAAATTTTAAAACGAGTAATCAAAGATCAATATATCCGTGCATAACAAGAAATTGCATGTCACTTTAGCGAATTCACACTTTTGCCCATGTACTTAGTTTCTTATTCCTCTTATTCAATCGGAGGTTATTTGATAAACAATAAAAAAGAAATGGAGCGATGATCATGCATTTACGATTAACTGATGAACAAAAAATGGTACAAGAAACGATTCGAAAATTTGTTGAAAAAGAATTAATTCCTTTAGAAAATGAAGTGTTACGAAATGAACGTGAAGGAAGACCGAGCCTTGCTCCTGAAAAAATAGAGGAACTTCAACAAAAAGCAAAGAATGCGGGGTTCTGGGGCATTAATACACCAGCTGAATATGGCGGGGCAGATCTTGGACAAATGATGCAGGCAATTGTTGCTATGGAAGTTTCTAAAACATTTGTCCCGTTCAACTTTGGTGGCTCTGCTGATAATATTCTTTATTATTCCAATGAAGAACAAAAGAAAAAATATTTAATTCCAACAATCAATGGCGAAAAAAAGTCATGTTTTGCGATGACAGAGCCTGGTGCGGGTTCAGATACGAGAAATATTCAAATGACAGCTGTGAAAGATGGAGATGAATGGGTATTAAACGGGGAAAAAACATTTATTACTGGTGGCAATGATGCAGATTTTGTTATGGTTATCGCCATTACTGATAAAGAAAAACATGCAAAAACGGGTAGAGATGGTGTCACATGTTTCATCGTCGATCGAGATATGGGATGGCGCTCCGAATATATTCATACAATGGGTGAATGGGGACCAGCAAGTTTAGTGTTTGAGAATGTACGAGTGCCTGAGGAAAACATTCTTGGTGAACTACATGGAGGATACAAACTCGGTTTAGAGTGGATAGGATTTGCGAGATGGATTGTCGGCGCTCGGGCAGTTGGTGCAGCGGAACGATTACTTCAAATGGCTATTGATTATTCAAAAGAACGTGAAACATTTGGTAGACCAATTGCTGATCGTCAAGCGATTCAATGGATGATTGCCGACTCTGCTGTTGAAATTGAAGCGGCACGTTGGTTAGTGTTAAATGCTGCTTTTACACTAGATCAAGGGGAAGATAATCGTCATCTTGCTTCAATGGCAAAATTGTATGGAGCCAATATGGGTAACCGCGTTGTTGATCGTGTATTACAAATTCATGGTGGAATGGGTTATACAAAAGAGTTACCGATTGAACGTTGGTACAGGGAAGCACGACTATGGAGAATTTATGATGGTACAGATGAAATTCAGCGCATGATTATTTCTCGTAACTTATTAAAAGGCCATGTTCATATTGGGGATTATATTTAAAATTCCTTTAGAATACAAACGTGTTTTTTACAAATTTAATGATGAAATAAAGGAAGGAACGTGACAAATCAAGTCATTTCCTTCTAATAAAGTTTACATGCGAAAAGAATGGGAATGGAGGTTACACAATGGGAAAACGTTTTGAAGGAAGAGTGGCACTTGTAACAGGAGGTAGTCGTGGAATCGGTAAAGCAATTGCTAAACTTTTTTTAACAGAAGGAGCAAGTGTTGCAATTATTGATATCAACCAAGAAGCACTAGATCAAACAGCAACAGAATTTGCCCAATCTGGTTATGAAGTATTTACGAAAGTAACGAATGTCGTCAATAAAAATGAAGTAGAAACGGTGGTGCAAGAAGTCGTTGAAAAATATGGATCACTTGATATTCTCGTGAACAATGCTGGAATCATACGTGATAATTTGTTATTTAAAATGACGGATGATGATTGGCAACAAGTCATGGATGTTCATTTAAAAGGTTCATTTCATGTAGCTCGTGCAGCTCAAAAATATATGGTTGAGAAAAAATATGGCAGAATTATTAACATATCCTCGACATCTGCGCTTGGAAATCGTGGTCAAGCAAATTATTCAACGGCCAAAGCAGGGTTACAAGGTTTTACGAAAACATTAGCGATTGAATTAGGTAAATATGGAATCACATCAAATGCGGTAGCCCCTGGGTTCATTGAAACTGAAATGACAAAAGCAACGGCAGAACGGGTAGGTGTCTCTTTTGAAGATTTTATTAAAGCACGTGCTATGGAAATTCCAGTGCAAAGAAGTGGAAAACCAGAGGATATAGCGAATGCGGTAGCCTTTTTTGCCGATGAAAAATCTTCGTTTGTCAATGGTCAAGTGTTATATGTAGCTGGTGGACCAAAAGCTTAAAGGAGTGATTCCATTGTCTAAATTATGGATTGGGAAAAAAAGTAATAAGGTGAAGAACGGAGTAGATCGTTTATTAGTGAAACGATTTGCTGAATCAATCGGCGACCTACACCCGATTTATGTCGATGAGGAATATGGACATAAATCCAAGTATGGATGGAATATTGCACCACCAACCTTTCCAAGGGTATTTGAATATGGCGAATTAGAAGGCGTCCATTTACCAAATAAAGGCTTGATTCATGGGGAGGAAACTTATCATTACGAACGTCCATTAATTGTTGGTGAAGAAATTTATTGTTATACCGTTGTAGAAGATTATTATGAAAAAACTGGTAAAAATGGCGAAATGGGGTTTGTTGTTTTAAAACGGGTTGGTGAAGATTTAAAAGGTAATGTGATCTTTACAGAAATACAGACAGTTATTATTACAGAAGCGGTACGAAAGGGGTTGAATGTGTGAGCACAATTACGGAGTTAAACGTTGGTGAGACGTTGGAAGTTAAATTAGACCCTGTATCAAGATTAGATTTAATTAAATATGCTGGTGCTTCAGGTGATTTTAATCCGATTCACACGATTGACGAGGAAGCAGTGAAAGCGGGTCTTCCAGGAATTATTGCTCATGGAATGTGGACGATGGGAAACTTAAGTAAACTCTTTACTCCATATTATGAAGAAGGATTTATTGAAGATTATACAGTGCGTTTTGCTGGAATGGTTTTCTTGAATGATGTGTTAACATTAAAAGCTATTTTAGAAGAAAAAAATGATAACAATTTAATATTTAGTGTGAAAGCAATTAAACAAGACAATAAAGAAGCTGTAAAAGGCCGTGTCCAATTTAAGTTGTATAACTAACAACAAAGGTTCATACATGTGAGCTAGGAGCTTAGCAAAATAGTAATAAGTTTTGAGCAAAAATAGTAATCAAAATCTTATGCTGTTCACAGCGTCCTAGCTTTTTTTATACACCACCTAATCAGAAAATTCTGCAAAAAAACAATTGTAAAGGAGTGGGATTGTTGGAATTTACGTATTCAGACCGAGTAAAAGATTATCAGAACAGGTTAATTGAGTTTATGGATGAATTTATCTATCCGAATGAATCGGTTTATGAAGAACAGTTAAATGAATATGATCGCTTTGCTACTATTCCACCTATTATTGAGGAATTAAAACAGAAGGCGAAAGAACGGGGATTATGGAATTTATTTTTACCGGATAGTGACTACGGAGCAGGACTTACAAACCTAGAGTATGCCCCTCTCTGTGAAATAATGGGACGGTCAAGTATTGCCCCTGAAGTATTTAATTGTGGGGCACCTGATACTGGAAATATGGAAGTACTCGTTCGTTATGGAACAACTGAACAAAAGGACAAATGGCTTGTCCCACTATTAAATGGTGACATTCGTTCATGTTTTTCGATGACGGAACCAGATGTTGCTTCATCTGATGCGACAAATATTCGAGCTAGTATTATTCGTGATGGAGATGAGTATGTCATCAATGGGACGAAATGGTGGTCCTCTGGTGCTGGAGATCCACGTTGTAAAATATCAATTGTGATGGGGAAAAGTGATCCTGGAGCTCCGAAACATAAACAACAATCAATGATACTCGTCCCCCTTGATACACCTGGGGTGACAATTAAACGAGTTTTAAATGTATTTGGTTATGATCACGCGCCTCATGGTCATGCAGAAATTGAATTTAAAAATGTACGAGTGCCTGCTAGTAATATGTTACTCGGTGAAGGTAGAGGATTTGAAATTGCTCAAGGAAGACTCGGTCCTGGTCGAATTCACCATTGTATGAGAACAATTGGTGCAGCAGAAAGAGCATTGGAGTTACTCACAAAGCGGGTGCAAGAGCGGGAAACATTTGGTAAGAAATTGGCGGAACAAGGTGTGATTCAAGAATGGATTGCTAACTCAAGAATTGAAATAGAGCAAGCAAGATTATTAACACTAAAGGCTGCTTATATGATGGACACGGTTGGAAATAAAGAAGCAAAGGCGGAAATAGCCATGATCAAAGTCGTTGCACCAAATATGGCGTTAAACGTAATTGACCGGGCCATTCAAGTGTTTGGCGCATCAGGTGTTAGCCAGGATACACCACTTGCGGCAATGTACGCCAATATTCGAACGTTGAGACTTGCTGACGGACCAGATGAAGTGCATCGACGAACCATTGCTAGAGAAGAACTAAAGAAGTATCGGTCGTAAAGGAAAAGGTTGGTATGAACGGAGATTAGAATCTTTATAGTAAAGCTAAATAAAGAAGTAAGATTAGAAGTTTTTCATTTTGAATGAATAGGAAAAATGCAAAGGAGTGGATTTTTTATGAAGAGAGATGCAGTGATTGTATCTGCGGTGAGAACAGCAATTGCAAGACAAGGGATGGCACTGGCTTCAGTACCTGCCCATGTGTTTGGTGCGGAAGTTATGAAAGAAGCAATAAAACGAGCAAAAGTGGATCCAGAGCAAATTGATGATGTTATTTTAGGAAATGTATTAAGCGGAGGCGGAAATATTGCACGTTTAACCGCTTTACAAACAGGTTTATCGTTGAATATTCCGGGACTTACGATAGATAGACAATGTGGTTCAGGTATGAATGCAGTTGAATTGGCAGCCCAAGCCATTCGGGCAGGAGAAGGAGATATTTATGTTGCTGGTGGAGTAGAAAGTATGAGTCGGGCACCGTATTTGCTGGAACGAGCTGAAAAGGCCTACAGTATGAATCCGCCGCAGTTTAAGAAATCCCAACTTTCTCCAAAAAAAATAGGGGATCCACCAATGGGGATTACCGCTGAAAATTTAGTAAAGAAATATCAAATTTCTCGTGAAGAACAAGATGAGTTTGCTCTTCGTAGTCAAAGACGGATGGCTCAAGCAATGGCTGAAGGACGATTTGATGAGCAAATTGTGCCGATAACAATTCCAGTTCGAAAAAGAGAACCAATTGTTTTTAAACAGGATGAACACCCGCGTCCTGAAACAACAATCGAAGGACTCGCAAAACTACCTCCAGCATTTTTGCAAGGAGGAACAGTTACAGCAGGGAACAGTTCTGGTTTAAATGATGCAGCAAGTGCACTTGTTATTATGTCCCGTGAAAAGGCAGAAGAGATCGGCCTTAAACCTTTAGCAACTGTTCGGGAAGCAAGTGTGGCCGGTTGTGACCCAAATATAATGGGAATTGGACCGGTGCCAGCAACAAAGAAGGTGTTAGAAAAGTCAGGTTTGTCCATTCATGACTTCGATTTAATAGAAATAAATGAGGCGTTTGCAGCACAAGTGATTGCATGTAATCGAGAATTAGATATGGATATGGAAAAAGTAAATGTGAATGGTGGTGCGATTGCTCATGGTCATCCACTTGGGGCAACGGGTGCGATTTTAATTACAAAAGCAATCTATGAATTAGAACGAATACAGGGCAAAAAAGCGTTAATTACTGCATGTATCGGTGGTGGTCAAGGAATCGCTGTAATTATTGAAAGGGGTTAGAGCGAAACCGTTAACCGTATAGTTATCTAGTCCTGTGTCTAAGTTTATAGGGGGATGCAGGACTAGCAGATAACAGACTCACTTTTGAAATTACGATTATTTGAAAGGAGGAGGTAACTTGGAAATCCTTATTCAACAACTATTTAACGGACTAACAATTGGTAGTGTTTATAGTCTTGTTGCTTTAGGTTTAACACTTGTTTACGGAATTTTGCATATTCCAAATTTTGCCCATGGTGCTCTTTATATGATGGGTGGCTATTTAACATTAACGGTTATGACTTCGTTTGGAATGCATTACGTAATAGCCATCCTTATTTCTCTAATTGTTGTAGGTTTATTAAGCGTTTTAATGGATCGACTTGTCTTTCATCCATTAAGACATTCCCCACCCATTCAACATAAAGTAGCAGCAATTGGTATACTCCTATTCCTTGAAGCACTTGCTCAGTTTATTTGGGGTGCAGATTATCGGCAAATGTCAACACCATTTGGTCAGGTGATTGATTTATTCGGTCTTACAGTAACTTTACAACGGATTTTAATCGTTATAACGGCGATAACAATTATGATCCTTCTAACCATCTTTTTAAGGAAAACTTTTATTGGAGCAAGTATTATTGCAATGGCACAAAATCGGGAAGGCGCTTCATTAGTAGGAATTAATACAAATCGAGTGACAATGTTAACCTTTTTTATTGCTGGTATTTTGGCTGCTATTGGGGCATCATTAACCGCACCAATTAACCTTGTTTTCCCGGCAATGGGTCATCTCGTTATATTAAAGGCATTCGTCATTATTATCATTGGTGGGATGGGAAGTATACCGGGAGCCATTCTTGGTGGGTATATACTTGGATTTACCGAGTCTATTGGTGCAACTTATATATCTAATGATTATAAGGATATCATTGCATTTATCTTGCTCGTCATTATTTTAAGTGTTAAACCTCAAGGAATTTTTGCAAAAGGGGGGAGCATAACTTGACCATATTTAATAAACGAAACGTAATCATTGGGTCGATTTTACTTGCCTTACTCTTCCCGTTCATTATGCCAAATAGCTACTATTTGTATGTCATGACCCTATCCTTTATTTGGATTATAGCTGTTTATGGATTGAATATAGTGGCAGGTTTTACTGGTTATTTATCGCTTGCTCATGCTGGTTTCTTTGCCATCGGTGCTTATACATTCGGGCTTTTAACAACAAAGACGAACATCGGCTTTTGGGCCGCATTTATCGCAGCACCGATAATTACAATGATTATTGGAACTGCCATCGGTTTGATCTCTTTACGAACAAAAGAACATTTTTTTGCAATCTATACATTGTGCGTTGGCTACATTATCTATCTAGTAATTGATAAATGGGAAAGTTTAACTGGTGGTGTGCGTGGATTAATCGGCATCCCTTCTTTACCTGATATTGGACCGATTAGCTTAACGGACCCAACAAATCAATATTATTTTGTGTTAGCTATTATGTTACTTTCAATTTTTGTTGCTTATCGACTTGTCCATTCATTAGTCGGTAGAACATTAATTGCAATTCGTAATAGTGAAATGTTAGCGCTATCACTTGGGATTTCTACGACAAAAAATAAATTACTTGCATTCTTGCTATCTACTTTTTATGCAGGAGTGGCAGGAGCTTTATATGCTTGCTTTATTCGCTTCCTTGGTCCAGATATTAGTTCGACAAATATTATGTTTGATTTATTAACTTTCTTAATAGTGGGGGGCATTGGGACATTATCAGGGCCTATAATCGGGACACTCTTAATTGTATGGACCTCGCAAACATTACAGTTTTTACAAGATTATCGAATGCTCATATTTGGCCCATTACTTACCTTAGTCATTATTTATTCACCAATGGGGATTGTTGGTTTCTTTTCCAAGTTGTTTATGAAAAGAAGGGCACGGAAAAAGATACCAATCATTGAAGTTGAAAAACAAATGTAGAGGGGGGTGATGAATTTGTTTTTAGAAACACATAACTTAACTAAAAGCTTCGGTGGTCTTGTTGCTGTAAAGGATGTCGATTTTTCAATTGAAGAAGGAAAAATCAATGCCATTATTGGTCCGAATGGTGCTGGAAAATCAACCTTTTTCAACTTGATTAGTGGGGTTCATAAACCGACTTCCGGACAAATTATTTTCAAAGGTCAAGATATTACAAAAATGCCAGCAAATAAAATCGCAAAGCTAGGTGTTGCCCGAACGTTTCAAACGACGAGTTTATTTGAAACGGCAACTGTCTTTGAAAATATTATCGTTGGTCACCGTTTAAGAACAAAATCAAATTTATTTGATGCAGTATTAAGAACGAAGCGATTAAAAGCGGAAGAGAAAGCGAGCCGGGACAAAGCGTTAGAAGTGTTGGATTTCGTCGGCTTGTTACATGTGAAAGATGAGATTGTGGCGAATATTTCTCAAGAGGAAAAGAAACGAACGGCTTTTGCTCTTGCACTTGCCACAGATCCTGAAATCATTTTTCTAGATGAACCGACTGCTGGAATTAACCCTGAGGAAACGGATTCTTTGTCTCAATTAATTTTAAAAATGGCTGAAAATGGTTTAACGGTTTGCTTAATTGAACATAAAATGCAAATGGTCATGAGCTTGGCTGAGAAAATTATGGTTTTAAATTATGGAGAAAAAATTGCGGAAGGTACCCCGGAAGAAATTCAAAATAATGATTTAGTTATTAAAGCTTATTTAGGAGGAAGTGTTCATGCTTAAATTAAATGATATTACAGTAAAGTATGGGAATTACGCCGCGATTCAAAAGATTGATATCGAAGTAGGAGAAGGAGAAATTGTTGTTTTACTAGGTGCAAATGGTGCTGGGAAAACAACAACATTTCGGGCAATAAGTGGGCTTAACTCGTTAGCTTCGGGGGAGATTATCTTTCAAGGTACATCTATTGGTGGGAAATTACCAGACAAAATTGTAGAACTCGGAATTGTTCAATGTGCTGAAGATAGAAAGCTCTTTCCACATATGTCTGTTGATGAGAACTTAATGATGGGTGGATTTGTCCATCGTAAGCAAAAGAATGAGTTGAAACAGAGATTAAAAGATGTATATGAGCTCTTTCCTATATTATATGAGAAGAGAAATGATCATGCTGGTTCATTAAGTGGGGGTCAGCAACAAATGGTAGCGATTGGTCGTGCGATGATGTCGAGGCCAAAATTAATGTTGCTGGATGAACCTTCTATCGGTTTAGCCCCTTTAGTTGTGGAGCAAATGTTTGAAAGTATCAAAGAAATTAACAGAGAAGGGACAACAATTTTACTAGCTGAACAAAATGCCAATGCCGCTTTGAGTATCGCAAACCGTGGTTATGTGTATGAGAATGGAAGAATTGTGATTGAAGGAAGCTCAAAAGAATTATTTTCTAATGAAGAAGTTCGTAAAGCTTATATTGGTGCTTAATAGGGATAAAATAAATAAATTTACAGTTTAATAATCTCCTGTTTTTTTAGTGTGGTTAGATAAGTATGACGAGAACGGGTGGAAAGTGTAATAACGGTATATCCGCGGGCTTCCACAATTAATAAGAACAAGTGATATACCTTTATTCATAAAATCTTTTAGGAGGGTCAGGATGAAAAAGAAATTAAAATTGTTGTTTGTTGTATTGGTAGGTATGTTTATGATGTTAGCAGCATGTAGCCAAAACTCAACAGGAGGCAGTAGCAATGGTGGGGGAGGAAAAGGGAAAGACGGTGAAAATGTAGTGAATATTGGATTCACTGGTCCGTTAAGTGGTCCTGCAGCAAGTTATGGAGAAAAAGCATTAAGTGGAATGAAACTAGCAGTTGAAGAAATTAATGAAACAGGTCTTGAAGTTGATGGAAAAAAATATAAATTGAACCTTGTTTCCTTAGATGATAAATATTTACCAAATGAAGCTGCTGCAAACGCACAAAGACTTGTCCAAGAAAATAAAACACCGATTGTATATACACCTCATAGTGGAGGGATTATGGCGTTACAAGTATTCAATGAAAAAGATAATTTTATCATTGGTGCTTATTCAAGTGAACCTACAATTACCGAAAGTGGAAATAAGCTAACCGTTCGAATTCCGCCAAGATATGACGGTTATATTGAGCCATTTACAAAGTATTCGATGGAGCGTTTTGGTAAGAAACTTGCTGCGATTCCGACCGTTACACAATATGGAAAAGATTGGGCTGAAGTTTTATTACCATATTGGAAAAAAAGTGGAGGAGATGTTGTTTATGAATCAGCTGTTGATTTTACAAAGGATACAGATTTCTTTACGATTTTAACAAATGCATTAGAAAAGGACCCTGATGTACTATTCATTGGGGGACCATCTGAACCAACGGCAAAATTAGCAAAACAAGCACGTGAGTTAGGGTTTAAAGGTGGTTTCATCGTCATGGACCAAGCAAAATTGGATGAAATGAAGGCGGTAACAGATAACTCTTATGAAATGTTAGAAGGAGCTATTGGTACCATACCATTAGTTGATGCTGGCTATCCTGGAACAGATCAATTTGTAGAAAAATATCGAGAAAAATATGGTAGTGACCCGGGGGCAGAAGCTGGATTTCATTATATGAGTGTCTATATTTTTGTAGAAGCGATGAAAGCGGCAGGAAGTGTAGATAACCCAACTGAGATTCATAAACATATACAAGATGCACTAGATGCGTTACCAGATGATAAAAAGGTTTATGAAGTGCCAAGTATTGATGAAAAGGGTGGGTTTGTCATCCCAGTACGAGTGGCAGCAATTGAAGAGGGGAAAATTGTCTATATTGAATAGAAATATTCCGTGAATCTTATCGTTATGAAATAATTAATAAAAACAACTAGCATAGTCTCTCCTTTGAATGGGGAAAATGATGGCAGAAATCATTCAAAGGAGAGAATATTTATGAATCAGAAACTTCCTCAAAATCCTACTTCTTATTGGCAAGAAAGTATACAACTACAAGGGTTTCCAACATTAAATGAAGATATAGAAGTTGATGTGGCGATTATTGGTGGTGGAATTACCGGTGTTGCGTCTAGTTATTTACTAACAAGAGAAGGTATTAAAGTAGCTTTAGTTGAAGCGGATCGTTTACTGACAGGAACGACTGGAAATACAACGGCTAAGCTAACAGCACAACATGGACTTTTTTATGACGAGCTTATTCAACATTTTGGCGAGGAACAAGCGAAATTATATTACGAAGCGAATACGGACGCAATGGAATTAGTAAAAAATATAATAAATAATCATCAAATTGATTGTGATCTTATACAAGAAGATGCTTACGTATTTACAGAAACAAATCAAACGATGAGCAAGCTAGAGAATGAATTAAAAGCTTATGAAAGATTAGGAATACGTGGAAAGTTAGTTACTGAAACGTCTCTTCCTTTTTCGGTAAAATCAGCAATCGTTATGGAAAATCAAGCTCAGTTTCACCCATTGAAATATTTACGAGGACTTGTTGAAGAAATCGTTCAGAAAGGTTGTCAAATTTTTGAACAAACTGTTGCATTAAAAGTTGAGATGGGTGAGAGGCCAAAGGTTTTATTAAAAAATGGGAAGACCATCACATGCAAGTTTGTATTAAGTTGTTCCCATTTTCCATTTCATGATGAAGGGTTTTATTTTGCACGAATGACTGCGGAAAGGTCTTATGTTGTAACTGCACTAGTAGAAGATGAATTTTCAAGTGGTATGTATATTAATGCCGAAGAGCCGACGAGATCCATTCGATATACTCCTTATGGTAGTGAAAAGCTAATGATTATTAGTGGCGATCACCATAAAACAGGACAAGGTGGATCTACTGATTTACATTACGAAAATTTACAAAAGTATACAGAAAATACATTTCAAGTAAAACAATTTGTTCATCGTTGGAGTGCTCAGGATTATTCTACACTTGATAAAGTTCCTTATATTGGTCAAATTACTGATTTGAATAAAAACATTTTAGTTGCAACAGGATTTCGGAAATGGGGAATGACACATAGTCATGTTGCTGCCCAAATTTTCCGGGACATTATAGTAGAGCAAGAAAATCCATTTATAAACGTATACACGCCTTCGAGATTTCAGCGAGACCCGTCATTAAAGCGATTAGTTAAGGCAAATGTAGATGTTGCTAAACATTTAGTGAAAGGGAAATTGCAAAATCCGAAAAAAACAGTGAATGAGTTAAAAAATGATGAAGGGTCAATCGTTGATGTGGATGGCAAACGGTGTGGTGCTTATAAAGATGAAACGGGGAACATTCATCTTGTTGATACAACATGTACCCATATGGGGTGTGAAGTAGAATGGAATAATGGGGAGCGGACATGGGATTGCCCTTGCCATGGCTCACGGTTTGCGATAAATGGCGATGTCGTTGAAGGTCCAGCGGAAAGACCGTTAAAAAGAATAGAGATGAATAAATGATGAAATTCAAAATTGGTTGTAGAACGAAAAGCTTATATAAAGAACAGAAAAAGGAATATACGATGAAAGTACATTCCTTTTTCCATGATAAAAATCAACTATTACTTGTTGCCACTAAAACTTCAAGATGATCACCAGGTTCAATCTGATCAAAGAAAGTGGCCTCTTTTTTATTAATTAAAATTTGATAGCTACCTTTCGCATCCACTGGTAGTTCAAAGTCAACAAAGCGAAAAACATCTTGAAAAATAAACGGAGTATATGGAACTTGTTCAACAATTAATGAATCTCCATTGTAAATCGGACTATCTGATTCGAGTTCTATATCACCGCGTTTTATCGATGTTAGCCTTTTTGTTAAAATAACTTCCTTCTCATTAAACTTTATTGGTAGAGAAGTTAGTAGTTGCCAATTTTGAATAAGAGCAAGATCTGCTACGGTTGGAGGATTAGGATTTGAAATTTCAATCCAATCACCGTTTGTAACTTGTCCATGTAAAGAAACTTCTTTACCATTTTTTTGAACTTTCGTAGTAAATTGCGGAATCGTTTTTCGTTCATTATTAATTTCGATTGTAAAAGTTTGAATAGGGATATTTAGTTGATTTAAGATTTTATCTATCGTATTCATTTCAATAAGTATAATTTCATCACGATCATGGATTTGAACATCTTTTGTTGCCTTTTGTCCATTAACTGTTACATCTGGTATGAGCTCGTATTGTTTACCATTTATTGAAACTATTTTTTTATAATCTTGAAGTAAATCATTTAAAGTGAGAATCGCATCTTTTCCATCTTCACCTTTTTCTGCAGTAATCAAATCCCCGTTTTCTACAGGATCGTCTAAAGAACAGACTTTACCGTTTTTTAATAAGTTTGGTGGAGAACCGAAAGTCCCGCTAAGTTTTACTACTTCTCCATTTATCGTAATGATTTTGGCAAGTCCAGGTCTTCCATATAATTGGCTCATTTTTATTCCAGCTTGTAAAAGACAATCCCCTACTGTTAACTGTTTCACTTCGAATATACGAACAGGTAGGTCATTAACGTAGATTGTTCGATATTGAAGTGGGTTTTGATTAGCTGACACCGCAATTCCTATTGGTGTAATTAGTTCGGGTCCATGGTTCACATCATCTTCTTCGATATGTAAATTCTGAATTGCATCAATCCCCCGAATGGCTACTCGGTTGGATGGTAAGTTTAAATGGTTAGCAATCCTTTCACTTAACCCAGGAGTTAAACTTCCACCACCAATTAACATAACGGCTTTTGGTGATTTGAGGCCATTTAAGCGGAGAATCTCGCTTGTAATCTTTTCTGCTAAATGATCAACCATTGTAGTAAGTGCTTGTAACACTTCTTCATGTTCTATCGTTTGCTCAAAACCTAGTATATCTTGAATGGTAATCGTTTGATTCGTAGATAATTGTCGCTTTACTCGTTCAGCAACTGGAAAGTCTAATAGAAAGTGATCACTAATCGCTTCGGTAACTTCATCTCCCGCCATTGGTACCATACCGTAATTGACAATAGTTCCTTGATCAGTAATTGCAATATCAGAAGTACCGGCTCCAATATCGACAAGTGCAACATTTAATCGACGCATCGATGGCGGAATCAAAACATGGATAGCAGCAATCGGTTCAAGTGTTAACGCATCAATTTCTAAATTGGATCTTTTTAATGCCGTTGCTAAAGAATCAATGACAACTCTTGGTAAAAAAGTTGCAATAATTTCGACAGTCGCTTCATTCCCAATTTGATCGATTAAATTTCCGATCTTCTCTCCGTCTAAATAATAGTAAAGAACAGAATATCCAACACAAAAATATTGGGAATTGAGCCCATGTTTTTCTTTTATTTGTTGCTCGGCTTTTTGAACTGCCATTAATTCAAGATGGATAATTTCTTCCCGATTAAGTTTTCTACCTTTAATGGAACTAGATACTTTTGCTTCTTCTGTTTTTAATGAGCGGCCTGCTGCGGCAACATTGACTTTCGTTAAAGGTCCAAATTCAATTTCTAATTCTTTTTTTACATCTAATATGATTTCGGCCACTTTTGTTACATCATGAATCTGCCCATCTAACATTGCCCGATCTTTATGGTTTTTAACAACAATTTTTTTGACGATAGATTGATTCGTTTTTTTTTCTAAAATCGTTCCAACGATGGAATTCGTTCCAATATCGAGGGCAAAAATTTGACTATTTTCCTCCATACGACCACCTCTTTATGAAATGAAGGGTTTTTTATATAGTTAAAAAAGTAGTAAACGTTATCACTAACTAATTTGTTCATATACTCTAGTTGAAATTTAGCATATTTTAAGGTTAATATAAAGTGAAACTTGCATTCGTGGGTGTTTTCCCCACGAATGGTTAGTAGAACCAATCGGGCATTACGGGCTGTTTTCCGGGCATTTCCTTTTAAAGAGAATAATCTATTTATCGGAAATTACAGCCCGTTCATGCGGGATAAAGTGGAACTTCCACATACTCTATGTATTTATGTGAATAAATGAGCTAATGATTGTTAATGACGGACACCTTAAATCATCATGATTTTCCATAAATATTACACTTTTTAAGGGGAATTGTGTTATAATGAACATTATCCCTTTTGCTTCTACAGAAGGGATTTTGTTCTTAATACAATAAGGTTGCCAAACCAAATAAAATTAATTTAGTTTCAATTTAAAAACGAAGAATTGTTTACTTATTTAGGGTAAAATAAGGAAAAGAGAAACTTAACTAATCGTGCTTTTATATAACTTAGTAAATATAGAATGAACATTACCCATTTTAAATGACTTAAAGGAGCTGTTTTTAATGAATAATATAACAATTTATGATGTGGCTCGTGAAGCAAATGTTTCAATGGCTACTGTATCACGTGTCGTAAACGGAAATCCAAATGTAAAACCCGCAACGAGAAAAAAAGTAATGGAAGTCATTGACCGCTTAGGTTATCGACCAAATGCTGTGGCAAGAGGATTAGCAAGTAAAAGAACGACTACAGTAGGTGTAATCATTCCTGATATAGCAAGTACATTCTATTCTGAGTTAGCACGTGGAATTGAAGATATTGCAATGATGTACAACTACAATATTATCCTTAGCAATTCAGACCAAAATAAAGAGAAAGAATTCCATTTATTAAATACAATGCTAGGAAAACAAGTAGACGGAATTATTTTTATGAGTGGAAATGTGACGAAAGAACATGTAGAAGAATTTAAAAAATCTTCTGTACCAATTGTTCTTGCTGGTTCTATTGAGGAAACAGGAGAAATTTCATCTGTAACCATTGATTATGAACAAGCAGCATATGATGCAACAACACATTTTATCAATAACGGACATAAAAATATTGGATATATCTTTGGACCGTTACAAGAGCCGATTAATGGGATTAAAAAATTAAATGGATACAAAAAGGCATTAACAGAGGCTGGCTTGGAATATAACGAAGAATTTGTCTTTGAAGGCGACTATACGTATGATTCGGGAATAGAAGCTGCAGAAAAATTATTAGAATTAGATGAAAAACCAACAGCGATTTGTGTTGGAACGGATGAAATGGCACTTGGAATTGTCCACGGATTGCAAGATAAAGGTTATTTAATTCCTGATGATTTCGAAGTCATTTCGGCAAGTAATACACGCCTTGCTGTTATGGTACGTCCGCAACTAACTTCAATCGTTCAGCCTTTATACGATATTGGCGCTGTGGCAATGCGATTATTAACAAAATATATGAATAAAGAAGAAGTAACTGAACATGTTGTTACGCTACCACATAGAATTGAATTCAGAAACTCAACAAAATAAAAAAGGTGTCGATATAAAAGGAAGAGGGACTAACCCGGCTTATGTTTGATGAGCAATACATATCGCAAGTCTCTAAAAAGTAAAGAAATTGTAGCTAGATAGAAAAAATTCCTTTTTACTGTGGGAGATGGACATGAAACGGTTAGATATTTTAACACCAATAGGTATTATCCTTGGAGTTTCTGTATTTGCTTTTGGTGTTATTTCATCAAAAGGTGTTAGTGGCTTTTTACAATTTATCGATATACCTTCCATCATTATCGTATTTGGGGGACTAACAGCAGCACTATG
Organism: Bacillus andreraoultii; assembly: GCF_001244735.1. GTDB lineage: Bacteria > Bacillota > Bacilli > Bacillales > Caldibacillaceae > Caldifermentibacillus > Caldifermentibacillus andreraoultii. The sequence goes on from NZ_LN868937.1 coordinate 1,051,075, forward strand.
TATTAGTTTCCCAATAAAAGATTTAAAATTAATGTTTACTGTCATTAAGCAAGCTTTCTCGCATGAAGAATATGAACTGAATAAACTCATTGATTTATTCGTTCATCTCGCTGATCGTGCTAGAAGGGAAGGCTTGCTTGCATTAGAAAGTGAAATTGAATCAGTCGATGATACTTTTATAAAAAAAGGTGTTTTGCTTGCTGTAGACGGGATTGATTCGGACGTCATTATTGATATTATGAAAGCAGAAATATCTGCGATGGAAGAACGCCATCGTAAAGGAAGAAATTTGTTAGAAAAAGCGGGTGAATATGCTCCTTCTTGGGGGATGATTGGTACGTTAATCGGTTTAATTCTAATGTTAAACGATTTGAATGACCCGAAGTCAATAGGACCTAGTATGGCCATAGCGATTATTACAACTTTATATGGTTCTTTATTAGCAAATTTGTTTTTTTTACCGATTGCAGCGAAATTATCCGTAAAAACAGAAAGAGAAGTATTTGTTAAACAAGTAATTATTGAAGGGATTGTCGGTGTCCAATCTGGTCAAAATCCGAAATTACTTTCAGAAAAGTTATCAGCTTTTATCTCAAAGTCTGATCAGGAATTACCTTCTGAGAAAGAAATGAGTGAGGAGGAATAGAGTTGGCTAAAAAAAAGTCCAAGCCTCCAAAAAGTGGTGCACCGTTATGGATGGTTACGTATTCTGATTTAATTACTTTAGTTCTAGTTTTCTTTATTTTATTATTTTCAATGTCACAAGTCGATCTTCAGAAGTTCGAAGCTTTATCCCAATCATTAAAAAATCGCCAAATATTAGATTTTTATCCTTCAGCAATTCCGTTAGATTCTTCTTCAAACCAAGTAGATGATCCAATCGATGTGAATGAAACTGATCAGAATAGTGAAGAAGACGAAAAGGAAATGATGAAAGAGGATGACTCGGAAGGAGATCGTTTAGATCAGTTATTAATGGAAGTCAATGGGTATATTGAAGAAACGGGTTTAAAAGGAGTTGTTGTGGCAACACGAACGGAACGCGGAATTGTACTCGTTCTTCCGGAAAAGATTATTTTTGATACAGGTGACGCAACAATTATTAAAGATGCGCTACCATTTCTTGAACGAATCTCATCACTTTTAGTAAAAATACCTAATGTTGTGAAGGTTGAAGGTCATACGGATAATCGGAAAATTCATAACGTAATCTACCCTTCCAACTGGGAGTTATCGACTGCAAGGGCAAGTAGTGTTATTCGATATTTTATTGAAAAGCAAAACATGGATCCAACACGGTTTATCGCAACAGGGTATAGTGATACGAGACCTGTTGCACCAAATGACGGACCGGAAAATTGGAAAAAGAATCGTCGTGTTGAAATTGTTATAATGGATCCAGCATACGATGATAAAATGGATGAATGAGATGAGTTAATTTGTGAACAATGAAACTAGTGGAAATTGGTAGGGCTTTCCATACTGCTAATATTCTAAAAACATAGACAAACGTATGGAAAGCCATCTACATCTTTTTAATCACTTTTACTATTTCGCATTTTGTAAAATTTTTAAAGCCATTTCAACTGTCCTTTTATTTTTTTCTTCTATTTCTTTTTTTCTCGGGATGACGGGAACCATGTCTACTGGATCGCTCCATTCCGTTGGTAACGAAACAGGTGATAATGTGTTCCAACTTTCAAGCCAATCTGTTGGTAATTCATCTCTTGCTTTGTCAACTTGATTCGTCATCTCTAGCCAAATCAAAGACCAAGCACGTGGCACAACTCGCCAAATATCATAACCACCCCCACCAACTGCTATCCATTTCCCGTTACAATATTTATGAGCAATTTCATGGGCAATTTTAGGTATTTCATAGTAGATATTCATTGAAGCGGATAAATGAGTTAATGGGTCATAATAGTGAGCATCTGCACCGTTTTGGGTAACGATAACATCCGGCTGGAAAAATTCAGCAATTTGTTCAACAGATGTTTTATACGCATATAGCCATGAATCATCTTCAGTGAATGCATCTAGTGGTATGTTAAAGCAATAACCGTACCCTTGACCGATTCCCCGTTCATGTACTTGTCCAGTGCCAGGGAATAAGTATCTTCCTGTTTCATGGATTGACAAAGTACAAACACCTGGATCATCGTAAAAAGCCCATTGAACACCATCCCCGTGATGAGCGTCTGTATCAATATATAAAACTTTCAAATTATATTTTTTTCTAATATAACTTATGGCAACAGAACAATCGTTATAGATACAAAAACCTGAAGCTTTCCCACGAAACCCATGATGTAGGCCACCTCCAAGGTGAAGGGCATGATGGCATTTTTCCTCCATTACAAGTTCTACGGCGGTTATCGTACCCCCGACAATTAAACTACTCGCTTCATGCATGTTTGGAAAAATAGGCGTGTCCTCCGTACCTAAACCAAAATTGCTTGCCCGCTCCATTGGAAGGGTTTGTCGACCAGCACTTTTTACTGCATCTATAAGTAATTGGTCATGAGAGAGCAGTAATTCACCGTCACTTGCTTTCCGAGGCGATACAATCTGTTCATCTGATAAAGCATCAATCGACTTTAGTAGATCAACCGTTAGTCTTAGCCTTTCTTGATTAAACGGATGATGTTGATTAAATTTATACGACAACAGTTCGGGTGAGTAGATAAATACGGAATCATTATTCATAGGTCATCCCCGGGAAATTTGGCCATAACACATCAAACTGCTCATCTTTTAATGCTTGTATGATCGGTGTTGGATTAATTGTATCTAATCGGAAAACAATGATTTTTTTATCTGGATTTTTTTGATCCGGATAAAGGAGAACACTTTGGATATTCACATTAAAGTTATTAAACATATTTACTACTTTCGCTAAACTTCCTGGTGTATTTTGCAAACGAATCTCTACTTGAGAACCAGGCTGATCAGCACCGGTTAATCGTACGAATGTTGTGAGGACATCCGTCTCTGTTACAATTCCAACTAGTTTGTCTTCTTTAACAATCGGTAAACAACCAATTTGATATTTATAAAAATAGGCACAGACTTCTTCAAGAAAATCTAATGGGTGAGCAGTAATCACGTCTTCTGTCATAATAAAATGAACGGGCGTTTGGAAAATTTCCATATCTTTTTTATTCGAAAGTATAGATGGTATGGCTGACCGAATATCACGATCAGAAATAATCCCAATACAATGGTTTTGTTCATTAACAACTGGAATATGGCGCACTTGGTACGTTTCAATAATATTAATAGCGGATTGAATGCTGTCAGTTTCCTTCAATGTATATAGTTCTGTTCTCATAATCTCTTCAACTAGCATAAAAATTCCCCCCTTAAATTCGATTGTAATACCCCTTTGATAGATAAAATTCATTACTCATTTTTAGTCTTAGTCGTGGATAAATAACACTTCTTTAATACATAAAACGATTTCTGAAACGAAGTCGGTCAAATTTTTCAATGGAAGCTTGGTCCACACGTTTGCCAATTCGGACCATTAAGCAATTGGCTGGATGTGAACAAATTTCAGGATCATCAGTAGCATACCAAATCAATCCACCAGCATTCATCATTTTTTCCATAACTTTCCGATACTCCCACACATTAAGACCCGTACCCTTCAAATCCCAATGCCAATAATATTCTGTAGTAATAATGATGTAGTCTTCCATTGCATCATCCATCATGGCTAGTTTTAATAATTGTTTTCCAACAGCCTTTCCTCTGTACGGTGCAGCTACTTCAATAGCACCTAATTCTAGTAAATTATCCATATTTCCCTCTGACCATCTTTCTAATGGGTCTGGATAGAGAAAAGTAGCATAACCAATGACGGTGTCCTCGTCTCTAGCGATAATAATTCTTCCTTCCTCAAGTGAGGCAATTTCGACTAAGGCTTTCTTTTGCTCGGTGGGAGGGCGGAATGCAACTAACCCATCGTGAAAGTGAAACTCTGCTAATCGTTGTGATGATACCGGTCCTTCAATGATTAATGTTTCATCCTTCGTTTTCCACCTTTTTTTATAATAGGTTTTTTTATGTTTCAAAGTATCACCTCTAATAAATGATAATTATATTATAGATGAAAGTGGTTTCAAAAACGAGACTATTTTACGATGAATCAATAATTATATTTATAATATTTTAAATATATATATAAATAGGGTTGCAATTTTAACAAATTTATGAAATAAATATAATATGAACTTTATTTTTACACTGACTAAATGGAACAAGGGGGAATATTTGTGAAATTGGAAACGCTATCACCAAAAAACGGGGACTACAATCTTAAAAATTATGATGAAACGTACAGCACATTTAAATGGGAAGATGCAGAGAAATACTTTTCTTGGTATACGACAGGAAAAGTAAATATTGCATATGAAGCAATTGATCGTCATACGGAGGGTTTCCGAAAAAATAAAGTTGCCCTTATGTATCGAGATGGGAATCGATATGAAAAATATACATTTAAAGAAATGAGAGACTTTTCAAATAAGGTGGGAAACGTATTTAAAGATTACGGTGTTAGTAAAGGAGAACGTTTATTTATCTTTATGCCACGCTCCCCAGAACTTTATTTCTCTGTTCTTGGTGCGATTAAGTTAGGAGCAATTGTTGGTCCATTATTCGAAGCCTTTATGGAAGGTGCTGTAAGGGACCGGCTGCAAGATAGTGGAGCAAAATATTTAGTTACGACGCCTGAGTTATTACCACGTGTTCCAGTTCATGAGTTACCGGATTTAGAAACAATATTTATTGTTGGTAAAGATATAGAAGAAGAAGGAAAGTACGTTGATTTTAATAAAAAACTATCTGAAACTAGCAAAAATCTAGCAATTGAATGGGTTGATCGTGAGGATGGTTATATTCTACATTATACGTCTGGTTCTACTGGTAAACCAAAAGGAGTCCTTCATGTTCATAATGCGATGATCCAACAATATATGACGGCAAATTGGATACTTGATTTAAAAGAAGATGATATTTATTGGTGTACGGCTGACCCAGGTTGGGTAACAGGAACTTCATATGGAATTTTTGGCCCATGGTTGTATGGAGCAACAAATGTGATTGTCGGCGGTCGTTTCAGTCCAGAAGCTTGGTATAAAACGATTGAGGATTTTGGCGTAACCGTTTGGTATAGTGCACCTACTTCATTCCGGATGCTAATGGGTGCAGGAGATGAGGTGCTTAATCAATATGACTTAACATCACTACGCCATATTTTAAGCGTTGGTGAGCCATTGAATCCAGAAGTTATTCGTTGGGGGGCAAAAGCATTTGGCCAACGAATCCATGACAACTGGTGGATGACAGAAACTGGTGCACAAGTAATTAGTAACTACCCAAGTATGGATATTCGCCCGGGCTCAATGGGTAAACCAATTCCTGGTATTGTTGCTGCGATTGTTGATGATCGAGGAAATGAATTGCCACCGAATCAAATGGGGAACTTAGCAATTAAGAAAGGTTGGCCATCAATGATGCGTCAAATTTGGAATAACAAAGAAAAATACGAGTCTTACTTTTTCCCAAATGGCTGGTATGTTTCTGGTGATTCTGCTTATAAAGATGAAGATGGGTATTTCTGGTTCCAAGGTCGTGTTGATGATGTTATTAATACGTCTGGAGAACGAGTGGGACCGTTTGAGGTTGAAAGTAAGTTAGTTGAACATCCGGCTGTTCGTGAGGCTGGGGTTATTGGTATACCCGATCCAGTGCGTGGAGAAATTGTAAAAGCTTTTATTTCGTTACGCGAAGGTTATACAGAATCTAACGAGTTAAAAGAAGAGATTCGTCAATTTGTAAAAACTGGACTCGCTGCCCATGCGGCACCTAGACAAATTGAGTTTGTTGATAAATTACCTAAAACTCGAAGTGGAAAAATTATGAGAAGAGTACTAAAAGCTTGGGAATTAAACTTACCAACAGGTGATTTGTCTACAATGGAAGATTAATAAAACCCAATAACTCATATAATAGCATAATGCTTGAGAATAAAGGGGCTATCTAGAAAGTCATATTTCGACTTCTAGATGCCCCTTTCCATTTGTTTCGTATTTCGGATGCTATTCTTTTTGAACAGTCTCTTACTTTCCTTGTGCGATTAAGCGTACAAGGAAGGCTCTAGTAGCATTGCATCGTAGCCGAAAATAGGCTTTTTCGCCGAACTCCAGTCTCTTGGATGCCTAGAGGCTCTAGCGTCCTTGGATTTTTTTTACTCTCCACTTCCGTTTTCATTCATATCCGGTATCTCAACATTAACTTCTGGAACATTAATATCCGGTGCAGGCTCAGGGTTATCTTCAGGTTTTTTCTCTTGTTGTTTACCTGGTTGTTCCTTTTTATCTGTTTCTTTTTGTTCTGGTTTTGGTTCTTCCTTTGCACCAACGGTTACAATATTTGACAAAGGCGATTCTTGACCAGCAATATCAACGGCAACTACCGCATACTGACCATTACCTGGTAAGGAATAGGTTAAAGAAGAGCCCGCTTTAATACTTCCAATCTTTCCACCTTTTCCACCGTTTCCGACCCGATAGATTCGATAACCAACAATATCACTTTCTGAGTGTTTGTTCCAACTAATTTTGTTACCGAACAACGTCGCCTTTAATGGAGCTGGAACTTTTCCGTTCTCAGACATTTTCGCCGTTGAGATAAATACATTTTTCCAATTTGCTGTAGATGGTATGAGCTGATTAACATCCGTGAGTCTAGGTGCAATTTGTTTAACAAAATCTGGGTTGAGCATAACACCGTACGATGTAAATTCACTTGGTGTAGAGGCAAGTGCAACATATTTTTTATCTCCGATCGTGACGTAGGTTCCATCAATTAAACTATTATCAACCTTTGTCGGTACATGCTCAGCAATAAAGTAATCAGATAATGTCATTCCAGCCCTTGCACAAGCATTTGAAGGGAGAAGACCAGATATACCACAGTAAGATCTTTTTACAATTCCACCCGGCATATGAAATCGATCACTAGCCCCAATTAAATCAGGGTTTTCATCATAAGCAGCATTCATTAACTTTGCCCATAACGAAAGGTGATTTTTTCGTGCAGAACTAGGAATTGTATTTGGTACATCAAAACCAATCCACACTCCCAACGTAACATTTGGATTTAGACCGACAAACCAAAGATCATGTGTATCACTAGATGTCCCTGTTTTACCGGCAAGGTCAGTCGAAAATTTTAACTGTCCAGGTAAGGCAGCTGCTGTACCTCGCCTTACAACATCACGCATCATGTCAACGGTTAGATAAGCCGCTTGAGGAGAGAAAACTTTTGTCGCCTTTCTCTCTGGTTCATAAACAATGTTTCCATCTTTGTCGACAATCTTGTCAATTAATGAACTATCAACAAATGATCCATTATTACCAAATGCAGCGTATGCGTTCGTGTTTTCCTCGACAGTAACCCCATTTGTAAGGCCACCTAATGCAAGAGCAGGACTTTCATGATCTGCTTTCGTTAATCGTCCAATTCCTAACTTTTCTAAGTACTGCACCGGATCGTTTGGCATAATTTTTTGATACAAATTAACCGCTGATACGTTATAAGAATGGGTTAATGCAGTTCTAGCTGATGTGAGACCATAATATCGACGTGAGAAGTTTTGTGGCCACGGTCTTCCACCTACTCTCATCCCATGATCAACATCTGCAATCACTGTCCCTGGTGATGCAAGCCCCATATCAATGGCAGGTCCATAAACGGCAAGTGGTTTCATTGTCGAACCGTTTGAACGTTCCCCTTGGGTTGCATGATTATAATTTTCTCTTTTATGATCTAAGCCACCAACAAAACTAATAATCTTCCCTGTTTTATTTTCGATTAACATCGCACCTACTTCAAGTGGTTGTTTGACACTAACTTTTTTTCCTGTTTCAGAATTTTCCACTTGGATTGTTTGATAAGGTACGATTTTTTTGTATTGATCGATAATATTTTGCCATTTATCATAAATATTTTGATCGACTGTTGTATAGATTTTATAACCATTTTGTCGAAGGTCTTTTTCAGCAATTGTCTCATAACGCTTTTTTAAAACGGTATTTTTTTCAATATCTTCTTTCGTATATCCATCTTTTTTATAGTATGATTCCATTAATGCCGCAATCGCTTGTCTTTCACTTTCTATAATTAAATACGGATATTTCTCTATAATTGACTTTTGTGGTGGGATGAAATCTTTAACAATATCATATTTTACTGCTTCATCATATTCTTTTCGAGTAATAAACTTCATTTCAAGCATTCGTTTTAATACAATTTTTTGTCGAGTTAACCCAGGTTTTAGTCCTTCTTTACTTTTTTGTACTCCCTTATTCGTAAATGGTGTGTATCCAAAAGGGCTTTGCGGTAATCCGGCAATAAATGCTGCTTGTGGTAAATTCAGTTCTTTTGCAGAAACACCAAAAATCCCTTTTGCAGCAGCTTGCACACCGGCAATATTTTGCCCAGATGAATTTCGACCAAATGGAGAAACATTTAAATAAGCTTCTAGAATCTCGTCCTTCTTGAAAAACTTTTCTAAACGTAAGGCGAGTAGTATTTCCTTTGCCTTCCGTTCAAAAGATACTTCATTACTTAAAACTTGGTTTTTGACAAGCTGTTGTGTCAATGTACTTCCACCAGTCTGTACAGTAGAATTTGTCACTTCTTGAAAGAGTGCCCGTAATACAGCTTTTGGTACAACACCTTCATGCGTTTCAAAATTTTGATCTTCTGTTGCAATGACGGCTTTTTTAACATAGTCAGATATATCCTTTATACTGACTTCTTCCCGAATAATATCTGATCTAAGATAACCAATTCGAAGATTATCAGCAAAATATAATTCGGATGGTTCTTCATAGCTATATATATCTTTTTTCAACTCTTCATACGTACGTGGATGTTCATCTTTTATTAGAGAAGCAAAATAGCCGGCACCTATCCCAAAACCTAGTGCGCCACCGATAATTAGGAAAATTAAAAAAATTAAAATGAAATTCCAAATAACAGAATACGTAATTCGAAAGATTTTTGCCGTCTTCGGGTCGACTAAAGTTTCTTTAATCGGCTTCATTTTTGTCAACCATGTATTGAAAAATTCTCTCATTCACAGCCCTCCTAAAATCAAGTCCATTATAACATACAATAAATTGAACTTACTTTGTTTTTTCGCGAATTTTGCCGATTTTCTTTTTCAACCTTTTTTCTCTTTTAGAATTATGTCGAGAACCCTCGTGACTTCTAGTTATGAGTTGTTTACTAATGTTTGACATATTTTTATGAATATGCTAAAAATAGGTTAAAGATGTTGTTCTATCAGCTCGTTTCAGAGAATAAATTGAATATGTTAAGCAATGATGAGAAGCTAGTAGTTTTTCTATCCCTGTTCTTTAGAGAGTCGATGGTTGGTGAAAATCGATACAAATAGAAAAATGAATTACGCCTCTGAGCTTTCACTGTGAATATTTTTTTAGTAGCAGTGAACGGTTGTCCGTTAGCAATTAGAGTGGAGGATTGTATTGTATCCTCAAGTTGGGTGGTACCGCGATAAGATTCGTCCCTTCGATTTCATTCGAAGGGGCTTTTTATTTTGAAAAAATTTACTTAATAAAGGAGTTATAGAAATGGATTTACTAAAAGATTTACAATACCGTGGACTCATTAATCAAATAACAGATGAAGAGGGGTTAACAAAGCTTTTAACAGAAGAAAAGATTAAATTATACTGTGGATTTGATCCGACAGCTGATAGTCTTCATATTGGACATCTCCTACCTATATTAATGCTTCGCCGCTTTCAATTAGCAGGACATCATCCAATCGCACTCGTAGGTGGAGCAACTGGATTAATTGGTGACCCGAGTGGTAAAAAGGCAGAACGTACATTAAATGAAAAAGAAACAGTTGAAGGTTGGGTAGAAAGTATTAAAAACCAATTGTCACGCTTTTTAGATTTTGATCGGAGCGAAAATCCAGCGATGATGGCAAATAACTATGACTGGACAGGTCAAATGGATGTAATTACTTTCTTACGTGATATAGGTAAAAACTTTGGTCTTAACTACATGCTTGCGAAAGATACGGTCCAATCTCGTCTTGATGCAGGTATTTCTTTCACAGAATTTAGTTACATGATCCTTCAATCTTTAGACTTTTTAAAACTATATGAAACAGAAAATTGTCGACTTCAAATTGGTGGAAGTGATCAATGGGGCAATATTACGGCAGGTCTTGAATTGATTCGGAAGTCAAAAGAAGACGCAAAAGCATTTGGTTTAACGATTCCGCTCGTTACAAAAGCAGATGGTACGAAATTTGGGAAAACAGAAGGAAATGCTGTATGGCTTGATCCCGAAAAAACAACACCGTATGAATTCTACCAATTTTGGATTAACACGGATGACCGTGATGTCGTGAAATACTTAAAATACTTCACTTTCTTATCACATGAGGAAATTGAAGAATTAGAAAAAGCAACAGCGGAACAACCCGAAAAACGGCTAGCACAAAAAGCATTAGCGGAAGATGTGACAAAACTCGTTCATGGCGAAGAAGCATTAAACCAAGCTATCCGAATTTCAGAAGCACTATTTAGCGGAAATATTAAAGAATTAAATGGTGCAGAAATTGAACAAGGTTTCAAAGATGTTCCTTCTTACACAAATACAGAGGCAGAGATTGGCTTAGTAGATTTACTCGTAGCAGCAAAAATCTCCCCATCTAAACGTCAAGCGCGTGAAGACATTCAAAACGGTGCCATTTATATAAATGGAGATCGTGTAACTGATGTGGGTTATGTGTTAGGTAATACAGATAAGATTGAAGGGAAATTTACGATTATCCGGAGAGGGAAGAAGAAGTACTACTTGATTATATCGGAATAAGTTAAATGAAGATGGGGCTCATGGTGTTAAGCCGTGAGCCTTTTGGTATTTATTTTTTAAAAGTCTTTCCACCAGATTTTCGGTTAGCTTAACTATTTTTAAAAACCTGGTTGAATCTTTTTTACAAATATTTGAATCCGTATTAGAAAATCCTGAACTCCAAATTTTTGAAAAGTATTGGACTTTTTCACACGCTCATCTCTTGAGGTGGATCCCGAGAATGTCAACCGGTATTTCAATTACTAGTTTTGGATATTACCACTGTACGAAGCGGATCAAATTACGAATAGGACTTGAAAATTATATGCTTATTTTTCAAAATAGGTGATATAATAGGAGAAAAAGGAGGGGAGAAGGGGTGATGGATGTAGAGTTATTACAAGCTTTAAGAACTATTATAAAAGAAGAAATTGAGCCTGTTAAAAAAGATTTAGATAATGTTAAAATGGGGTTAGAGAATGTTAAACAGGGTTTAGAGAATGTTAAACAGGAATTGTTGGTTGAAATTAAACAAAGTAAGCAACAGGTAACTAAAGATATTTCTTCTAGTCTCAGCCAGTATGCAAAGGGGTTAGAAACATATATCGATCACAAAACAGAAGTATTAAATAAAAGGGTTTATAAGCTGGAAGTTGAGATGGAACGGTTAACCCAACAATAAAAAGCCAAATTAGGCTTTATTTTTTTTGAAATTAATAAGTGAACAATTTCACAAATGCTAGGAATATTGTTACAAAACAAAAAAAGGACTGTTTCTAGTTGATTAGAATTAACAGTCCATTTCACATTTATCACACAACCCCTTGTGAGATCATCGCCTGTGCTACTTTTTTGAATCCGGCAATGTTGGCACCGACAAGTAAGTTGCCAGGGTGACCATATTCGTTCGCAGCTTCAGTGCTTGATAAGTAGATGTTGTGCATAATTTCATGTAGTTTTTGGTCGACTTTTTCAAACGTCCATGAGAGGCGCATGCTGTTTTGGGCCATTTCTAGTGCAGAGACAGCAACACCACCAGCATTTGCAGCTTTTCCTGGTGCATAGAGAACACCATTTTCTAATAATACATGTGCTGCTTCAATCGTTGAAGGCATATTTGCCCCTTCCCCGACAGCTTTTACTCCGTTTACGACAAGCGTATTTGCGGATTCTGCATCAATTTCATTTTGTGTCGCACATGGAAGCGCGATATCACATGGAATCGACCAGATACCTGTGCAACCTTCATAATATTCAGCACCTGGGTGGATTTCCACGTACTCTCGAATTCGTTTTTCTTCTACTTCTTTTAATTGTTTCACTGTATCGAGATTAAGACCGTTTGGATCATAAATATATCCGTTTGAATCACTACAAGCGACAACTTTTGCACCGAATTGTTGGGCTTTTTCAATGGCATAAATCGCGACATTTCCAGATCCCGAAACAACAACTGTTGCTCCTTCAAAATCAAGTCCGTTATCTTTTAACATCTCTTGTACAAAATAAACAAGACCGTAACCAGTTGCCTCTTTTCTTGCTAAGCTACCACCGAAGCCAATACTTTTTCCAGTTAACACACCTGCTTCAAAAGCACCACGTAATTTTTTATACTGCCCGAACATATAACCAATTTCTTTCGCACCAACACCGATATCTCCAGCAGGAACGTCGACATCGGGGCCGATATAACGGTACAATTCAGTCATAAAGCTTTGAGTAAATCGCATAATTTCACGATCAGATTTTCCTTTTGGATTGAAATCTGAACCGCCTTTACCGCCGCCAATCGGTTGTCCAGTTAATGCATTTTTGAAAATTTGCTCGAAGCCTAAAAATTTTATAATACTACTATTTACAGACGGATGGAAACGGAGACCACCTTTATATGGTCCAAGAGCACTATTGAATTGGACACGGAAACCACGGTTAACTTGAACATTCCCTTGGTCATCAACCCACGGTACACTGAATGTGATAAGTCTTTCTGGTTCTACAATACGTTCTAAAATATTATGTTTCATGTAGATAGGATCTTTAGCGAAAAGTGGAATTAAGGAGTCAAAAATTTCCTTTACTGCTTGTTGAAATTCAAACTCGTATGGATTTCGATTTTTAACAATTTCAAATACTTGGTTTACATATTCGTTCGCTACTTTTTCATCATTACTAATCACTTGTGGTGTTGGATTCATTTTCATCATTCCTCTCATAAAAAAACTTAAAATCATAAAAATTGTTGGATAGTTGTTATCTGTGTTTATGTTGGTTTATTTGTTATCAAACTGTGAAGCTTCGTTGGAGTGGGTCTATGCGAAGTATCTTTTCATCTCATTTTCAGTTTGGTAAGATAAAGTAAGGCTAACTATGACTACATTCGAATCAGTTGTTTGTATAAGAATTTTATAATTTATAAATAATCTAATCAATATAAATATTAGATGAAATTGATATTGAAAAGTGATTAATTATCTATTTGAATGAATTTCATAATTTGAACTCTTAGAGTTTCAAGGGCTTCGAGAAGCAAAAAAAAGGAGTACCTCCCCAAAATGTCGAAGTTAGTAAGTACCATTCAAACTAATTTGACTGGTGGAAGACTCCCTATGACTTTTATACGACAAGGAAGCCTGTTAGACCTACAAGATTATACGATTTACAGCTATGAAGAGTAAATTTATCAATTTTAGGTGTTCAACAAAATGCTTGGTGTTGATGACGGCTTTGCTCCAACACTTTAATTGCCTGAAACTCAGACGAGATTGTTTTTATTCTTCCTTCCTTAAATCTGCATATATATTTCCATTTGTACTCTTCACACAGACTAAATACCTTTTCACATGCATAGAGGCTATTTCCTAAGATACAAATTGGCAGCCTTTTAAATATTTGTTTTATTTTCTTTGCCAACCGATAAAATGCTTTAAGTTCACAATCTTGTTTAGAAACATTTTCTGGTTCATTTTCGATAAATTCAGAGGCAATACTGAAGATCATATCACCCACGACAAGTTTGGCTTCAAGTACATGATGCATATAAAGAACAGTCTTTTCTCCTGTTTCTCTATTTGTATATACCCGTCTTAAACAATGTTCACAATGCTTGTCACAAAAGGTGTGCAACCCTGTTCCATCAATGCCGATTCCCCAATATTTTCCTTCCATTCGATAGGATTCAAAAGATTTTTTTCAATAACTCTTTAATCATATAAGTTCTGATTTTCTCTAGTTCATTCACATCTAAACCAGAGAAAAAGTCGTTGATTGTATCATAATGAGGGAGTTCTTCAAGGGAATCTAACCCAACACCTTTTCAACATTTTTGATACATTCTTCTTTATTGAAACGATTACTCATCGTTCTCATTGATTTCAGTCCAGTCATATTTTTCAAGATCATCGTAAATAAAATGACCCCTGGACCATACGTTATGTAGCTTTGATGTCGGTGATCTACTATATTTTTTAGGTGATCAACCAAGTCTTTGAAAAAACGTTTTTGAATTTTAAGGAACTCGAAAAAATAATTAACATTCTTTTCACGTTCTCTTCTCTCTTTTCTGGTAACCACAATAAAATCCCCTTAAATCGGCTCATTTATTAATCTAATTAGTTAAATTATTATATATTTGGGTGATTTTAGGGGGGATAGATATTTGAATTACCACGAAAAATTTTTACTCCTCAGAACTGATACGATTTAGAACCTACCCAACGATTTGATGCTATTTTTTCAGCTATCAATATTGATCCAATCTTCGCTGTGATGACGAAGAAATCACGTTTTGGTAGACCTGTTGAGCTGAACTACGCCGCTATGATATATTCATTAATTGCCCGTTTAACAGAACGAATTCCGTCTATCAAAGATTTGGTTAAACGGTTAAAAAATGATATGATTTTTCGTCTTGATTGCGGTTTTTTGGGATCTGATACAGTACCGTCAGAAGCTGCCTATTCAAGAATGGTGACAATCATAAGTGAATCAAATGTTCTTGAAAAAGTTCAAGAAATAATCCTTTCCCAAGCCATCACAGAAGGCTTTATTTCCGATGTTACCGTAGCTATTGATTCGACCCACTTCGAAGCTAAGGATCAGGCGCCTCCAATAGAAGAAAAGCAAAAAACAGAACCTAAGAAACGTGGGCGCAAATCGAAAGAGGAGAGAAAACAATGGTTAGATGAAAAAGCTGAACGTGAAGCCAATCTTCCTCTTTTGAGAAGAAAATTGAAGAGAGTAGGACGTTCCTTTAGAACAACATCGTACGGAGATTCCTAAAAGACCCTGAGTGGGATGTAAAGAAGAACAGAGAAGGAAAGAACGTTTTTTGGTTTAAGGCACATTTAGCTGTGGGTACAAAAAGTCAATACATTCTTCAATCTCTTTTTTCTTCTGGAAACTTAAATGATGGAAAGGCAGCGATACCTTTATTAAAAGGCATTCATGAACGTGTTCAACTGTCAACTTTACTTTACGTTTGAAACGATGGATGCAGGATACGATTGTGAACCAATTTATGAACAGATTCATCGAATGGTTTAACAATCAGTGATTGCCTATAACAAGCGTAATGAACCTGAACCAGTCGGATTTGATAAACATTTCGCACCAACTTGTTTCCGTGAACATTCGTATTTCTATGATAGTTTTGATTCGAAATACCAAACACTCAAGTATACACGTCCCAAAGAATGTAAGGACTGTCCGTTGGCTAATGATGGTGTATGCCAAAAGATATATAAGGTGAACATCACTGATATTAGAAAGTATACAGCGCCAGCACGTGGATCAAAAGCTTGGAAAACGATTTTTAAACGCCGTACAGCTGTGGAACGTGTCAATGCTTATCTAAAGATATACTTCCAACTAGATAATGTTCGTTATCGAGTTTACTTTGACCTTGTAACCTTAGTTTATAATGCTTCGAAATTAGCTGTAGACTGTGTGAAAATAATAAATACAACCCAAGTCTTGAACTTTCCCTGAAAATTTTAAAATACTTAAATTTTCCTATAGAAAAGGTCTTTAAATTAGTAGAGGAGGAATAATGATGGATGGTAATGTATATGTTAATCTAAAACTGAGCCACCTTATTAATTGAAAAGTGAGCCACTTTTGATAGAAAATAACCCTGACATTATTGTTAGGGGGAGTATCAGAGGTGATTACTTTGAATGTGAAACAACAAATAATAAAGATGCATTTGGAGGGAAAAAGTCAGAGGAAGATTGCAAAAGAATTGAAAAAATCTAGAAATACAGTAAAAAAATATATAAAGGAGTTCGAAAATAGTAAGTTAACGGATGTTCGAAATTTACCAATACCAGAGGAGATTATAAAACCACCAACTTACACAAAAAGAGTTGGTAGGAAAAGAGTATTAAGTGATGAAATTATCGAGAAAATTCGAGGATATATAAAAGAAAATGAGTGGAAAAGAGAGAATAATTTAGGTAAACAACAAATGAAAATCATTGATATGCATGAAAAGTTGATAGAGGAAGGGTGTGAAATTAGTTATACCACAGTACGTAATTTTGTAAACACGGAGCTAGCAAAGAAAAACGAGGTATTCATACGTAGAAATTGCGAACCTGGTTATGAAGTGGAATTTGATTGGGGAGAAATTAAAATCGAGGTGAATGGAAAATTAAGAAGCTATTCCCTAGCGGTTTTCACTTTAGCACATAGTAATTATCGATTTGCGAAAATCTATGAGTCTGAAACCATGGTTTGTGTTTTAGACATCCATTCCTTATTTATTGAACACATTGGTTTTATCCCTACGGTATTTACCTATGACAATATGAGGACTGTGGTTAAATCGTTCATAGGATCAGAAAGGGAAATCACCGACGGTATGAAAAATATTTCAGATTATTATGGGTTTAAAATTCGACTATGTGAACCAAGAAAGGGAAATGAAAAAGGCCACGTTGAACGTAGTGTAGAGTACATTCGTAGAAAGGCATTTTCATCAAATTATAAATTTACAAGTTTAAAAGAGGCAGAGGAACATTTGACAAGGGTACTAATAAGAATCAACCAGCAGTTACATCACCAGCATTTATTAAAACACATTGAATTAATGGAACACGAAAGGTCTGTATCCAAGCCAGCAATAACTCCTTTTGACGTTGCAGAGTTAATAGAATGTCGGGTGGATAAGTATAGTACAGTTGTCATAAAACAGAATCATTATTCTGTGCCAGAAGGACATGTTGGGAAATTTATTAAAGCAAAAGTAGGAGCTGAAAAAATCAAACTATTTATCGATGGGGAGCTTGTAGCAGAACACAAACGGAATTGGGGCTTACATCAGTGGGAAATGAATATTTATCACTATCTAAAAACCTTTGAAAAGAAAAAAGGTGCCATAGCTCAAAGTGAATGTTTGAAGCAGGCACCGGATGAAATTAAAATGATATACACCAATTATTATACAGGAAATGAAAAAGACTTCATAGAGTTACTTTTATATATTCAAGAAAAAGATAATTTAGGGCAAGTGTTAGAAGCTATTGAGAAACTAAATAATATTCGCTTTGGTTTTGTCACTACAGAAAGAATACAATTCATCTGTGAGCAAACCAATACTGACAAGTTAACTGATGAGAACAAGGACGACATCATGAAACAGTCAGAAAGAAATCTAAAAGCCTACGCAGATATGTTTGATCAATCTGAAGAAGGAGATATCTTATATGGATAAAAGGCAAGAGATTATTGAGCTGTGTAAGGAATTGCGTTTGCCTAGTATTCGAAGGATGGTCAATGATGAAAGTAATTTCAAAAAACCGGATGAGGCATTTGAAGTGTTACTTCAGGTGCTTCATCAAGAACATAGCGACCGACTGATACGGTCGAAACAGAATCGAATACGTACAGCCAATTTCCCACAGAAAAAATTATTGGAAGAATTAGTTGAAAGTTCTTTACCTGATCAGGCCCGACAAAAGTTACCTTATTTAAAAACGTTAAAGTTTATTGAAGAAGGACAAAATGTGATTTTTACAGGTTCACCCGGTACGGGGAAGTCGCACATTTCTATAGCACTCGGTATAGAAGCCTGTTTAGCTGGATATAAAGTCTTCTTTGCGACAGTACCATCTCTAATTAATCAACTTAAAGAATACAAATCTGAAAGAACTCTTCGCTCATTTGAATTGAAATTTGAAAGATATGATTTAGTAATCATTGATGAACTTGGATATATCTCATTTGATAAAGAAGGAGCAGAACTATTATTTACGCATTTATCATTACGTGCAGGGAGAAAGTCTACAATCATTACAAGCAATTTACCATTTTTAAAATGGCAAGAAATCTTTCATGATCCAGTTTTAACAGCTGCCTTAACGGATCGGCTTACACATAAGTCACATGTTATTAATATGAATGGGCCATCTTTTAGAATGAAAGAAACAAAGGCTTGGATGAATTTAAATAAATTCGAGGTGGCTCAAAATTAAATTGCGAAATGGCTCACTTTTCACTTGCGAAATACATGGTAAAAAACAACAACAGTGGACCTCAGCTTATAGTGCTGTGGGCATATTAGTTGGTGTTTTAATCAGTCATATAGTTTTCAACGTAGTTTATCTTTAGAGATGATAATAGCTGGAATATTAGTATCCTCTATATTATTTATAACAAATATCGTTAAAGTTAAATCCAAGAAAGATAAGACTCCTGAGGTACAATTGTAAATATGTTAAAGAATTATGCTTACTCATCAAACGTCATTTTAGCTTTAGTTATTTTATTGCTTACTATATTAACTTTCTTAGGGGTGAAAAGCATTCCGTTTTCTTATATATGGCAATTTTAATGGTATATAATTATTGTTGGAGCTGTGTCAATTATTGGGAGTAAAAAATAATGAATTTAGAGTACATTTCATTAATACCCACTTATATCTTCTTGTCTAACTAGTCCTATTAATAGGAAAACAAAAATGTTAAGTACAATTAACTCTATTCAATCTAGTTTTTTTGCAGTATACGTGTATGTACTGTGTAATATAAAAAGATATGAATATAATTCTGTTACGTGGGTCAAATGCATGGAAAAATATATTTAAACATCGAACTGCTGTAGACCGTGTAAATGCTTATTTAAAGGAATATTTTCAACTCAATACTGTCTGTTATCGAACAGGCAAACGTGCAAAAGTTCATTTTGAGCTTGTAACACTTATTTACAATACTTCGAAATTAGCCTGTGATCGAATGAATATGTTATTAGCCCGCCAAGCCGCATAAACTGTCGGACTTGGATTACCGTTAAGTAAAATGATTGCAAATGCCCTTGGAGGAGATTTGATATTAGTAAAAAGCTCTGAAGAAGGAACGACCTATGGACAGCTAATCTTTTAGCTGTTTTTTTATGGTTAAGATCTATATGAGTCTTGGATACAAGGTATAATGGAAAACTATAAAGTCGAAAAGTCTTAGCTGAATCTTAAAACTTAAACCTGAATTATTCACAGAAATTCAGAAACTTATTATAACTTATGGATTACCAAGCCTTTTCGGCTTTATTGTAATTCATTAAAAAAATGAAAAAAGAATCCATTTCTGTTAAAGTTAAAGTAACCAAAACAAAAACCAAACAGAAAGGACTCTTTATATGGTTACTTTAACGCAAAAAACACTTGATTTCAATCATAAAATTAAATTGTCAAATGATGGAGGTTCTCTTTCCTCCGATACAGGTGAGTTTCTTTTTAGAGAATTCGATGAAAAAATTGGTTTTTCAAAGACTTTAGTTAAGTACTTGAGACTTAACGATTCAAGGAAATATTATCTTCATTCAAATGAAAACTTGTTACGTCAAAAAGTCTATCAAATCATTGCCGGGTATGCGGAAGATGATGCGGCTGATCAGTTGACTCATGATCCTGTGTTTAAGGAAATCATTGAAACTCCAACACTTGCTTCCCAGCCCAGTTTGTCTCGCTTTTATACACGATTTGATAAAGATTCAATTGAACAATTAAATCTGGCTAACCAAGAAATGCTTGATAAGATTCATTGTTTTCGACAATCGAAAGAGTTATTTATCGACTTGGATTCGACTCATTCGGATACATATGGGGACCAAGAATCTTCGTCATATAATACTCATTATGGCACGATGGGTTTTCATCCATTAGTCGCCTTTGATGGTGCGACTGGTGACTTTTTGAAAGCACAACTCCGTCCCGGAAATGTTTATACATCAAATGGTGTGGTGGAATTTATTCGGCCTCTCATTAAACATTATAACGAAATGTTTCCGGAAACTACCCTGTTTCTTCGTGGAGATAGTGGGTTTGCTGTTCCGGGATTATACGATCTGTGTGAAGAAGAATCTGTTTTGTATATTATTCGGTTGAAATCGAATTCACAACTACAAAGTTTAGCGAAGGAATACCATCCTTCTTCCGCACCTTTAGATGTTTCCAAGACGGAAACCTATTATGAAGAAACGATTTACCAAGCAAAATCATGGTCAAAACCAAGAAGGGTGATTATTCAATCGGTACGTCCTGCAGGTGAGCTGTTCTTTACCCATTCCTTTTTTGTTACTAACTTTGAATTAGCTTTTCCTCAAGATATCGTCCGAGCTTATCAAAAAAGAGGGACGATGGAAAACTATATCAAAGAAGCAAAAAATGGCTTTTACTTTGATCATATGAATAGCCACGCTTTTCTAGTGAACGAAGTAAAAATGATGTTAACACTTCTTGCATATAATTTGACCAATTGGTTACGAACTCTTTGTTTTCCGGAAGGTCAAAAAACTATGCAAATTGATACGATACGTACTCGGTTAATTAAAGCGGCAAGTAAAGTCGTGAAATCAGGCAGATCCCTTTACTTCAAACTATCATCGAGTTTTGTGTATCAAAATTTCTTTTGGGATGTACTGAATCGAATTCAAAAACTACAATTGGAATGACCAATAGAATACTTCTCATAACTGAAAAAAATAAATTTTTCAGTCAAGGGGGAAGTATGCCCAAAATACCAGAGTTGTTCTATTGAAAATTCAGTTATTTTATGAATTGGCTACGGTTCTTAATTAAATACCGTTATGTTCAACTAATTTAACAAATTTTATCAAATGGGATTTGTAGCTATGAATATTTCAGGTTAAATCAAAAATTAAAAAAATAACTCAAAGTCCTTCAATAAAGTGAAGGACTTTTCTTTATAATCGCCAATTTATTTCTTCTTGCCTTTTTTTTCTTTTTTCGGATTATCAATCATAAATGCAGTTTCTTCTTGATGGTCGTTACGAAGTTGTTCAATACTTGAGTTTTGAATTCCTTTTTTCGTCATTATCTTCACCACCTTATTAGTATCATTTAATTAATATCTACTCTCATAACTGATGACCGCATAGGGAAGGCTTCGTCAGCATAACCTATTAGCCGAAAAAAGTTTTTTCCGCGAACTCTAGTCTCTTGGTTGACTAAAGGATCTAGCCCTGACTTTTCATTATTATTTTGACTAAATCACAAATAAATCATGCATAGAAACCACTTCCAAAAATCTACAAATATTATTTTTGAAAATTTTATCGTGTTTCGCTTTTATTTATTTTATAATTTAACATGAACAATAATCTGATAAGGAAGAGGGGAAATCAAGTGTTTAAAAAGTTGATGGCAATCATACTTTCAGTGGCACTCATTTTAGGAATTACTCCGATGAAAAGTGATGCTGCGACAAAAAGATATATGACCGTTCATTTTATAAATGTCGGACAAGGTGATGCAATTTATATTAAAGGTCCTTATGGAGAAGATATACTTATTGACGGTGGAAACAACTCTAAAGGCAATGATGTTGTAAATTATTTAAAGAAACAAAAAGTAGATGATATTGAAGTTTTAATCGCAACACATCCCGATGCAGACCATATTGGTGGTTTAGATAATGTATTAAAGGCTTTTAAAGTTGAAAATATTTATGCGCCAAAAGTAAGCCATACGTCACAAACATATAAAGACTTTTTAACTGCGGTAAAAAATGAAAAGAAAACGATAAAGACTGCACAAAAGGGGGTAAAACTTTCAATTAAAGGAGTAACGGCTAGTTTTGTAGCTCCCGTGAAAGCATATAGTAAAAGTGATTTGAATAACTGGAGTGCCGTTGTTAAGATGACTTACGGAAAAAAATCATTTTTATTTACTGGCGATGCAGAGACAAAATCTGAAAAAGATATGATGAATTCGAAACAAAACTTAACAGCAAACGTTATTAAAATCGGTCACCATGGAGCGAAAACTTCAACAAGCCCAGAGTTCTTAAATAAGGTAAAGCCACAATATGCCATTATAAGTGATGGGAAAAACAATAGTTATGGCCATCCAACTTCTGAAGTGCTTAACCGATTGAAATCAGCAAAAGTAAATGTTTATCGGACGGATAAACAAGGGACCATTATTGCAAAAACTGACGGATCAACAATTGCATTTAATACGAAACCAGCTGTAACAAATTCAGCATCATCAACATCGAAATCAAAACCAACGACTAGTTATAAATTGACAGCGAGTTTAAATACGACGAAACCGAAACAATACGGAACAGTAAATTTAACGGTTAAAGGTTTACCAAGCGGCACAAATTATAAAGCAGTGTTTCATTATAAATCAACAAATACTACTTATTCAGGGAAAGTTGGCAAAACACTGCCTGTCAAAATTGGTAGAGCACTAAAAGGTTACCGTGTTACTATTGATGTAAGTGCCACATATAAAGGAAAGACATATAATACAACAACTTCTTTTGTACCTCAATAAGTTGTCGTACGAAATTGAACACTTATAATTGATTGTGACCGATGGAAGGAGAAAGAACTATTTTTGCATTGCACAAGTTGCATTAAGTTTTTCTATGAAATAGGCAAAGCTTTTAAGAAATCCGCATATGCTTGTTAAACTTAACGCCACTCGTTCAGTGCAAAACTAACTCCATTGAAATGATTTCAACTATTTTTTACTACTTAAGAAAATATTGTTATAAGCAGGTGTTCGGAATGAAACTTATACTTGATCGATTTGAAGGAAGTTTAGCGGTCTGTGAAACAGAATCAGGTGAAATGATTGATATTGAAAAGGGATATCTTCCGAAAAATGTAAAAGTCGGTGATGTGATTATCTTTGAAAATAACACCTATACAATCGATCAGAGTGAAACAGAGAAACGTCGGAAGGAAATTGAAGACTTAATGGCGGAGCTTTGGGAAGACTAAGAATTTTTATAAAATCGACTTCTTTAAAAAGAATAGTGAAGCAGGGACAAAAGTATTCCAGCTATAGGAAAACCCGAACTTTTCATGCGAATGATCATTTGGAGTTTCGCAATTGCTCGGGTTTTTTATATGTATTGTTATTTTAAAGGGAATTTATTTGCCGCTTCCAAAGGGCAATCCGACTCATTTTATCCAATTCTTGTCATAATAACTTTGTCTAATTTTTAACAGATAAATAAAACCGCCTGAAGTGTTTTGTAAACATGTTACGATAGTAATGTAATGATAGTTTACTATTTTAAAAGGATGAAATGGATATGATGATATTCTTTATGCTTGGAGGTATTTAAATGAGGGTAAAGAACACAGTGGACGATTTAACTAAATTCACAATTTTGTCACACTTAACAGATGAAGGATTGGAAAGGGTTAAAAAGCAATTATTCCAACGTACGTATAAAAAAAATCAATTATTATTTACTGTTGGTGACCCCCGAGAACGAATCTACCTTTTAAGTAAAGGTTATGTCAAGTTAGAAAAGACGAATGCTGATGCCACTATGCTCTATTTAGATTATGTAAAGCCCCATGACTTATTCCCCTATGGCGGTATGTTTAAAGATACTTACTATCATTACGCTGCATATGCATTAACAGATATTATGGTTTATTATATACCTACTACTATATTTGAAGAGCTCGTACAGACAAATAAAGAGCAGTTACTTTACATTGTAAACCGCTTATCAAGGATTTTAGAACAGCATGAAAGAAGATTGCAAACAGTTACAACATCGAACGTAAAAGACAAAGTAGAACAATCTATCACCTATTTATTAGAAGGATTTGGCATTCCAAAAGAAAATGATGTTGTCATTGATGTGCCGATGACAATCACTGAAATCGCAAAAATATCTGGTACATCAAGAGAAACGGTGTCCCATGTGTTTAAAGACTTACGCTGCGATGGATTGCTGACAATGGAAGGACGTCAAATAATCATTCATGATGTGAATTATTTTAAAGATAAAGTGCAGTGAGTTTTATAATTTGTTATCTTAAATGTTTATTTATATGTATATTCATGTGCTTACGTGAATCGACTTAAAAACTCGAAATCATGTAGGCGCTTTCTATTTTGTGAAATATACCACGGAAACGGTGTGAATCTATCCACAGTAATGATGTGATGGTAGCGCACCTCATTATGTAACCGCCACCATAATGGAGGCAAGAGAAATTTCATATTTAACTTGTTAGCGCCTTCACAACAACAAAACTTCAATTCTATTAAGATAATAACTGTAAGAAGCATTTCATAATTTTTAAGGAGGGTATTCAATTGAAACATCCACTTCATATTACTTCTGAAATTGGTGAATTAAAAACAGTTTTGCTACATCGTCCAGGTGAAGAAGTTGAAAATCTTACCCCAGAATATTTACACAGATTATTATTTGATGATATCCCATACTTACCGATTATTCAAAAAGAGCATGATTACTTTGCTTCTACCTTAAAAAATCGAGGAATTGAAGTGCTCTATTTAACAACATTATTAACGGAGGCACTTTACACCGATGACATTAAAAAACAATTTGTTACTGATCTATTGACTGAATCACGTGTTAGTGTAAATGGTTCTTTTACTAATTTATATGAATACTTATTCTCGTATGACACTGAAGAAATGATTAAAAAAATTATGGCTGGTGTTCGTAAGTCGGAAATTGAGACAAAAAAGAAAACACATCTATATGAAATGTTAGAAGACCATTATCCATTTTATCTAGATCCGATGCCAAATTTATATTTCACAAGGGACCCAGCTGCTACTATTGGGAATGGATTAACAATTAATCGAATGAGGGAACCAGCTAGACGACGTGAATCATTATTTATGAAATATATAATAAAATATCATCCACGTTTTGCTAGTCATGATATTCCTATATGGTTTAACCGAGATTTTGATTATCCGATGGAAGGAGGAGACGAACTCGTATTATCTAAAGATACAATTGCCATTGGTATCAGTGCAAGAACAGCGGCGAAAGCAATTGAACGTTTTGCACTAAATGTGTTTAATCGTGAAAGTGATATTAAACGAGTTGTAGCTGTAGAGATTCCAAAATCAAGAGCGTTTATGCACTTAGATACTGTGTTTACAATGGTTGACTATGATAAATTTACCATTCACCCTGCAATTCAAGGACCAGAAGGAAACATGAATATATATATTCTTGAAAAAGGTCCGAATGAAGAAACGGTTAAAATTACACATAAAACAAACTTAATGGAAACATTGGCAGAAGTATTAGGGCTAAAAGAAGTTGCACTAATTCCTTGTGGTGGTGGTGATGTGATTGCTGCTCCGAGAGAACAATGGAATGATGGATCAAATACATTAGCCATTGCTCCAGGTGTAGTTGTAACTTACGATCGGAACTATGTATCGAATAGGCTACTAAGAGAACATGGTATTGAAGTTATCGAAGTTCTAAGCTCGGAATTATCAAGAGGACGTGGGGGCCCTCGTTGTATGAGTATGCCCCTTGTTCGTAACGACATCTAAAAGAAAGACAAGTTTAACAATGCTGATAAATAGGTACATGTTGCTATTTATCAGCATTATAAAAATTTTTGCCAAATTAGGAGGATTACTATGTCTGCCACCGAAACGAGTCCATTAGCAGGAAAAAGCTTCTTAAAATTAAAAGATTTCACAGGAGAAGAAATCAATTATTTAATAGATTTAGCTGCTGATTTAAAGGAGAAAAAGAAAGTCGGTATCCCTCATCGTTATATGGAAGGACAGAATGTTGCATTACTTTTTGAAAAACCATCAACAAGAACTCGTTGTGCATTTACTGTTGCATGTGTTGATTTAGGGGCACATCCTGAATATTTAGGGAAAAATGATATACAATTTGGCAAGAAAGAATCGATTCGTGATACAGCAATTGTACTAGGTCGGATGTTTGATGGAATTGAATTTAGAGGATTTGATCAATCAACGGTAGAGGCTTTATCAGAATATTCCGGTGTGCCCGTTTGGAATGGACTAACTAATGAATTCCATCCGACACAAATTTTAGCTGACTTTTTAACAATTAAAGAAAATATTGGCCACCTAAAAGGTGTAACACTTGTTTATGTTGGTGATGGCCGAAATAATATGGGAAATAGTTTATTAATTGGTGGAGCAAAAGTAGGAATGGATATACGGATTTGCTCTCCAGAACAATTATTACCAAGTGATGAAATCGTTAATTATGCTAAAAAGATTGCGAAAGAAACAGATGCTAAAGTTATGGTTACATCAAATATTGATCAAGCTGTTTCCGGTGCTGACGTCCTTTACACAGACGTTTGGGTATCTATGGGAGAAGAAGATAAATTCAAAGAAAGAATTGAATTATTACTTCCATATCAAGTAAATCGTGAAATGCTAAACAAAACAGGTAATGAAAATGTTATGTTCTTACACTGCTTACCAAGCTTCCATGATTTAGAAACACAAGTAGGCCGAGAAGTTTATGAAAAATTTGGTTTAACCGAAATGGAAGTAACGGATGAAGTATTTCAAAGTGAAAATTCATTTGTTTTTGATGAAGCTGAAAATAGATTACACACAATTAAAGCCGTGATGGCAGCAACAAATGGAAAGTTTTAAATGGATTCAACCATATTGCCCCTACTCAATGTAGTAGGGGATGAATGAGTAAAATTGTTAGTGGAGGTTCAACCCAAACGGAAATAAGAGGAAAAAGAGATTTAAAGCCCCATAAAAGTATAGTTTTACGAAGTGACAAACATCGCGTCGGCTTATAGTCTCTGCCAGGTTGTCGTGATCTATTGGAGAGGATGCCCATCTACAAGCTCGAAAACTATGAGGTCCAAATTCTTGTAGCATTTGATTAACAAGGAGAACATATTCTCCTCAAACTAAAGAGAAGGTGAGTCAAATGGGTGAAGATAAAAAGCTTGGATTAGTTGCATTAATTGCATTAGTAATCGGTTCGATGATTGGTGGGGGAGCGTTTAATCTTGCTGGAGATATCGCTCTTGGCGCGAATGCAGGTGCTGTCTTAATCGGTTGGGTTATAACGGGAATTGGTATTATTGCATTAGCCTTTGTCTTTCAAAATTTAGCAAGTAGAAAACCTGACCTTGATAGTGGTATTTACAGCTATGCAAAAGATGGATTTGGACCATTTCTAGGATTTAACAGTGCATGGGGCTATTGGTTATCCGCATGGCTAGGTAACGTAGCATATGCAACATTGTTATTCGCTTCGATTGGATATTTTTTTCCAACATTTGCTGGAGGCCAAAATGTAGCCTCAATTATTGGTGCATCTGTAGCTTTATGGTTTGTTCACTATCTTGTCTTACGCGGTATTCATTCTGCAGCATTTATTAATACAATTACAACGATTGCAAAAATAATCCCTATCTTCTTATTTATCATAATTGCAATTATTGCATTTAAATGGGATACTTTTACTTTTGACTTTTGGGGAGATGGTAGTTTCTCGTGGGGAGTTGTTGGTGAACAAGTTAAAAGTACAATGTTAGTAACATTATGGGTATTTATTGGTGTTGAAGGTGCCGTCATTATGTCAGGAAGGGCAAAAAGACGTTCTGACATCGGTAAAGCTACGGTGATCGGTTTAGTTAGTGTACTTCTTATATACATTCTTATTTCACTATTATCACTAGGAATTATGCCAAGGGAAGAACTTGCTGAATTACCTAATCCTGCAATGGCCTATATTTTGGAAGACGTTGTCGGTAAGTGGGGAGCAATTATTATTAATCTCGGTCTTATCATTTCTGTATTGGGCGCATGGCTTGGCTGGACAATGTTTGCGGCTGAATTACCTTATGTGACTGCAAAAGATAAAATGTTTCCGAAATGGTTAGCGAAAGAAAATAAAAATAAAGCTCCTGTTAACGCATTATGGTTAACAAACGGTTTAGTACAAATCTTCTTAATCACATTATTATTCTCTGATAAAGCATATAACTTTATGTTTTCACTCGCATCATCAGCGATTTTAATTCCGTATATGTTATCAGCGTTCTACCAAGTAAAATTAACTTTTACTGGTGAAACGTATGAGGCAGATAGGAGTCGGAGGAAAGATAAAATAATCGGAATTATTGCTAGTGTTTATGGGATTTGGCTCGTTTATGCAGCTGGTGTTGATTATTTATTATTAACGATGTTGTTATATGCACCAGGTATTATATTGTATAAATGGACGATAAAGGAAAATCAAATACAAGTAAAAGAAACGAAATTAGATAAAGCCTTGATGTTCATTATTGCAATCCTTGGATTATGGGCTTTAATAGCGCTTCTTATGGGGAAAATTAGTATTTAAGATATGAGTGTTTCGATAAAAATAGAGTGATAGAAAGGAAATTTGCGATGACAAAAGAACGAATAGTTATTGCGTTAGGTGGAAATGCTATCCAATCCGGTGAGGCAACTGCAAGTGCACAACAAGAAGCATTAAAACTGACGGCAAACCAGTTAATTGAAATCGTTAAATTAGGGTATCAAGTGGCAATTACACATGGTAATGGTCCACAAGTAGGAAATATTCTTCTGCAACAAATTAATTCTGATTGCAGTCAAACACCTGCAATGCCTTTAGATACTTGCGGAGCGATGAGTGAAGGAATGATTGGCTATTGGTTAGATAATGAAATAGATGTCGTTCTTCATAAGAATAAAATGGACAAAGATGTTGTCGCAATTGTAACTCGGGTTGAGGTGGATCCTTGCGATCAAGCATTTGAAAGCCCCTCCAAGCCAATTGGCCCGTTCTATACAGAGGAAGAAGTGATAAAACAAATGGAGGAAACAGGGGCGGTTTTTATAGAAGATGCAGGGAGAGGATGGCGAAAAGTCGTACCGTCCCCGAAGCCAATTAGTATTTTAGAACATAGAATAATAAAAAAACTAGTTGATAACGGAAATATTGTCATCAGTGCAGGTGGAGGCGGTATTCCTGTCTATCGAAATGATGGGGAAATTATCGGTGTTGAAGCTGTCATTGATAAAGACTATGCTTCTGAAAAGTTAGCTGAGTTAATTGATGCTGATATACTCCTGATTCTTACTGGTGTTGATTATGTATTTATCAACTATAATAAACCTAATCAGAAAGCGTTAGTAGAAGTAAGTGTAGAAGAAATAAAGAGTTATATAGAAGAAGGACAGTTTGCAAAAGGGAGTATGTTACCAAAAGTTGAAGCTGCTGTTCAATTTGTCGAATCGAAACCTGGACGAAAAGCAATTATTACATCATTGGAACATGCGGTAGATGCAATGGAAGGAAAATATGGAACGAGAATTATTTCATAAGGTGTAAAATTATGTAAAAATATGCATAAAAATTAAAAAAATAAGTGATAAAGACTTTAAATTGTGATAAACTTATAAAAGAAAAAATAGAGGTGGTGTGGAAGGTACAAGTTGATTTTTTGATAGATTGTACCTTCTACCTATTTTCCCCATAAATTAATATTAAAGGATTTGAAGTCTATGGAAACAACATCAAAGAAAATCAGCTTATTTTCATTAACCGCACTTGTTATTAGTTCCTCCATAGGTGGTGGAGTTTTCGGAATTGCCTCCGATTTATCAAGTGGTTCTGCAGTAGGACCTAGTTTAATTGCATGGCTTATTGTAGGACTTGGTATACTTATGCTATCACTGAGTTTTAATAACTTAATAAGTAAACGCCCGGATTTAGTAGGGATGTTTAGTTTTGCAGAAGCTGGGTTCGGTCCATTTTGGGGATTTATAAGCGGTTGGGGTTATTGGTTGTCTGCATGGCTTGGAAACGTCGCTTTTGCAACGATGATGATGAATGCATTTGCGTACTTCTTCCCAATATTTGATGATGGGCAAAATATTCCGTCAATCATTTTAGCCAGTCTATTTATGTGGTCACTAACTTTTATTGTTAATAAAGGGGTGGAGAGTGCCGCATTATTAAATACAGTTATTACGATATGTAAATTAACTCCATTATTTGTTTTTATTGTTTTCGGTATTTTCGCCTTTAAATTGGATATATTTACAGCAAATTTCTGGGGTACCGTTTCGCATAACTTTGAACTACATGCTGTAATGAGTCAAATTCGTAATTGTATGATGGTGATGATGTGGGTTTTTGTAGGGATTGAAGGTGCTTCAATACTATCTACAAGAGCTGAAAAAAAGAGTGATGCAGGTAAGGCAACTGTACTTGGGGTATTAAGTCTTTTAGCAATTTATGTAATGGCTTCAATCATCCCGTATGGAATTATGTCACAAGAGCAGTTGGCTGAAATGAAACAACCTTCGATGGCATATGTTTTTGAAAGTATTGTCGGTCCTTGGGGTGCAGCATTTATAAATATCGGCTTAATTATTTCACTACTAGGTTCATGGTTATCATGGACAATGCTTCCAGGAGAAACAGCACTATTAATGTCACGTAAAGGGTTATTACCAAAAGCTTTTAAATATGTAAATAAGGCAGGAGCACCGACATTTGCGTTAATCGTAACGGCAGGACTCGTCCAATTATTTGTTTTTACATTTTTATTTACTGATAAAGCTTATAACTTTGCCTATTCATTATGTACAGCTTCAATCTTAATTTGTTATTTATTTGTTACGTTATATCAAATAAAAATTTCCTATCAAAATCGGCATATGAAAGGTGAAAAGCAACAGTTCGTAATTGGAATGATTGCGTTCGTTTTCCAAATTAGTGCGATTTTACTATCAGGACTTATCTATCTATTAATTTGTTTTATCGCCTATATTCCTGGTGTCTATTTTTATATAAAAGCTCGGAGGGAAGATGGTGAGGAAATTGTGTTATCTACCAATGAATGGATTGCAACAGCGCATATTGTTGTTGGTGCACTAATTGCAATTGGGTTAATCTATACGGGTTTTGTGCAAATATAAACATAGTTTTCAAAATTAGTAAGATCAGAGGTTATACAATATGAAAATACCAAGATTCGGTGTAGAAGAATGGTTAAATGTTTGGGAAAATGATGCACGCTATGATATAGCAGGAAGTTCGATTGCTTCTTTCACATTAGAGGAGATTATCGGAATTGATGGGACTTCTCCAAATGAATTTTATGATAGAATAATAAAGAAAAAAATGGACTATGGTTGGATTGAAGGGTCACCACAGTTTAAACAAGAAGTAAGTAAATTATATAAACATATGCCTCCAGAAAATATTCTTCAAACAAATGGAGCAACGGGTGCAAACTTACTTGCTTTTTATGCATTAATAGAACGAGGGGATCACGTTATTGCGATGCACCCGACGTATCAGCAATTATATGATATACCACGTTCAATGGGGGCTGAAGTCACCTTCTGGGAAATCGATGAGGAACACGAGTGGATTCCTAATATTGAAGAATTAAAAAGGCTCATTCGACCGGATACAAAAATGATCTGTTTAAATAATGCGAATAACCCTACTGGAACAGTTCTCGATGAAGAAATGTTAATGCAAATTGTCGAAATCGCTGCTAGTGTCGGTGCATATGTGCTCGTTGATGAAGTATATAAACCACTCGATCCGAATGTTCATATCCCTTCTATTGTTGATTTATATGATAAAGGGATTGCGACGAATAGTTTGTCAAAGACATATTCCGTACCAGGTGTTCGTGTTGGTTGGACGGCTAGTAATCGTGAAATCGCAAATGTTTTTAGAAAATATCGTGATTATACAATGATTTGTGCGGGGGTCTTTGATGATTATTTAGCCGTGCATACGTTAAAAAATAAAGAAGCGATCTTAAGAAGAAATCAAGATATTGTTTATACAAACTTAGCACTCTTGAAAGAATGGGTGAACAATGAAACGCGGGTTTCGTTAGTTTTTCCAAAAGCCGTTTCAACTTCTTTTATCAAATTAAATATTCCAGTTGATGTAGAAGAGTTTTGTATAGATTTATTAAAAACAAAAGGGGTATTACTAGTTCCAGGTAATCGTTTTGATGTACCAGGTCATGCCCGCCTCGGCTACTGCACCCATACACACATTTTAGAAAAAGGTTTAGCTGAACTGTCTTCCTATTTAAAGCAGTATCATTAGTGTAGCACATCACCGGTACATAATTGCTTGGACCCTCCAATACGTTGAAGGGTCCTTCCTCCGTTTATACCTCCCTAATCTTGTAACAATCATTTTGAATGGTCCTTAGTTAGAAAATTGTCAAGTTACCACCAGGAGTTTTTGGTAAATAATAAGAACCTGTGGACATATTAACAATATCGTTTTATAATGGAAGGTAGTACAATAAAAACAATTTACTATGAATGCATTGAGCAGTTTTTAGTAGGTTGTCTTTTTTTAGTCTTTTGTAAAAGACTGGGTGGGTGAGGGAATTAATACTTTAAAAATTTAAGGAAGGATTAGATGTTTAAAGAAAAAATTAATAACCTCACAGGTGTTTACGATAAAGGTTCTACGATTAAAACAGAACTTTTATCAGGTTGTGTTTCATTTTTTACAATCGTTTATATTATTGCAGTAAATGCTACAATCCTCGCAGATGCTGGGATACCCGTTAAAGGTGCTGTTTGGGCTACAATTATTACATCAGTAGTAGCGGGTTTACTAATGGGGATATTCGGAAACTTACCATTAATCCTCGTTCCAGGCATGGGTGTAAATGCAATGTTCACCTATACATTTGTTCACTCGATGGGTCTCACATGGCAAGAAGCGTTAGCAGTTGGATTTGTTTCAGGTGTGTTATTTGTCGTTATTGCATTTACAAAATTAGCTCCCGTTTTAGCAGCTTCCATACCAGAATCATTAAAAGCGGCCATTAATGTAGGTCTTGGTTTATTTTTAGCTTTGATTGGCTTGGAGAAAAGTCAGTTAATCGTAAAAGGGGAACATGCATTAGTTCAATTAGGTGATTTTACGAGTATTGAAGTGCTCGTGTTTTTAATAACACTTGTCATTACCATTATTTTATTTTTACGTGATGTACCAGCAAATTTCTTGATTTCCATTTTTATTGGAACGGTCATTGCTTGGATGTTCGGTCTTGTTGATACGAGTCAAATTGGTCAATCCTCAGCTATTTCAATTAGTGATTTTCACACCGTCTTTTTCGGTATGTCTTTTGATCGTATTACAACGACAACTTTTTGGATTGCCGTATTTTCTTTAACAATGGTACTTGTATTTGAAAATATCGGTCTTGTTAGTGGACAATTAAAGTTATCTAATCAATCAGAGAAATTTAAAACTGCTTTTCGGATAACATCTTTAGGAACTATTATTAGTAGTATTTGTGGGTCAAGTCCAACGGTGTCGACAGTAGAAACAGCAGCTGGTATTACAACAGGAGGAAAAACAGGAATTACTTCGATTACCACAAGTCTGCTCTTTTTACTATCAATCTTTTTTATACCGTTTGTTACGATTATTCCTGGAAGTGCTATTGCGCCAATCTTAATTATTATTGGTGGATTAATGTTACAAAATGTGAAGAATATCAACTTACAAGACTTATCGGAAGTTATTCCCGCATTTTTAATTATCATTATGATACCATTCTCATATAGTATTGCGGACGGGCTTGCGTTTGGATTTATTTCTTACCCGATTGTCAAAATAGCGATAGGAAAATCAAAACAAGTTTCCATTCCTTTATATATCATTGCAGGGTTATTTTTAATGAACTTCGTTTTACAAAATGTATAATAGATTTTTTAAACAGGCACGTAGATTGAATCTGCGTGCCTTTTCTTTACGCAAGGATTCTAGACGCCCCAATCGCAGTAAAAAAGGATAAAATGGTCCTCTAGAAGAGATATACGCTCACTTCATGTCCAATCGAATTGAAGGAATCATTTGCCACATCCACACCTAAAAAACTAAACAACAAAAAATGGACAAGTCCATTCATACGAAGCTTATCCGTTGTGTTATTCATATGAGTGAATTCGAATTTCATTTTAGGGTAAAGAAGTGTGCTTTGTTCCTAATCAATAAAAGTTTTCTATGCTTATACGACAAAATGAATAAAATAGAACAAAAATTAACGATTTAGATTTTATCCGAGAACCATTGTGACTTTAGTCATAGGTTGTTGACGAACGGAGTACCCGAGTATGTGATTATATAGTTGGTTGTTAAAACATATACTAAATTTGGTGCTTGACTATTAGAAATTATTCAGATATAATGTGTATAAAATAATCGCATACTTTTATCGATGATAGGAAATAGTAGTGGGTGAGTTTTCTTTTTAGAGAGCTGATGGTTGGTGGAAATCAGTAGAAAATACCTGTGAATCCATCCTTGAGAGTGGTACTGAACGCACGAAAGTAGGTACTGCCGGTTAACCGTTATCTTTGTGAGTGGTGAGTATTTTAAAAATACTTGCAATTTGGGTGGCAACGCGGAAACAAAACTTCCGTCCCTTTATTGGGATGGGAGTTTTTTTTATACCATTTTTTAATAAATGAAAAGGAGGAAGGAAAAATGTTTAATATAAAGTTACTTAGAGAAAACTTTGATGAAGTAAAAGCAAAATTAACACAGCACCGTGGTGAAGACTTGTCAGAATTAGAAAAGTTTGGTGACCTAGATCAAAAGCGTCGTAATTTAATTGTTGAAACGGAACAGTTAAAGAAAAGGAGAAAAGATGTATCTGCTCAAATTGCTGAGTTAAAGAAAGAAAATAAAGATGCTGAAGATTTAATTGTTGAGATGCGCAAAGTTGGTGACCAAATCAAGGTATTGGATGATGAATTACGTGTAATTGAAGACGAATTGAATTTGCTACTTCTATCTATCCCAAATTTACCCCATGAAACGGTACCGATTGGTGATACAGAAGATGATAATGTTGAGATTCGCAAGTGGGGAGAAGTTCCACAATTTGATTTTGAAGCAAAAGCCCATTGGGATGTTGCTACAGATTTAGACATTATTGATTTTGAACGTGCGGCAAAAGTAACGGGTAGCCGATTTGTATTTTATAAAGGACTTGGTGCCAAACTTGAAAGGGCTTTAATTTCCTTCATGTTAGATCTTCATACCGAACAGCATGGTTATACCGAAATGATACCGCCATATTTGGTGAATCGTGCAAGCTTAACAGGAACAGGGCAATTGCCAAAATTTGAGGAAGATGTATTCTTAGTAGAAAAAGAAGATTATTTCTTAATTCCAACAGCAGAAGTACCGGTAACAAATTACTACCGCGATGAAATACTTTCTGTAGACGATCTCCCAGCTAAGTTTGCAGCTTATAGTGCTTGTTTCCGTTCTGAAGCTGGATCTGCTGGAAGAGATACACGCGGTTTAATTCGTCAACATCAGTTTAATAAAGTTGAATTAGTGAAATTTGTTAAGCCAGAAGATTCTTATGAGGAATTGGAAAAATTAACAAATGATGCAGAGAAAGTATTGCAGTTGTTAGAGCTTCCTTATCGAGTCGTAGCGATTTGTACAGGTGATTTAGGTTTTACAGCAGCGAAAAAGTATGACTTGGAAGTATGGATACCAAGTAACAATATGTACCGCGAAATTTCTTCTTGCAGTAATTTTGAAGATTTCCAAGCTAGAAGAGCAAATATCCGGTTTAGAAGAGAACCTAAAGGAAAACCAGAATTTGTTCATACACTAAATGGATCTGGATTAGCTATTGGCCGTACGGTTGCCGCTATATTAGAAAATTACCAACAAGCAGATGGGAGAGTACGGATACCAGAAGTGTTAAGACCATATATGGGTGGAAAAGAATATATCGAATAAAAAGAAGCAGCTTCAATTGAAAGCCTAGCAGTTAATAAAAAAGATACGGAGTGGATAACCTTCCGTATCTTTTTTTATATAGAGAGATAAGGACTATTGGAGCCTCATCTTTTAAGAAGTGATACGCTCGTTTAAAGATTTTAGAGACACGAAGAAGCTAAGGGGATAGAGACAGGGTAAGACGAATTCACAATAGTTGCGAGGTGGGGGAAAATCGCCATTACCTGTACGTTCCCATCAAACATACTCTAATCATGGTTGATTACATGTAGATAGCGATACACACTGGATTCCGACATTCCCATCACTTTCGCAACTTCATTAATTGTACCTTTCACATCAAACACACCATATTCTTTTAATTTGGAAATAGCGAGTTTCTTTTGATCAGGTGATAAATGAGCTCCGGATTCTAATATATCTTGGTCTATTACAGAATATATAATGTTCTGAATATTATCAGTAAGCTTTTCTACAGGTTGTTCTAATTCTGTCTTTTTATCTATATAGGCAATATCCCAGCTAAGATTAGCTAATTTTAATACATCTTTTGCTACTTTTCGATAAACTTCTGCATCAAAATTGATACATAGAAGACCTTGTAATTCACCTTTACTATTTTTAATAAACAAAGTGGATGATCGGAATTTTTTCCCTTTTGGTCCCTCACCAACATAATTAACAACATAATCCTTTTTTAAGTATACTTTATCCTCGATTAATTTTTTCGCATAGTTTGTTAAAGGACTATTCATCGACCTCCCACTAATTTCTCCATTAACAATATAACCAACGTGGGACCCTCCATCAGGTTCTAAAACATGCAAAACAAATTCATGATGGGTTCCAAAAATTTCTCCAAAAAACATCATTATATTTTTATAGTGTCGAAAAATTTCTTTATCCAATTGAGGACTCCTCCTTCATTTAATTATCATTTTAATCATAAAGTTAAGGATGTTAAGAGATTCACAAGATCTGCAAAAATTATCCTAAAGTAACTTACAAGAAAGTCTATTTACGTATGCAGTTTTCTTATTTTGATAAGAAAATATTATTATCAAATAAAACAAAATGATTAGATAGTTTAAGACGGATAAAGATGAGCTTAGCTTTCCAAGGCATAAAGAACGAATTTGGCAATAAATACGTTATTCATACACATTATAGCAAATTTTATAAACAAGCCAATATGTTATAAGAAAATATTTTTATAAGAATAATTTTTTACAATAATATATTGACACTAGATTTTTTATGTGATAATTTTAACTTGTGGTAAGAAATTATTACATCAATAAACTTTTATTATCGTTTAAATCATTATCTAGATAATAAGTTATTAAAAGGTCAATTTCGTATTTTAATAGGATTCATATAGGAGGGACATTCAAAACAGTAAACACGAATGAGAATCTCTGAAAGCGGTCGTATTTTTAAAAAAATGAAAACATAGTTTGAAAGGGATCGGGTGAGTAGTAGAAACCCAACGTGTATGAATCAGTAAAAATATAAGTGGTAGTTTTGCAAGTGATAGGAGTATTTAAATCGATAATATTCCGGTTATTAATGGCAATATTGAAAGCACTTTCACTATGAGGCGCATGTTTTCACTGTTAAAAAAATTTATACAAACAACTTCAATAAGGAGGATTAGCCATGAACGTAGTCACAATGAAGGAAAAAAAGAATGTTAGTTATAAAAGTTGTTTTGACGTAATAGGACCAGTGATGATTGGCCCATCAAGTTCACATACGGCAGGTGCTTTAGCGATTGGGTTGGTTGCAAATAAGTTGTTTCAAGGACTTCCGAAAAAAATTATTGTGGAATATTATGAGTCATTTGCGGAAACTCATAAAGGTCATGGTACTGACTTTGCTATTATTTCAGGAATCTTAGGTTTTGATACGGACGATAGTAGGGTACCTGACGCGATTAAAATAGCAGAATCTCAAGGGATTGAAATCTCCTTTATAGAAAAGACGGGAGACAGTCCAGCAGGTCATCCAAATACGGCAGATATATATCTTGAAGATGATAGTAAATCTATTCGAGTAGTAGGAATATCAGTCGGTGGCGGCATGATTAAAGTAAAACAGATTGAAATCGATGGATTTAGTTTTCATCCTGAAGGTTCATTGCCAATTCTGATAGCGATTTCAGATAAAAGCACGCTTGAGTTTGAATTGCGCAGGATTCTTAAAACAAATGAACAAGAAATTAATCATGTGATCAATTTGGAAAAGCAAGGAAAGTGTTTGTATGCTTTCGAACTAGATTCACAATTGAGTAGTGTTGCACGGAAAGAATTAGAGACTCTAAGTGATATAGCG
Organism: Bacillus andreraoultii; assembly: GCF_001244735.1. Lineage (GTDB taxonomy): Bacteria > Bacillota > Bacilli > Bacillales > Caldibacillaceae > Caldifermentibacillus > Caldifermentibacillus andreraoultii. Next base: position 1,089,398 of record NZ_LN868937.1, read on the forward strand.
AATATTATCGTACTTTAATACGTCAAGGGGGTAACAAATATGTATATGTCTATTAAAGAAATTATCAATGCAGCAATTGAAAGAAAAAAACCAATCTACGAATTAGCGATTGAACAGGAAATTGAAGTAACAAAATCAACGTATGATGAAGTATGGAAGAGGATGGAAAAGAATCTAGAAACGATGGAAAATGCTGCAAATAGAAGTATTGAAGGAGATGGCGTGTTTTCTCCGACTGGGTTAACTGGTGGAGATGCGGTGAAAATTAAAAAATATCGTGAAGCAGGAAAAACGCTTTCTGGAGATTTGATGATGCATGGCGTCCAAAATGCAGTCGGTACAAATGAAGTAAATGCGGCGATGGGAGTTATTTGTGCAACGCCAACAGCTGGGGCAAGTGGAACCATTCCAGGCGTACTATTTACGATTAAAGATTCGTTACAGTTAAGTCGTGAAGATCAAATTCATTTTCTCTTCACTTCAGCGTTATTTGGGATGATTGTCGCTAACAATGCGTGTATTGCTGGAGCTCTAGGTGGATGTCAGGCAGAAGTAGGCAGCGCTTCCGCAATGGCGGCAGCAGCAGCAGTGGAAGCTGCCGGGGGGACACCTGAACAATCAGCACATGCATTTTCAACTGCACTACAAAATTTATTAGGTTTAGTTTGTGATCCTGTTGCAGGTTTAGTCGAAATTCCTTGTGTAAAGAGAAATGCAGTAGGAACAGCAAATGCTTTAGTAGCAGCGGATTTAGCATTAGCTGGTGTAAACAACCTCATTGATGCTGATGAAGTCGTTGAAGCTATGTATCGAGTTGGTAGAAGAATGCCTCGTGAATTAAGAGAAACTGGTTTAGGTGGAGTTGCAGCCACACCAACAGGAGTTGCCATTCGAAATAAAATATTTGGGAAGAACAATAATACGGTAGACCAATCGTAACAAACATTTACTATCATTTTATTGTGAAATAGTAAACAATTTTTGTCATTCGTACATCAAAAGGAGGAATATAAAATGAGTCATAATGCAGCAAAAGTGCGTGAATATGATAATACTGTTAAAGATGTTAAAGAATATAAAGATCCGAATAAATGGCATATGCAAGATACCACTTGGGCGATGAGCCTTTTTGGAACAGCAATTGGAGCAGGTGTACTCTTTTTACCTATTAATGCTGGGGCAGGAGGCATTTTATCCTTACTTTTAATTACCGTACTTGCATTCCCTGTTATGTATTTTTCACATAGAGCGATGGCTAAAATGATTTACTCTTCTGAATCAGCTAGTGAAGGAATTACAGCTACTGTTAGAGAGTACTTCGGAAAAAAAGCAAGTACAGTTTTCGACATTGTCTACTTCTTTTCCATTTATGCGATATTGCTTATGTACGCGGTTTCGCTAACTAATACAACAGGTAGCTTTATGGAACACCAATTGCACATTGCAACACCACCTAGAATTATCTTATCATTAATATTAGTACTCGCACTTATCTTTATCGTAAACTTTGGTCATGATGTAACTGTAAAAGTTATGAGTTGGCTTGTCTATCCATTTATTGCAGCACTCGTGTTATTATCTTTATATTTAATTCCACAATGGGATTTATCAAACTTAACTTTAGGTGGTAATTTTACAAATGACGCTGGAGGAGTGGGAATTAAAGAATTTTTGGGAATGGCTTGGTTTATCTTACCAATCATTGTTTTCTCATTTAACCATTCACCAATGATTTCTACTTTTGTTGTCAAACAACGGGAAACTTATGGTATCGAAAATGTAGACCGTAAATCTGCACAAATTCAAAAAGTATGTTATATCCTTACGATTTCAGTTGTATTATTCTTTGTATACAGTACAGTTCTAAGCGTAACTTCTGGTGACCTTGCTCTTGCAAAAGAACAAAACTTGCCAATTCTTTCATACCTTGCAAATAAATTTAGTATGCCATTATTCGCATATGCAGCACCAATCATTGCGATTATTGCTGTGACGAAATCTTTCCTTGGTCATTATGTTGGTGCATATGAAGGATTAGAAGATATTATAATACAAGCTGCTAAATCTCGAGGCAAAGACATAAATAGTAAAACAGTAAAGAATATTATCATTGGATTTATGATTGTAACATGCTGGATTGTTGCTTATGTAAACCCAAGTATCCTTGATTTAATCGATATGATTAACGCACCATTAATAGCGCTTATTTTATTCCTATTACCAATGTATGCAATCTATAAAGTACCTGCATTAGCTAAATACAGAAAAAATTATGCAAGTAACGCTTTTGTAATCTTTATCGGAATATTAGTTGTTTTATCAAGTATTAAAGCATTCTTCTAACTGACTAAATATTTTACTCGCCATCATCGTTTTATTGAATCCCCCAATTAGAGTAAAGACTTTAATTGGGGGATTTTTATCATTTGGTGTTTTAGTTATTCTTGAGAAAATACACTATTCTTAGCACATAATCAATGATGAGTTAACTATTTGTACACGATTTCTATTTTTCTACTTGGTTCTAGACTAAACAAATATAAAGATAGTTAGGAGTCGTGTGTTTTTTTGAGTCTTTTATTAACCCCAACATTTATTATAGAACCCTAAAATATAACGATATGAAAATATTAATATGAGCGTTGAAAATTGCATTAATCATATATTCTAGTATTATAAGTATTTTTAGTAATAAGTTTTTTACGTTTACTATCTTTATAATATCTAATTTCACCCTTTATTTCTGCCCCTGATACAGCTGGTCTTATCCATTTTTTTTCGGTGTAATAGATTGTTGGTGCACCTGAACTAATAATTACACTTGCTGCACTAAGAAATGCTCCTGCTGGACCTCCAAATATAGATGCAAGGGCTGCTGCTAAGGCTCCTGCTGATAAAGTTGCGACTTTAGTACTGCCCTTTTTCTCCCCCATATAAATCCATTTTGTGGATAATGTTGTAAAATTATTATTTTCATATTTCGTTATTGTTTTTTCAAAAGTAACTTTATTTCCATTAATGAAAAGTTCATCATTAATAAAGTTATAGGTCACAGTGGTGGTACCACCTTTTTCATAAAGAATATATTGCCTAATTTCATCTGTGACAGTGTAATCATACTTAATTTTTTCCCCTTCAACATACAAATATGCTGAATGGGTCTTTAAATTCGTTGAAGCACTTGTTTGGGTAGGAAATATTGCTGCACTAAGAAGTAACAATATCAAACTAAGTTTAACAGAAATTAAAAAGAAAGTATACATTTTTTAGAAAAAATAGTATATTATAAACTAAGGTTTATTGTTATGTTAATGTCTGCTAATTAATTTTGAACACTTTCCTTCCCAAAGTGCTTAGGGATGCTTGTTCATCTATCTTAAATTCATCTAATGATTTAATATAAGGGAATTTTGCCCATTTTAGGCGTCTTTCTTAAGTGCTGCTTTTCGACGGCGTGCACTTCTACTGGTCTCTTTTTAGTTGTATTATGAATATTATAGTTTCCTGTTCGATTCAACCATGCTACACACTTCTCATTCCAAGACTCTAAATTTGGAAATACCCTGTTTTTTGCGAAATTCTTTTTTACATACTGTACTACATTTTCTATTTTCCCTTTAGTTTGGGGATCCGCTTTTCTACAAAGGTAGATACGAAATCCGCGTTCTTGCTTATATGCTTGGAATTGCCCAGTTAAAAGTATATCTCCTGCATTTTCACTTACCGTTATCAGATGGTCTTGATCATAAACAATTTCTTCTGGAATCCCTCCAAAAAACTCAAATGCTTTTTCATGACAACGAATTGTATCCTTCGTGGTAAACGGTCTGTCTAACCACTCCACATACTTATAACGAGAATGCGAGAGTACAAAGGTAATAAAATATAATTTTACTGGTTTTTTATCTTGCGTATATACAGTCATTCCCCCCCCAATCCACCTGAATTTGTTGACCCATCGGTAGCTCTTCCACGGCTTCAAAATCCCGAGTACGTACAACCTTTGGGATATGATAAATATCCCTTATCTCGCTCACATAGCTTCGAATGGTACTTGAGCCAACTTGTATTTTAGGATATCGCTCCTTTAACCAGTCTTCCACTTGTGCCGAAGACATGTCTGGATTTTCTCGTAACCAACCTAGTATTTTATCATGGTAAGGTTCTTACTATTTCCTCCTACTTTTGCTTGAAATGACGTATTCATTAGCTTCTTCAAACGTCATATTTAAATATTTATAGACTGTGTTTCTAGATATATTTAATTTCTTTGCGATAGCAGCAATCTTAAATCCTTGTTTTTTTAATTGATGTACCTCAACGAACAACAGTAATTTTTCCACCTTTCCAATCCTCCAGTTAAACATTATTGATCGATTCATAATAGCTTAACTGTAGAACTTTTGGTTAAAAAGTGTTCAATTTTATCTGGCGGAAACTGTTAATTTTAGTTTAGCAGTTACAACAAACAGGAATTAATATTCTAGCTCCTTAATTGGGAATTTAATAATCATATTAAAGATAAAATTGCATTAAGATACATTTCCTATAATAGTAAAAAGACCTTTTTAATGGTTAATGAGATAAATAATTCTGTGATATATATATAATAAATATAAGTGAAAGCTTGAAGGCGTTGCAATAAAGGTAGCGCTTTTTGTGGTTTCAAAATTTAAAAGTATTCACTCCTATTTTAAATTTATAGTAGAATTGTGTTACTGCCTGAATTTTACATAAACATGATATATAATGGAAAGACTCGGCAATCATGATTCTAAGGATTAGATCACAGGTGTTAAAATGACAGTAACTCCTAGGTCTCCATCAGGTTATCCGGAACCAAATATAACATACACAAGATATTAAAACTAAAAAAAGTTAGGAAGAAAATTATGAGAAAAACGTGAATGATAAATCTTATCGGATGGACGTTTATAATTTTTCTGACAATAGGAGTAATATTCTTTTCAGAACAATTTGATGGGTAACTACTAGTATTTGGTGGCTTATTTGTCTACTCATTGGTATGTTTTTAATTTTATAAAAGTATAAACCGAGAAAATAGTTTGTGCGCCAAGTGTATAATAAACCAAAAAAATCATAAAAAACCCAGAAAACATTGATGTATCAAAGTTTCTGGGTTTTTTATTATTGAATAATACAAAGTGTTTTTATTAACGAGAATAGAACTCAACGATGAACGCTTCGTTAATTTCTGCAGGAAGTTCAGAACGTTCTGGTAAACGATTATAAGTACCTTCTAATTTATCAGCATCGAAAGTTAAGTAATCTGGTACAAAGTTTGTTACTTCGATTGCTTCTTTAATAATCGCTAAATTACGTGATTTTTCACGAACGCCGATTACTTGGCCAGGTTTTACGATATAAGATGGGATATCAACACGACTTCCATCTACAAGAATATGACCATGGTTAACTAATTGACGTGCTTGACGACGAGTACGAGCTAAACCTAAACGGTAAACAAGGTTGTCAAGACGAGATTCAAGTAAAATCATGAAGTTTTCGCCATGAACACCTTTCATTTTACCAGCTTTAACAAATGTGTTGTGGAATTGACGTTCGTTTAAACCGTACATATAACGTAATTTTTGTTTTTCTTGTAATTGTAAACCGTATTCTGTTAATTTTTTACGTTGGTTTGGACCGTGTTGTCCTGGTGCATAAGGACGTTTCTCTAATTCTTTACCAGTACCGCTTAGTGAAATACCAAGACGACGGGATACTTTCCAACTTGAACCTGTATAACGAGCCATGAAAGCTCCTCCTTTATGTTTTTATTTTGGTAAAATAAAAACAGATGTCACATCATTTACCGCCATTTTGTTTTCATGTACCATCGCCCTAGCAGCAGAGGGTTACACGATACAGCTCATATAAAGGATTAAAAATTTAAAAGGAAGGGATTATTTAATGCCGCGGGATCCCTATTATCTTTATATGACCAACAAAATGTACGAATAAACATGTACACATAGGCTGCAATATTTTACACAAAGTATATTATATGAAAATACATGTCTAATGTCAAGAACAAGAAAACATATATGCAAAATATCAACGAACTGTTTATGATCTACCATATAATTATAATGATTCATTTTATCTATGATATAATGAAAAATAAACAATTTATTTGAGAGTGTATATATGAAAGAAACGAAAAAGGAAAAAACATTACGTATTACGTTAGTATTCTTATCGATTATTCTAGTTTTTATAGGCTTTTTATTACAACAGAAAGAAACAGAATATACCCAATTCGATCTGGAGACTACGGTTGTACACGTTTCTGAAACAACAGAGGATCCTCCAGTAATTACGCTTTATAGACATTTGAAAGGAAAACATTTATTAATTACTTATCGAATCAATTTGTTAGATGCGTATCACTTTGAGGTTTTATCGAAGAAGGAAATATTTGATGCCCCTAATGAACTTCAATCTGACAAAGAAACTCGAGGTGTATGGGTGCGTTTTGATGGAAAATGGGAATATTTCAATTCATTATTAGTTAAAGAAGACCGTAACCATCATTTCCGTAGTAAGGCAAAAGTTACATTGCCCTATAAATTAACTGAAGAAAAAGGTAAAACAATCGTCAAATTAAAAAATGAACGACATACATTCGTACTACCTGATGACGAAATCTTACAAGCTATCTATCCGTTAACAAGCGACCGTCGACTCTTGTTATTATTGCTTAAAGGTGATATAAAAGTATTAGTTCTAAAGTAATAAACCGTTCAAGTAATATACATTTAAAATAAATATAAATTATTCAGGTGAGGTATATGAAAGAATCTGAAGAAAGGTTAATCCTTAAACTTGGACATAAAATCTTGTCAAGTTTAAAAATATTGGGAGACGATACAGAAACAATTGATTATGTCCATATTGTTAAATCGGCATTAACAGAAGAATTAGGACTAAAGCATATACATTTTTTAGTAAATAAAGATCGACTGAGTGAAAATAACCAGTTTTTCCTATACACAAAGCGGAAATCTCTATCTTTTTTTGGCACGTGGCAGAAAAATCTTTATTTGAAGGACGACATAAATTCTTCTATTTTAATAGACTACTATGATTATCAATATCAACATACACCATTTAATAAAACACTTATCATATACCGGGAAGGTTATGGTTTAACGGGTCTTATGTTGTTTTATTTGCCAAGTGATTTTTCGGATTACACATTATCGTTTTGGAAATGTTTAGCAAATATGATTGATCAGTATTTTGAAAAAGTGCTACAAATATTAATGTTAAAAAATGAGAATAAACGAATTGAATTACTGCAAAGTGTAACAAGTCAATTTCATTCCTCCATTGATATTGATGCTGTTCTACGTAAAGTATTGGCATCGTTAGAAGAAATCTATCCGTATTTGGATTATGAAGTTTTCCTTTCAAACTATAATAATATTGAAAATGACTTACCAATTCAAACACTAGATTATTCCAATAACAATTCGGTAATTATGCAAACTTTCTTATCTGGAAACTATCAAATAGAGAACGATGTTGATCATATAAATCGTTTTTTATATTTCCCATTAAAAGGAAAACAAGGTGTATATGGAGTATTAAAAATTGTTGCAAAATATTCAATTGTCGTTTCGAATGAAGACATTGAGTTTATTACAAAGCTTGTATATGCTGCGAGTAGTGCAATGGAAAATGCTCATTTATACCAACAATCAAGACAAGTAATAAGTGATTTGCAATTAATTACGAAAGTCGTAAAAAAGCTAAATTCCAACTTGCGAATCAAAGATCTTGTCCATAACATTGCTGAGGAGTTACAAGCCGCCTTTCATGCAGAAGAAGTTGGAATTATATTGTTTGAAAATAGTGATTTTAATGTGCTTCCAGGGAGTACAACTTACTTCAATAAGAAAGATAGTACGCTCTTTTTACAATCTATTCGAGAGTTACTAGAAACGAAAGACGAATCTTTATTTTTTGCGAATTATGAGTCTATTGATCCATCCGTCGAAACACCATTTCGCTCTATTATGGTAGAGTCATTGCAACAAGATCAAAATCGAATCGGCTTTATCATTGTTTTACATCGCAACCCATATACATTTTCTTTCAACACGTATAAACTTTTGCAATCCATTACACAACATACATCGCTTGCTTTTACAAATGCAATGTTACGCCGTCGCTTAGAAAAATTAGTTATAACAGACTATTTAACAAATCTATTTACTAGAAATTACTTAGATGAACAGCTGCAAAAATCAATAGAAAGAGATGAGCAAGGTACTTTTCTGTTAATTGATATTGATAATTTCAAAGTCGTCAATGACACATTCGGTCATCAAATCGGTGATCAAATATTAATTCAAATTGCCACGATTATTAAGGAAAACTTAAGTGAAAACGATATCGGTGCACGATGGGGTGGGGAAGAGTTAGCTGTTTATTTACCAAACAGTACTTTAGAAGAAGGTTTATTGTTAGGGAATGATCTTGTCTATTTAACTTCTATTCAAATTCAACCAACAGTAACCATTTCGTGCGGCGTCTCTCATTGGAAACAAAATAAAAAGGAAAGTCCACTATCTCTATTTAAAAGGGCCGATGAAGCGTTGTATTTAGCCAAAAGTAGAGGGAAAAATAGAGTGATTGCTTGTATTAAATAGATATTCAATCGTGTGCAATTTCAATAACATAAAGCAAGTAGTGGAGAAAGTTCTTTACCACTTGCTTTATTTGTTTTTACAAATAGTTAACGAGCATGTTAACAAACTCTTCTAATTTCTGCTGATCTCCTTGGTCAAATCGGTTTTTCTCTGGACTATCAATATCTAGTACCCCGAATAGCGTATCATTTTTTACAATGGGGATGACAATTTCCGATAGACTATTTGCGTCACAAGCGATATGTCCTGGAAATTGATGGACATCGGGAACAACAATTGTTTCGCGTTTTTTTGCTGCTGTTCCACAAACGCCTTTTCCCATTGGAATACGAACACAAGCAGGTAAACCTTGAAATGGTCCGAGAACTAGTTCATTTTTATTTTGATCAAATAAGTAAAAACCGACCCAGTTAATACGATCTAAAAATTGATTTAACAATGCTGAGGCGTTACTTAAATTGGCGATTACATTTGTTTCATCTTCAATTAATGCCTCTAATTGTTTTATGAGTAAGTTGAAATTATCTTCTTTATTTCCACTGTATTTTTCGACTACAAACATGCTAAATCACCTAATTTCTACATTTTATTATTTTATTTTACCAAAGATACAGAAAACTTGTCGATAATTTTTTAAAGGATGTCAGATAATGAAAGCGAATAATTAATAATATGTAGAAGATTTCTATTTTATGATGAATCATGTGGTCGACTTATATAAAACGATATAAGGAAGTGGGAGAATGAATCATACATTAAGAACCAAGGAAAAAATATTTCAAGCCGCCTTATCTGAATTTAATGTAAAAGGATATACTGGAACGTCAATACGAGAGATAGCTACTGCCGCCGAAATGAATGTATCGACAATTTCTTACTATTTTAAAGGCAAACACGGTTTACTTAAATTTGCATTTATCTCTTTTTTTGAACCATATATACATATTCTAGAAGATTGTTTATTGAAATATGAAAGAGATTCAGCTACAATTTGTTTAAAAAACGCAATTATACAATTAATGGATTACCAATATCGACATTTTGAATTGGCTCGCTTTGTTTGGCGAGAAGTTTCTATTGATTCTCAAATTGTTCGTGAGACGATGACAACTTATTTTAGAAAAGAAAGGTATTTATTTCAGACGATTATCGATAAGGGGATAAAAAATGGAGAATTTAACAAAGTCCCTATTGGAATTATAATGACACAATTAAAAGGAATCATGACAATGCCTTTCTTAAACTCAATATATACATCTGAAGTGTGGAATATTTATTATCAAGAACGGTTTTATTTAAAAAAGTATAAGGAGCAAATTATCCACTGGATTGACTTTTACTTATCGAACAAAAAAGTAGAGGCAGTTTGAAGAGATGAATTTTTTTAATGGGTCTAACCCATTTTTTTTATGCTATATTTTATAGTTGGAATATTTTTGGGTAAAATCTAAAAAAAATTGAAATTTATCGTCAAAAATTGTCGTTATCATGGTATCATATAAGCATTAGTAGGATTTTATAATATATTTCATATAGATAGTTTTTGGTTTGACAGGGGGCATACGATGATATCCATCATAATTGGCATTATTTTACTACTTATTGTTTTATATATAATTGGTTATTTTGTAAAACGAAAACATTTTACCTATATTGATCGACTTGAATCATGGAAGATTGAAATAATGAATAGGCCAGTCCTTGATGAGGTGTCAAAAATTAAGCAACTAACAATGGCTGGGGAAACAGAGGAATATTTTGAACGTTGGCGGGTAACTTGGGATTCGATTGTAACGGAACAATTACCAAGTGTGGAAGAAGCACTTTATGAAGCAGAAGATCTTGTTGAGAAATACCGATTTTCTAAAGTAAAACAAGTATATACAAAAATAGAAAATGCGTTAAAAGAAGCTGATGTCAAGATTGATGAAATGGTCTTGAATTTGCGGGAAATTGTCGATAGCGAAGAAAAAAATCAAGAAGATATGGCTAATATTCATGAACAATATAAAAAGCTGAAAAAAGAGTTATTAGCTCACCGGTATGCCTTTGGGAAAGCAAGTGGCAAGTTAGAGGAAAATTTAGCACATGTGAATGAAACGATTGAACTTGTTGAAACGGAAACAAATAATGGAAACTACCTTACAGCAAGAGCAATTGTATTGGATCTTAATAAAGACATTGAGCTTCTCAAAGTGAAAATGGAAACAATTCCACTTTACTTAAATGAGTGTCACCACGTCATTCCTAATCAATTAAAAGAAATAAAAAATGGTATGGAAGAAATGATTGAAGAAGGATACCAATTAGAACATTTAGGAATTGAACTAGAAATTCATAAAATTGGGGAAATGGTTCAATCGTATGTTCAGTACGTTGAAAATGGTGATATTGATGGAATTGACGATGGGCTGAAAGCGATTAAGGAACAAATTGAAATTATGTACCAACTTCTAGAAGAAGAAGTTTCATCGAGAAAGTTTGTACTATCGAACCGTCCACATATCGAAAAGTCATTAGAAGATGTCACGACAACAAATGAGACATTAAAAGGTGAAGTGGAGCTTGTCAAAGAAACGTACCATCTCTCAACAGAAGATGTAGATTTGCTAAATGAACTACAAGATAAAATTTCAACATTGAAAAAAATGTCGGAACTTCTACTTAAGGAAGAAGCTTTATCGACAGCCGCCTATTCAGTTGTAAAGGATAAAGTGGAAGATATTCTTGAAATGATTAAAGATATTGAAGAAAAACAACAAACACTTACTGAATCATTACAAGCACTTCGGAAAGATGAGTTTGAAGCACGTGAAAAAATTACTCACTTGAAAAAACGATTCCAAGAAACAGCTAGAAAAGTGGAACGTAGTAATATTCCAGGGATTCCAAAAGAGATTGAAACATTGTTTATTGAGGCTCACCACGCTATACAAGACGCTCTAACATCATTAGAGGAAAAACCTTTACGAATGCCCTTAGTGCAAGATTCATTACAAAAGGCTGAAGGTCATGTAGATGAAATATATAAAAAAGTAGAAGAAATGATTGAAAATGTATACTTTATTGAAAAAGTTATACAGTATGGGAATCGCTATAGAAAAAAATATCCACAAATTCACAAGCGTTTAGATATTGCAGAGGAAGCGTTCAGGCGTTATGATTATACTAGTGCTTTAGAGGAGGCGGCAGCAGCAGTAGAGGCCGTAGAACCTGGTGCAATTAAGAAAATTGAAGAAATGATTAATGAAGAAATTAATCAAGAAAACTAGTCATTGCTGAAATTTTGAGGTAAGTCATGTAAATAAGCATAAAGGAGTCACCCTGTGTGATTTCTTTTTTTGTTTGCTATTATTTGTCTGATATAATGAGAGAAAAAAACAGGGAGGGTGAGTACGTTTGATTTATTTCGATAATAGTGCGACAACAAAGCCGAAAAAAGAAGTCTTAGATACGTTCGTGAAGACAGCAGGAAACTATTACGGTAACCCTTCTTCCGTGCACCATCTAGGTTTGCAAACAGAAAATTTATTAAATCAAGCTCGCCAACAAATCGCATCACTTTTAAACGTTGATGATCAAGAAGTCATTTTTACATCTGGTGGAACAGAAGGGAATAACTTTATATTAAAAGGTATAGCGGAACAATATCGAAATCGTGGAAAACATATCATCACAACGATGATTGAACATCCATCTGTTTTAAATACATGTCAACAATTAGAAAATAAAGGATATGATATTACTTATTTGCCTGTTGATCAAAATGGTCAAGTCCGTGTAGAAGATGTCCAATGTTCGATTCGTGAAGATACCATTCTTGTTTCGATTATGCATGTAAATAATGAAGTTGGTTCAATTCAACCGATTGAGGCAATAGGGCGGATGTTAAAAAACTATCCGAAGATATTATTCCATTCAGATTGTGTTCAAGGTGTGACAAAAGTACCGCTTGATTTACACGAAAGTATGCTTGACTTTGCAACCATTTCCAGTCATAAATTTCATGGATTGAAAGGAACTGGGGCAATTTATATGCGAAAAGGCTTGAAAATAGATCCGCTATTATCCGGTGGTGGTCAAGAACGGGGGTTCAGAAGTGGTACCGAAAATCTTCCCGGCATTGTAGCGATGGCAAAGGCTTTACGTCTTAGTATGTTAGATTATGAAACGAAAGCATTTGAGATGGAAGAGATTCGTAATTTATTAATAAATGGGATAGAAGCAATTGATGGATTAACAATGAATACACCAAAGAACTACTGTGCACCCCATATTATTAACTTTTCTGCATATCAGTTTAAAGCGGAAGTGCTTGTTCATGAGTTGGAAAAACATGGTTTATATGTCTCGACAACAAGTGCTTGTTCTTCTCGAACGAATGAACCGAGTAAAACAATTCTTGCCATGGGATTAGGCGAAGAACGGGCGTCTACTTCAATTCGTATGAGTCTGTCTTATGAAAACACACGGAATGAGGCGATAGAGGCCCTAAAGATAATCGAACAAAGTATAATGAATTTAAAACCAGTAATGAGGGGATAACATGATATATGATCAAATATTAGTCCGTTACGGAGAAATTTCAACAAAAGGAAGAAATCGTAACCTTTTTGTTGAAAAGTTAAGAAAGAATGTCCAATATGTTCTTCGTGATTTTCCAAATATAAAAATAAAAGCGAATCGTGACCGGATGTACGTTCTTTTAAACGGAGAAGACTTGGAAAAAATATCTGAACGATTACAACATGTGTTTGGCATTCAATCATTTAGCCCTGTAATTCGAGTTCAAAAAGATATTGAAACAATAAAAGAGAGTGCATTAAACTTGTTTCAAAAACTCAATGCACAAGGAAAAACATTTAAGGTTCAAACGAGAAGAGCGGATAAAGAGTTTCCATTACATTCGGGAGAACTGAATCATATTTTAGGTAGCCATCTTCTCCAAAATATTGATGATTTATCGGTTGATGTACATCATCCGAATCTTGAATTAAAAGTAGAAATTCGAAAAGATGCAGTATATTTAACATGTGAAATGATAAAAGGTGCAGGCGGTCTTCCTGTTGGTTCAAGTGGGAAAGCGATGCTCATGCTTTCAGGAGGAATCGATAGCCCTGTAGCGGGTCATTTAGCGATGAAACGTGGTTTGTCGATTGAGGGAGTGCATTTTTATAGTCCACCATTTACAAGTGAGAGATCAAAGCAAAAAGTAATTGACTTAAGTAAGAAATTAGCAAGAGTAAGTGGACAATTCACTTTGCATATTGTCCCATTTACTGAATTACAACAATTAATTTATGAAAAAGTCCATGAAAATTACGCAATGACAATTATGAGAAGAATGATGTTAAGAATTACTGATGAAATTCGTAAAAAACAAGAAGGATTGGCGATTGTGACTGGAGAAAGCTTAGGACAAGTGGCAAGTCAAACGTTAGATAGTATGTATGCGATAAATGAAGTGACGAATACACCAGTTATTCGCCCACTTGTTACAGTTGATAAAAATGACATTATTCGTATTGCCGAGGAAATTGATACATTAGAGATTTCAAATCGACCATATGAAGACTGCTGTACAATATTTTCACCAGCACAACCGAAAACAAAGCCGAGAAGAGATAAAGCAAATTCCTATGAAACGCATTTTGACTATGAACCACTTATCCAGAAGGCTGTTGAAAATATTGAAACAATAACATTATTTGCACAAGAAGAAGATCAAAATGAATTTGCTGACTTGCTCTAAATCTAAATAATGTTGGATTATTCTAAAATCAGAAGGAATATCCCCACTTCAAACAGATTGTCAAGTCGTTAAGTGGAGGATTTTTAACGATTCTAGAAACATTTACCTATCCATGTGATGAATGAAACCTTCAAATTCGACACACTATAATAGCACAAGGAGGTGAACATCACATGGCAAACAACAATAGCAGTAACCAACTTCTTGTACCAGGAGCTGAGCAAGCTTTAGAACAAATGAAATACGAAATTGCTCAAGAGTTTGGTGTGAACTTAGGTGCTGAAACAACTTCTCGTGCTAACGGATCTGTTGGGGGAGAAATTACGAAACGCTTAGTTCAAATGGCCCAACAACATATGAGTGGACGTTTTTCATAATAAGTAAATAATATATGGCTTATGGGCGGAGATAGAACCTCCGTCCTTTTCTATTTCAAAAATACGATATGATATACATGGTAATTAACAACTATTTTACCTACAAATGGGAAAATAATTCGTGTATAATGATTTTTGAGAAGTTTTTGGGGATTATTTTTATATAAAAGAATTGGGGGTTTTTATGTGAACGGAAAACGTTGGGCTGCCCTTGGAATTGCAGCTGTTTTACTTATTGTTTCCTCAGGTGTTTCTATTGTTAAAACACTGTTTTCTGATGGACAAGAATCATTTACAAATTTTATGTTTCCAAGTACAGATTTTACAGAAGAAGTTATTGAAGATGGAAATCCAATGAAGAGAATTGTCGTTTTAGATGTAGAAGGAGTTATTCAAGATACAGGTGATACAAATTCTTTTGTAGATTCTGCAAGCTATAATCATAGAAGGTTTATGGAAAAATTAAAGGCTATTGAAGAAGATAGCTCTGTTCGCGGTATCGTTTTACGTGTGAATTCACCAGGTGGCGGTGTTGTCGAAAGTGCAGAAGTTCATGACAAGCTAGTGGACATTATTAAAAAAAGAAAGAAGCCAGTCTATGTTTCCATGGGTTCAATGGCAGCATCAGGGGGTTATTACATTTCGGCACCAGCTACAAAAATATTTGCGGCAAAAGATACAATGACTGGATCTCTTGGAGTCATTATGGAAAGCTATAATGTTACAGAACTAGCGGATAAGCTTGGCATTGATACAATAACGATAAAAAGTGGTCCACATAAAGATATTATGAGTTCGACAAGGAAAATGACCGAGGAAGAAAAGAATATTTTACAAGAAATGATTAATAACGCATATGGAGATTTTGTAAAAGTCATTTCAGACGGTCGTGGGATTCCACAAGAAGAAGTTCGCAAAATTGCTGATGGACGGATTTATGATGGTCGACAAGCAAAACAATTAAACTTAATTGACGAATTTGGTTATTTAGATGACACAATTGCAGCGATGAAAAAAGATAAAAAGTTAAAAGATGCCCAAATTGTCCGGTTTGTTGATGATGATTTTGGTTTCGGTTCACTTTTTGGTGTAACTGCGAATAAATTAATTGGAAAAGATTCGAGTACGAAGGCATTAACTGAATTACTATCATATCGAAACTCACCAAGATTAATGTATCTTTACGCTGAATAGGAGGGAGTGGAGAAATGAATAGAGACGATGAACAACGTACAGAAGAAAATGTTCATAATGAAAGACCATTTTCAGAAGATCAAATACGTACGAATCATACAATTGTTGATTTAGAAAAAGAGGCCAGTACTTCTAATCAACAGAACTTAGAAGATAAGGAAACACTTGCAAGTAACCAAACTTTAGAACTAACGAACAATCATCAGCAAGTAGATTTATATGCTTATGCTGGTTTTTGGATACGATTTTGTGCTTACATAATAGATGTGCTAGTGATCGTTTCGTTAAGACAATTAGTGATAAGTCCGATTGTAGGGTTCCTCGGAGTTGAGCAAAATTCGGGTATGTTTTCCGTACAAAATATATTATCGGCACTTGTGTTTTATTTATATTTTGTACTTATGACGAAATATTTTAATCAAACTTTAGGAAAAATGATTTTCGGTTTAAAAGTTATTCCATTAAAAGAAACACGATTATCGTGGCAAACGGTCATTTTTCGTGAGTGGATTGGTCGGTATATATCAGCAACAATAATAATACTATATATTTTCGTTGCTTTTTCACCAAAAAAACAAGGAGTACATGATTATTTTGCAGATACTACAGTTATTCATGAAAACTATCTTCTGAAAAATGCATCGGTCTCATAATAATGATAAAGGCTGTCTATGGGAATTACCTGTAGACAGCTTTTTTAAGCTAATAGGAAAGTATAAATATTCGAATTCTACTTTCTTATACGCATAAGTGCACAAGAAAAGCCCTAGCAGCATTGCCCGCAGCCGAAAAAGCTTTTTTCGCGAACTCTAGTCTCTCTGGTTGCCTGAGGGCTCGACATAAAAGCATTATTTTCTAAATCCCCCCTTCTACCGCATAAGTATCAACAAAGTATTCCTCTATAGTAAATAGATTTCAGACAAAAATATGTCAATCAACTTCGACAGTAAATGGGAAATGCTCGACAGTAACAGGTGAAACTCTTTTTTTCAAATATTGGGTTTATTTTCCTACCAGTCTGACGATAATAGAAGGCTGAAAGGTTGTGGAAAATATGACTTTTTTAAAAGTTTTTTTTGTGAGTTTGGTTATCCTTATTGTACTTATCCTTTTCCTATTTGTTGTTGCTATTTTTACAAGGATCAAAATTGATACGACGTATAAATTTCAACCTCATGAACAAAGAGCCACCATATTTATTAAAGCTTTCTTCGGACTTTTTCGGTATCGAATCGAGATACCATCAGAAAAACTGAAAGCTAAAAACGAAATACAATCCAGTAAACATGATGAGGGAACTGGCCAACACGATGATGAGGAAGATTTATCCTCGTTTGAACCAATTAAACAGGTCCTTCATCATATTCACGAATTATATGATATTTTAAAAGAATTTTTTAAAAAAGTGCGTATTGTTGAATTTGAATGGAAATCAGCAATTGGTACTGGTAATGCTGCTTCAGCTGCTATCATTGCCGGTGCTGGTTGGGCTTTTAAAGGCAATGTGATTGGTATCATAAGTAATTATTTTTCATTAAAAGTTTATCCAAAACTAGAGATCACTCCAGTTTTTAACCGAGCCACTTCAGAAACATATTTACGATGTATGATTCAGGTGAAGGTAGGGCATGCTATTTTAGCAGGGATAAAATTATTAAGATTTTGGAAGAAAAATGTATCAAAGAATTCATCTAGTCCTAAACCTATAAAAAATGGACCAACAGGTGAGGAACAATCTATATAATTTAGGAGGGATTAAAATGTCTGATCATCCAATTAAAGGCCTGATGACGACAGCAATGGAAAATTTAAAAGACATGATTGATGTGAACACAATCATTGGGGATCCAGTAGAAACACCAGATGGTAGTGTTATATTAACTGTTTCAAAAGTTGGTTTCGGTTTTGCTGCAGGAGGATCACAGTTTTCTGTAGATGAGACAACGAAAGAAAGTGAATTACCATTTGGCGGAGGGAGCGGTGGTGGAGTTTCCATAACACCTATTGCATTTTTAATTGTAAATAGCCAAGGGGTAAAAATGTTACATATTGACGAAAGTACACATTTAGTGGAAAAAATACTAGACCTTGCTCCAAATGCAATTGAAAAAGTTCA
This sequence comes from Bacillus andreraoultii, assembly GCF_001244735.1. Classification (GTDB taxonomy): domain Bacteria; phylum Bacillota; class Bacilli; order Bacillales; family Caldibacillaceae; genus Caldifermentibacillus; species Caldifermentibacillus andreraoultii. Next base: position 1,107,518 of record NZ_LN868937.1, read on the forward strand.
ACAAATGATGGCAAAAAATCAATCGGGTCAAAATAAGTCTAATCAAAGTTCTAGTCAAAACAATCAGTCGAATAACAGTAGTAATTCTAATCAAAAACCTGATTTCAATATTTAATTGGAATTGAAGGAGCTTAAAACATGACTAAATTTCAACATCAATTTTTCCACAGATTTTTGTAGGAAAAACAATATATAATGGAAAGGGAGGTTGCCATCATATAACGGTAACCTCTTTTTTCCCTTAATCGATAGGATATCCATAGAAAAAATTGAAAAAGATAGTATGTACAAAGTCTAGAAGTTGCAAAGCTTTGAACAGTATGTATATGATAATAATTGTAGTTTACATTTAACATGTACTGAATTGAATTTAATTGGAGGTAGATTAATTTGACACAAGTTACATTTGGCGGAAAACCAGTTACTCTAGTAGGTAATGAAATAAATGTAGGTGATATAGCACCTAATTTTACAGTGCTAGCAAATGATTTAACGGCAGTAACGTTGGAAGATAGTAAGGGACAAGTACGACTTATCAGTGTTGTTCCATCTATAGACACAGGTGTTTGTGATGCACAAACGCGACGCTTTAATGAAGAAGCAGCAAATCTTCCAGGTGTTAAAGTCTTAACAATCAGTTGTGACTTACCGTTTGCACAATCTCGTTGGTGTGGAGCGAAAGGGATTGATCGTGTACAAGTGTTATCCGATCATCGAGATCTTTCTTTTGGTGATGCATACGGAGTTCATATGAAAGAATTACGCTTATTAGCACGATCTATTTTTGTAGTCGATTCAACTGGAAAAGTGACCTATAAAGAAATTGTCAGTGAAGTAACAAACCATCCAAATTATGAAGCCGCAATTGAAGCAGCGAAACAAGCGAAATAAACGTTGCTTTACCAATTAACCTCGGACCTTAGTCGAGGTTTCTTTTTTTCACGGGTGATTGTTATTTAGTCAAGAATTATATAAAATAGATTGGAATAAGCACGAATTAGGAGGATCTGTATTGAAACAAACATTAACCCCTGTTGAATTATTATTTAAAACATTTAACGAAACAACTGAATTACTTATGAATGAATTGGATTGCACATATTTAGAGGCGTTAGCTGAAACCGGTGAAAATATTTTTCAAGATAAAGTTTTACAAGAAGAATTAAGTGAAATGGCAAAAAAACGGTTAGAAAAATACTATAATGATTTGTCATGTAACAGTTATTCAAAAGAAGATATGCGTAAAGCATTTCAACTTGCTTGCTTAAAAGGAATGCGAGAAAATGTTCAACCAAATCATCAAATGACGCCAGACTCAATAGGTATTTTTCTTAGTTTTTTAATGAATAAATTTATGGAAGGAAAAAATTCATTTACCTTATTAGATCCAGCTATTGGGACAGGTAATTTAGTCACAACGATGATAAATTACTTACCAAATTATGATATTGTTGCATATGGTGTTGATGTCGATGATGTACTAATTAGACTTGCCTACGTAAGTGCTAATCTTCAAGAACATCCAATTCAACTCGATTGTCAAGACAGCCTAGGCCCATTGTTAATTGACCCGGTAGATGCGGTTGTTTGTGATTTACCGGTTGGTTATTATCCTGATGACGTTCGAGCTAGTGAATACGATTTAAAAGCAGATCAAGGACATTCATATGCACATCATCTTTTTATTGAAAAAAGTTGTGAACATACAGTTGATGGTGGTTATCTATTTTTCATTGTCCCAAATAATCTATTCGAAAGTCCAGAAGCTCCAAAACTTCATTCATATATAAAAAAACATTTACATATACAGGCTCTCCTTCAATTACCAGATTCGATGTTTAAAAATAAGGAAGCAGGAAAAAGTATTTTAGTTTTACAAAAGCAAAAAGAAGGAGTTAAGCCTCCTAAAGAAGTATTACTCGTAAATATGCCTTCATTAACAAATAAGCAACAAATGGAAGTTATTATGGGAAAAATAAATCTTTGGTTTGAAGAAAACAAGGCTCTTTAACATAAAGTTAAAGGGCTTTTGTTAGCTAATAGGAAGGCTCTTGCAGCATTACATCAATACAGAAAAACTCTCTTTCTTTTTGGAAAATACGGTTCTTTGGTTGCCTAAAGTCTCTAGCGTCCCTCAGTTTTCTTTATGGAAAAAATGGTAAAACTACTTACAATTACATCTGTATTTTTCTTTTTGTAGGGCTTGTGTTGTTAAAAAATTCACAATAAAATTACTTTGTGAATTAGCTGGTAAATATTGAGTAAAATGATTGTCAAAAGGCTTCTATAGTGGTTTAATGAAGGATGGTATGTATTTGTAAAACGTTTCACACACAAATGGTTTCTTATGAACTGTACATAATAATTTTTAGAAGGACATATAGTTAGGAGCGAATGAAATGTCAAACATTTTAGCAATTAATGCAGGAAGTTCATCATTAAAATTTCAATTGATTGAAATGCCAGCAGAAAATGTAATAACAAAAGGACTTGTTGAACGTATCGGTCTAAATGACGGTATTTTCACAATATCTGTAGGTGATGAAAAGGTTAAATTAGTTCAAGACATTCCTAATCATGAAGTTGCTGTTCAATTATTGTTAGATCAACTAATTTCCACAGGTATTATTGAATCCTTTGATGAAATTGACGGAGTTGGCCATCGTGTGCTTCATGGTGGAGAAACGTTTGCAGACTCTGTACTTATTACAGACGAAGTATTAGCTGAAATTGAAGAATTAATTGACCTTGGACCGTTACATATGCCACCAAATATTTCAGGCATTAAAGTGTTCAGGAAAATATTACCAAATGTGCCGCAAGCAGCTGTTTTCGATACAGCTTTCCACCAAACAATGCCAAAAAGTTCATATTTATATAGCTTACCTTATGAATACTATGAAAAATATGGTGTTCGTAAGTATGGTTTCCATGGAACGAGTCATAAGTACGTTTCACATAGAGCGGCTGAAATGCTTGGCAAACCAATTGAAGAATTAAGACTTATCTCTTGTCATTTAGGTAATGGTGCAAGTATTACCGCTGTTCAAGGTGGTAAATCCATCGATACTTCAATGGGCTTTACTCCACTTGAAGGAATTACAATGGGTACTCGCTCAGGAAATATTGACCCAGCCATTATCCCATTTATTATGGAAAAAACAAATCAAACGGCAGAAGAAGTTATTGATGTGTTGAATAAAAAGAGTGGTTTATTAGGAATTACTGGTTTTTCTAGTGATTTACGTGATATTGAAGAGGCAGTTAAAGAAGGAAATGAACGTGCTGAATTAGCATTGACAATTTTTGCTAATCACATTCATCAATATATTGGTTCATATGCAGCACAAATGAACGGGGTAGATGCAATCATTTTCACTGCTGGAATTGGTGAAAATAGCTCAACTGTTCGTGAACGTGTCCTCCGTGGATTAGAATTTATGGGTGTATATTGGGATAAAGAATTAAATGAAACACGTGGTGACGAAAGATTCATTAGTTATCCATTCTCACCTGTTAAAGTAATGGTCATCCCAACAAACGAAGAAGTTATGATTGCAAGAGACGTTGTACGATTAGCAAAATAAGTCAGTCATATCAAGGACTACTTGGTTAGCTATTAGTAGAATTTTCGTCAACAACTTTTTTCCATGTTTTTACTTGTAAATGTGGAAGGAGGTTGTTTTTTTTGGGTAATGTGATTTTCAGGATTTTAGGTTTATACTGAAAATATAATAAAGCTTCTAAATATAAAAAAAGGCAATACTAAGCTAACTGGTTTCGATTCCCAGAAAATGGTAACTGGCAGTGTTTATCCCTGTTCCTTTTACGCTACAGATTCAATCTTCACCTATGAGCCGTTTTTCATGTGATTCGATCAAATTTGGGTTCATAGAAGAGTTCTATGAGCCGTTTTTCATGTGATTCGATCAAATTTGGGTTCATAGAAGAGTTCTATGAGCCGTTTTTCATGTGATTCGATCAAATTTGGGTTCATAGAAGAGTTCTATGAGCCGTTTTTCATGTGATTTGGTCAAAATCGGGTTCATAGAAAGGATCTATGAGCCAGTTTTCATGTCGTTCGTTCGAATTTGGGTTCATAGAAGAGTTCTATGAGCTCAATTTTGCGAAATGCTCACAATTTTAGGTTCATAGTGAAGTTTTATAAACGCGTTTTCACCAAAAACAGCGGTATTTTCGTACGACCATACTACACTAGACGACCGTTTGTCCCAACTTGTTTAGTAATTTGTTCATCAATAACGGCTTTAGGTGACCAATTTGGTCGTCTATATCGGAACTAGATGATTGTGTTTAACCAATCTTATCGAAAGCTAAGTGGGCTTGATTTATTACGATATGATATAATAACGGAAGTAGTATCGTTTGGGGGTGTTTCAAGATGGGCTTATCAAATTATGAGCTTGAATTGTACCGGCAATTACAAGAATGGGAAGAAACTTTCTTTACGTCGAATACGAATGATTTTGTGAAAACGTATGATTATTGGATAGAAGATACCTTTTCTAAGTTACCATCTGAATTGCGAGAAAAAATATTTACTAATATCGATCAATGGTTGTTTTATGTACAGAATGGGATTCAGCAATCACAAAACTTAACAGAGAAAATTGATTTATTACTTTCAGAAGCTCGAGTGAAAAATAACCAAGTTTACTCAGTAAACGATTTGAAAAAACTACCTATCGAACAGCTTAATTATTTTGCTCAGCAACAAATTTCCAACCATCAGTTACTGTCTTTACTGCAAGGTGGTATTTCAAGTTCTGGAAATAATCTGTTACTTGGAGTGGATCTTCCTTTAATGCTTGTGATTAATTTACGTGCGGTACAGTTGATTGGCGCATCATATGGTTATGACATGAGACATCCATTTGAAATGATGGTGGCGTTAAAAGTCTTTTTCTGCGCAACTCTACCAAGAAGATTTCAGAAACAAGAGTGGATGGAGTTGTTGAATGAGGTAAGGGACGTAAATCATCCGTTTTTTTATGATGAAGAAGAGCCAATAACAAATACTACTTGGTTAACAAGACCGTTAATTCAAGCGATAAAGTTATGGGCAATTTTTATGATTAATCATAAAAAAGATAAGGGACCTTCTCTGATTGGTATTATATTTGGTGCTGGATTCAATCATTCTGTTACAAAAAAGATAACACTATTTGCGAAACATTTTTATCAATATCGTTTGCTTGAGGAAAAGGCAAATAGTTAACTTATATAAAAAAACTCAAGGACGCTAGATCCTTTTGGAAATAATAGTGACTATCGTTCGCAAAAAAAAAGATTTTTGGCTGTGATGCATGCTGCTAAAGCCTTCCTTGTGAACTTAAGCGCACAGGGAAAGTAGANTGGTCAAAATCGGGTTCATAGAAAGGATCTATGAGCCAGTTTTCATGTCGTTCGTTCGAATTTGGGTTCATAGAAGAGTTCTATGAGCTCAATTTTGCGAAATGCTCACAATTTTAGGTTCATAGTGAAGTTTTATAAACGCGTTTTCACCAAAAACAGCGGTATTTTCGTACGACCATACTACACTAGACGACCGTTTGTCCCAACTTGTTTAGTAATTTGTTCATCAATAACGGCTTTAGGTGACCAATTTGGTCGTCTATATCGGAACTAGATGATTGTGTTTAACCAATCTTATCGAAAGCTAAGTGGGCTTGATTTATTACGATATGATATAATAACGGAAGTAGTATCGTTTGGGGGTGTTTCAAGATGGGCTTATCAAATTATGAGCTTGAATTGTACCGGCAATTACAAGAATGGGAAGAAACTTTCTTTACGTCGAATACGAATGATTTTGTGAAAACGTATGATTATTGGATAGAAGATACCTTTTCTAAGTTACCATCTGAATTGCGAGAAAAAATATTTACTAATATCGATCAATGGTTGTTTTATGTACAGAATGGGATTCAGCAATCACAAAACTTAACAGAGAAAATTGATTTATTACTTTCAGAAGCTCGAGTGAAAAATAACCAAGTTTACTCAGTAAACGATTTGAAAAAACTACCTATCGAACAGCTTAATTATTTTGCTCAGCAACAAATTTCCAACCATCAGTTACTGTCTTTACTGCAAGGTGGTATTTCAAGTTCTGGAAATAATCTGTTACTTGGAGTGGATCTTCCTTTAATGCTTGTGATTAATTTACGTGCGGTACAGTTGATTGGCGCATCATATGGTTATGACATGAGACATCCATTTGAAATGATGGTGGCGTTAAAAGTCTTTTTCTGCGCAACTCTACCAAGAAGATTTCAGAAACAAGAGTGGATGGAGTTGTTGAATGAGGTAAGGGACGTAAATCATCCGTTTTTTTATGATGAAGAAGAGCCAATAACAAATACTACTTGGTTAACAAGACCGTTAATTCAAGCGATAAAGTTATGGGCAATTTTTATGATTAATCATAAAAAAGATAAGGGACCTTCTCTGATTGGTATTATATTTGGTGCTGGATTCAATCATTCTGTTACAAAAAAGATAACACTATTTGCGAAACATTTTTATCAATATCGTTTGCTTGAGGAAAAGGCAAATAGTTAACTTATATAAAAAAACTCAAGGACGCTAGATCCTTTTGGAAATAATAGTGACTATCGTTCGCAAAAAAAAAGATTTTTGGCTGTGATGCATGCTGCTAAAGCCTTCCTTGTGAACTTAAGCGCACAGGGAAAGTAGAAGTTGGAAAGTTTATACTTTCTATTAGCTAAAAAAGGTTCCAACCGACCGAATGTCAATGGAACCTTTAATCATATTAAAAAAAGTAGACAAAATCATTATTACGTTACGCCTTATTCGTTCTTATTACTAACACATCGCATTTTGCATGACGAACAATATATTCAGAAACGCTACCAATGAGGAATCGTTCAACAGCATTTAGTCCTGTAGCTCCACATAAAATAAGGTCTGCCTCATACTTTTGTGCAATATCTTTAGATATTTTTACTTTAGGAGATCCATATTCGATGATGATACTAACATTTTCAATACCAGCTTCTATAGCTTCATTTTTATACGTTTCAAGTAGTTCTTGTGCATAAGCATCAGCACGTTCAACAATCGATTGGTCGTATGCATTAATTGTTGCGAACGTACGTAAATCAATAACATGAACAAGTAGTAAAGCGCTGCCATTTTGTTTTGCAATTCTCACCGCTTCTTTAAATGCGAAATCAGCTTCTTTAGACCCATCAATTGCTACGATTATTTTCTTATAATTTGCCATAATACCGCCTCCTTATACTATTATTATACTACTAATCTGAAAAAGTGAAAGTTAAAAATTTTACAATTGTATAAAAATATAGTGATTTTAATGTAGACATACAAGAAAATAAAAACCGAGCACTTATTTGCTCGGTTCTAGCATTAAACAAATTGTAATGCTTTTGGATATTTCGTTAGTACTTCTACACCATTTTTCGTAACCGCAACACTATCTTCTATACGGACGCCAACTTTTCCAGGAATATAGATACCTGGTTCAATCGTATAAACCATTCCTTCTAAAAGAACGAGTTCGTTTGTTTCAGTTACTGAAGGATATTCATGAACACTAATACCTAAACCGTGACCTAAGCGGTGAGTAAAGTACTCTCCGTAACCGGCTTCAGCTATAACTCTTCTGGCTGTTAAATCAAGCTCACTACATGTAATGCCTGGCTTTGAAGCAAGCACAGCCGCTTCTTGAGCTTTACGAACTGTTTCATACACGAGAATATTCTCTTTATCGATATCACCAAATGCAATCGTTCTTGTAATATCAGAGCAGTACCCTTCATAAATGACACCAAGATCAAATAAAACGAAGTCCCCTTTTTTTATTTTCGTTAAATCTGGACTTCCGTGTGGAGAAGCAGCTTTCGGACCAGTAAGAACCGTTGTCGCAAAGGACATTTGCTCGATTCCTTTTTTCTTTAGTTCATATTCAATTGCTGCAACAACGGAGAGTTCAGTTACACCTTCTTTAATTTCATTCACACCAACCTCAATGGCAAAATCAGCAAGTTCACATGCTCTCCTGAGCTTTTGGAGTTCGTCAGCATCTTTAATCATTCGTAAACTGTTTAATTTTTCCTCTGCTTGGATAAACTTGGCGGAAGGGAACGCCTTTAGTAATGTCTCAAATCTTTCCACATTCATATGACTTTTTTCTATAGCAATTTTATGTACCGTATTTGTGCGATTGTTAATTTCCTTCTTTATTTTATCCCATGGGTCTTCTGTATCACTATAGCCGATAATCGTTTGCTCGAAACCAGCTTGTTTGGCAGTTTCCACTTCCATTTGTGGACACACAAGGAAAGGTTCTGCATTAGGAAATAGAACGATAGCAAGTAAACGTTCATGTGGATCGCTATAAAATTTACTAAAATAGAAAACATTTTCGGTAGACGTTAATATTGCCGTATCAATACTTTGTTCGTTGAGCCAATGTGCAAATTGATCAATTCTTGTATTCACTTGATTTCACCTCTTGCAATCTATAATAGTAAAGGTTAGCACTTATGACGAAAAAAGTAAATATACGCGAAAAGCAGGAAATAACGTTTTAATAAAGAAATACATAGTAGAGAATGAGAGTGAAAGGAGATAATAAAAATGAAAGTATCTTATCATGGACATGCAGTAGTAAAAATTTCAATCGATGGAAAGGAAATCCTAATCGATCCTTTTCTAACAGGGAATGGCTTAACAGATTTAAACGTTGAACAAGAAAGCCCCGATTATATTTTACTAACACATGGTCATAATGATCATGTAGGTGATACAGTTACACTTGCAAAAAAGAAGAATGCTCTTGTCATCGCAGCAGTGGAATTGGCAAATTACTTAACTACACAAGGTGTTCAAACTCACGGTATGAATATCGGAGGTTCTTATCAATTTCCGTTTGGTAAAGTAAAATTCACCCAAGCTTTCCACAGTACAGGTCTTGAAATTGGAGAACAGCATTCGATTTACACAGGCATGCCAGCTGGTCTTCTTATAACCATTCAAGGAAAAACGATTTATCACGCGGGAGACACAGCATTGTTTTCTGATATGAAATTAATTGGAGAAAGACATCCAATTGACCTGGCTTTCTTACCGATTGGTGATAATTTTACGATGGGACCAGAAGATGCTGCCTATGCGGCAAATTTACTGAAAGCTAAAAAAGTGGTGCCAATTCATTACAATACGTTCCCGGTTATTAAACAAGATCCAGAGCGCTTTATTGAATTGCTTGAGGGGGATCAGGTGGGGGTTGTGATGAGATCAGGTGATACGATTGAACTTTAAGAGGTAGTTTAAAAGATGCGGAAAAAAAGCTATTGTATTTCTTTATAGTGATAATAAATCTCTGCAATGGTGCAAGCTGTTGTGGAGATTTTTTATTAATAACGATTTCATAATTAATCATTTACAACGACATCTTTTCTAAAATCAATGTATAAAGGCGAGAACCGTTCATTTATTCCTTGTCCATGCATATATTAAATACAAACAGATTAATGGAAAGTAGGGAGGATCATGAGAAATCGTTGTATTTTATCATTGTTAATCTGCGGTGCACTGCTGTACTATGCGCTTCCAGAGCTTAAGCTTCATGGGAATGGGCTAGCTACGTATTTTGCTTGGTCTTGGCTTACATTACTTATGATGGCAATAGCTGGAAACCTAGCAGCAATTTTATATACACCGAAACGTAAGAAAGTAATAACCTCGCCAATGAAAGGGAATAAAGAAAATAAGAGAGGTTATATGAGGGGATAACCAATAATCTTTTTGATACAAAGTCACACTTTTTCACCAATAAAGTTGACCCGTCTAACAGTAAAAAGATTGTTGCTGATCGTGGGTCTTCGTAATTTTTAAGGATATTATTTAAAACAATTTGAAAAAACTGTTATAATACATTACGTAAACCCCATGAAAAATAATACAGTAGGTGGAAAAATTGACGACAAAACATGAACAAATTTTAAACTATATACAGGAATTACCTATCGGTGATAAAATTTCTGTCAGGCAGATCGCGAAAGAATTAAGTGTCAGTGAAGGGACTGCATATCGAGCAATTAAGGAAGCAGAAAACAAAGGATATGTAAGCACAATCGAACGTGTTGGAACAATTCGAATCGAGCAGAAGCGGAAGGAAAACATTGAGAAATTAACTTTTGCAGAAATTGTGAATATTGTCGATGGACAAGTACTTGGCGGAAGAAATGGACTTCATAAAACATTAAATAAATTTGTCATCGGTGCGATGGAAGTCGAAGCGATGATGCGCTATACAGAAGCTGGAAATTTATTAATTGTTGGTAACCGAATGAAGGCGCAAAAATCTGCTTTACAAAGAGGTGCAGCTGTTTTAATAACTGGTGGGTTTGACACAGCAGATGATGTGAAAAAATTAGCTGATGAACTGGAACTACCAATTATCTCCACCAGTTACGATACATTTACTGTTGCAACAATCATCAATCGAGCAATTTTTGACCAATTAATCAAAAAAGAAATATTGCTCGTTGAAGATATTTTAATACCAAAAGAAGAAACCTATTATTTAAAAGTTGGTGAGCCTGTTCAAAAATGGTTTGATTTAAATGAGAGACATAGCCATACTCGTTTTCCAGTTATTGACAACGATTTTAAAGTGGAAGGAATGGTTACTTCTAAAGATGTTATAAGTGAAGATCGCTTACGACCGATAGAGAAGGTTATGACGAAACAACCAATTACCGTCACTTTAAAAACAAGTGTGGCTGCTGCTTCACATATTATGATTTGGGAAGGAATTGAACTTTTGCCTGTTGTCGATGAACAAAATCGCTTATTAGGAATTATCAGTCGCCAAGATGTTCTAAAATCTCTTCAAACAATTCAAAGGCAACCACATGTTGGTGAAACCATTGAGAATCTAGTTTTTAATCATTTACATAAAATTGATGATACAGACAACGGAAAGCTACGTTATCAATTTGATGTAACACCACAAATGACAAATCAACATGGTACGATGTCATACGGAGTACTTACATCGACGATGATCGAAGCCGTTCATCGTTTGTTTCGAACATTAAAGAAAGGTGAAATTGTTGTTGAAAGTAAATCAATTTACTACTTAAAGCCCGCTCAAATTGATAATCATATCGAAATTGTGCCGGATATCCTTGAAATCGGTCGGAAGTTCGGAAAAGTCGATGTTGTTGTTTATGCAAAAGAATACATAGTAGCAAAAGCAATGATTATGGTTCAATTTATTGACCGATAATCGAAGCAACTTTTTCCTGATTACAAAACATTCTGACTAGAACTACCTAATGTTTTCATTTTCCTTATTCATATATGGTAAGTAAAACTTATACGCTTTAAATCCTGTCCAAATAGAAATAAGGCCAATGACAATAAAAATAATACTAATAATGAATGCAGTAGTAGAAAATGTGAGAAATAGCCGGTTTAATCCGAACAACGAAACAAATGAACCAAGGGCGATGGATGATTTAGCAGTAAGCCATCTTTTTTCCGTTTGATTGCTGGAACGAATATAACGAACTTTATAATATATATAAAACATCAAAGAAAAAAAGATCATAACTACGAATACTGGCAATGAAATCACTTCTTTCCTAATTATTGATATTATTTTAACTATTAATTAGGAAAATTTCCACTATAAAACATATAACTGTTCCAAGATTACGTAGAAAGTGACCTTTGAAAGGGAGTTAAGGACATGAAAGAACAAATTATAAATAAAATTAAAGAGTACGACACAATTATTATCCATCGACATGTTCGACCAGATCCTGATGCCTTTGGTTCACAAGGAGGTCTAGCAAAAATCATTCAAGAAACGTACCCGAAAAAGAACGTGTATGTTGTCGGTGAGGATGAGGAGACACTATCGTTTCTAAATACGATGGATCAAATTTCTGATGAAGTATATAACGGTGCACTTGTTATTGTTTGTGATACTGCTAACCAAGAGCGGATTTCTGACTCACGTTTTCATTCAGGGGATTTTTTAATAAAGATTGATCATCATCCTAATGAAGATCCTTATGGGGATATTACTTGGGTTGACACAAATGCAAGTTCTACAAGTGAAATGATTTACGAGTTATTTTCATTTGGTAAACAGGACGGTTTAAAGTTATCGACTGAAGGTGCACGGCTACTTTATGCTGGTATTGTTGGAGATACAGGGAGATTTCTATATCCGAGTGCAACAGAAAGAACATTTGCTTTTGCAAGCGAACTTATTCAATTTCCATTCTCTCGAACAGAATTATATGAAAAGATGTATGAGACGTCACCGAATTTAGCAAAACTACAAGGGTATATACTCCAAAACTTTCATTTTGAAGGAGCCGGAGTTGCAAAAGTAATGATTAATAAAAAATTGCTTAAAGAATATGGATTGCGACCTCAAGAAGCATCAGGTTTAGTTAGTATTTTAGGGAATATTCGTGGAGTTAAGGCATGGGCGTTTTTTGTTGAAGAAGACACAAAAATTCGCGTCCGCCTCCGTTCGAACGGGCCTATTGTCAATGAAGTGGCTAAAAAGTATCGCGGTGGTGGTCATCCACGTGCTGCAGGTGCAACCATTTACTCTTGGGATGAAGTTGAGTCTGTTATGGATGATTTAAAACAAGTAGTCAATGCACGATAATCGTGTGAACGCGTAAATAGAAAAGATGGGTTCACGAATGACCCATCTTTATTTTGCGAGAGACAATTCTACCTCAATGTGTAAGGTCGTGTAAATGACCATATTTGTTACGGTTAATTGATATGTTCGTCCATTCAATTTCACGGGTTTGTTTTCAATTGTCTTTTCTAATAATTCTCTACTGTTATAAACAATTGTTAAATCTTTTGCTAAGACATTGCTAATATCTTTTTTTATTTTTTCTTGTGTATCAAATACACTAAAGGCATCAATTTTATACTTTGAAGCATTCGTAATTTTTAACGAAATCGATTGAACGGTAAGTAATTCTTTATTTTTTTCATTTAATTTTTTAAAATCCTCTTGCCAAATATCTTTTTCTTTAACTAAATCAGCAATCCGTTCTTCTTGCTTATGAATGAGTTTTACTTGATCTTCTTGCATATGACCAAATATATACAAAAAGATTAACCAGCTAACGATTGCACCGAAAATGACCCCTGAAAAGAAGCGCTGAAAATTACGCGAATAAAAATAAGGTGGAATTCTCATGACAAATGCTCCTGTGTTAGCCAGTTAATAATTAAGGTACCTGTTTGTGCACCACCTAATGCAGAAAGTATTAAAAAAATTTGTTTGACAAGATCCCCCGTTTGACCATGCATTAATCCCCTTTCAAAACTATATACCGCATCAAATGTTCCACCAATGGCTGCTACGATTGCCCAAATGCGTAAACTATTAGACAACCGATATATTTCTGTTAAAGGTGGTTCGCCAATAAAAAAGGCAGATATTCCTCCAATTAATGATCCACCAAGAATAACACCGAGAGCAATAAAATAACTATGGATAAAAGTTGGTACAAATGCCTCTGTCATAAGAATCAACTCCTTGTGACTTTTGAAATAAAAGTCTAGGCTAGTCCTCATGACTAATTTATTGTTAAAATAGGATAAATATGATTGTTTTACTTATAAATTCGTTATTCGTTTATAAAAGGGAACGTATGTGCTATAATAAAAATAAGATTTGAACAGTAAGGAGTTCGATACTAGTGGTTCCTTTACATGTAAATAGTTCGTACTCACTATTAAGAAGTACAATTACACCTGAAAAATTAGTACTTGAAGCAAAGCAAAAAGGTTACCGTGCGATTGCTCTTACTGACTATCATGTTCTTTACGGAGTCATTCCTTTTTATAAAAGTTGTAAAACGAATGGAATAAAACCAATTATTGGATTATCGGCAAATGTTTTTATAGAAGAAAACGAAACAAGTGTAAGGGATCGTTTTCTCTTTTATGCAAAAAACGTGCATGGATATCAAAGCTTAATGAAAATTTCAAGTGCAATCTTGACTAAGTCAGAAAAAGGCATTCCGTTTAAATGGTTGAAGCACTATACAACTGGATTAATTGCTGTAGCTACTGGAATTGGCGGTGAAATCGAATCGTTTATTTTAGAGGGGGAAATGGACAAAGCAAAAGAAAGAATTATATTTTATCAGCAATTATTCGAAAAAGATTCATTTTATTTGTCAATCCAACCATATCATACCTGGGAAAGTGTTCAGTTAACGAAGGCAATTTTAGAAATAGGAGAAGAACTTCATGTGCCGATTGTCGCAACAAGTAAAGTGAGTTATTTAGAAAAAGATGATTATGAAACATGGAAATGTCTTCAAGCAATAAAGGAAAATAAAAAAATCACAGATGTAACTGAAGAACCGATAGATAGAGAGTTTTATTTTCGGTCAAAAGATGAAATGGAGATGTTGTTTGAACAATACCCGACTGCGATACAAAATACCGTACGGATTGCCGAACAGTGTCATGTTGAAATACCCTTTCACCAACAATTATTACCAAAATACCCGTTAACGGGGAAAACGAGTAATGAATATTTAAATGAATTATGTGAAATTGGCCTCAGAGAGCGAGTAAAATCACCATCTTCAATTTATAAAGATCGACTTCAATACGAGTTAAATATCATTAAAAAGATGAACTTTAGTGATTATTTTCTTATCGTTTGGGATTATGTACAATTTGCTAAAAAAAATGGAATTATTGTTGGTCCTGGTCGAGGATCTGCAGCTGGAAGTTTAGTTGCATATGTGCTCGGTATAACGGATGTTGACCCGATTAAGTTTGATTTACTATTTGAGCGGTTTTTAAATCCAGAACGGGTCACAATGCCTGATATTGATATTGATTTTCCAGATCACCATCGCGATGAAGTTATCAAGTATGTTTCTAAAAAGTATGGATTGACTCACGTTGCGCAAATCATTACATATGGGACGTTTGCAGCAAAAGCAGCACTAAGAGATGTTGCCCGAGTCTATGGTTTCAGTAATAGAGAACTAGAACAGTTATCTAAAAGTATCCCTAACAAGCTTGGAATTACGTTGAAAGATGCATACAAAGAATCAGAAACACTTCAACGTTTAGTACAGGAGGAAAAAATAAAAAAGGTCTATCAAATTGCTAGTAAGATTGAAGGGTTACCACGTCATACATCAACTCATGCAGCTGGTGTCATTATAAGTGATCGTCCACTTGTCGAAATGATTCCTCTACAAATGGGGTCTAATGAAGTTTTATTAACACAATATCCAATGGGAATATTAGAGGAAATTGGCTTATTGAAAATGGATTTTTTAGGCTTGAGAAACTTATCTTTAATTGAATCCATTTTGCGCACCATTCAAAAGAAGGAAAAGCAACAAATCGATTTAAAAAATATCCCCTATAATGACCCGCCTACATTTGAATTATTACAAAAGGGGAAAACAACCGGAATTTTCCAGCTAGAATCTGAAGGAATGCGAGATGTATTAACACACTTAAAGCCAACAGAATTTGAAGATATTGTGGCAGTTAATGCATTATATCGTCCGGGACCGATGGCAAATATCCCGGTTTATATTAAGCGGAAGCATGGTCAAGAAAAGAGTCAATACCCTCATCCAGATTTGGAAAAAGTTTTAAAGAAAACGTATGGTGTTATTGTTTATCAAGAACAAATTATGCAAATCGCTTCCATTTTTTCTGGCTTTACATTAGGTGAAGCAGATTTACTTAGAAGAGCCGTATCGAAAAAGAAAAGGGAAGTTTTGGATCAAGAAAGAAATCATTTTGTTAATGGAGCGATAAGAAGAGGCTATGAGGAGAAAATAGCGAATGACATATACGATTTAATCGTTCGATTTGCAGATTATGGTTTTAATCGAAGCCATGCTGTTGCATATAGTCAAATTAGTTACCAGCTTGCCTACTTAAAAGCTCATTACCCCTTATATTTTATGGCTAGTTTATTAACTTCATCCATTGGAAATGAAGAGAAGACTTCAGAATATGTAAAAGAATTGCGACATTTAGGATTTAAAGTTTTTGCACCATCCATAAATAAAAGTGGTTATCAATTTGAAGTGGAAGAAGGAGGGATACGTTTTAGTTTAGCAGCAGTTAAAGGCGTCGGTTTTCAAGCATTAAAAGAAATTTTACGAGCAAGAGGAAATGGTCGATTTACCGATTTATTCGATTTCTGTTTACGTGTCTCGTTAAAAATTGTAAATCGCAAAGTAATGGAGAATTTAATACATTCCGGTAGTTTTGATGAATTTGGTAAAGACCGCGCTATACTTCTCGCTACTTTAGACGTTGCAATTGAACATGCACAATTATTAAAACCTGAGGACAACCAAATAGATTTATTATTACTGGAAGGATTGGATGATCTTAAACCAAAATATGTTGACGTTGAGCCAATTCCAATGGAAAATAAGTTACTTTCTGAAAAACAAGTGTTAGGAATGTTTATTTCCAAACATCCGACAAGTATGTACCGCTTACTATTTCAATTAAATGGGGCGGTTTTATTAGATGATATTAAACTAGATAAAATAAATAAAGTTGGGGTCTACATTCAGGATGTACGGAAAATAAAAACAAAAAGAGGAGAAACGATGGCGTTTGTGCAAATTAGTGATGAATCGGACGATTTGCAAGCGGTCATATTTCCAAATATTTACCGTGAGAATACAGCAATTTTAAAAAAAGGAGAAATTATATTTTTAACTGGTAAAGCAGAACTTCGCAATGGACAAAAACAATTGATTATTAATAATATAGAAACTTTAACAACTTTACAAGAAAAAACGGATGTTAGGAGAGTATTTATTAAGTTAAATGAAGAAGGGGAAAAAGAAAGTTTTAATGAGTTAAAGAAGGTCATTAAAAAATATCGGGGTACGACTCCAGTAATCCTTTATTATGAAAAAAATCATAAAACAATTCAACTGGCAAGAAACTTCTGGGTTAACGTAGAAAGTGACGTTTTAGATGAAATGAAGCAATTGTTAGGTGAAGATCATGTTGTAATCAAGTAATGGTATGTAAATAATCAGATAGAATGGAGTAAAAAATAGCAGGCCGAATTCTCCCTTCCATGGAAATGAACAGATGAATTTAAAAATAACACAAATTTTTTTAAGTACTAGAAAAGATAACAATAATAGAGAAAATTTTGAAGATAGTGAACAAAAATTTCTATAGATGTCTTTACAATCTTAGCATTTGTGTTATTATAGGATATTATATGTGGTCAGACCACTGATTTCCAATTGATTATCATGAAAAATTTGAGGGGTGGAGAAGGTGAGCCTAAAGGAAGAAGCACTAAATTTACATCGAATGAGTAAAGGAAAGCTTGAAACGATTTCAAAAGTTCCATTACTATCGCCAAAAGATTTAAGTTTGGCATATTCACCAGGAGTAGCAGAACCTTGTAAAGAAATTCTCGAAAGACCTGAGACAGTATACGATTATACGATGAAAGGGAATACTGTTGCAGTTGTTAGTGATGGAACTGCTGTTTTAGGATTAGGAGATATTGGACCTGAAGCAGCATTACCTGTCATGGAAGGAAAAGCTGTATTATTTAAAAGTTTTGCTGGTGTAGATGCGTTCCCTATTTGTCTAGGGACTACAGATGTCGATAAAATTGTTGAAACTGTAAAGTTATTAGAACCAACATTTGGCGGTGTGAATTTAGAAGATATTTCAGCCCCTCATTGTTTTGAAATTGAAGATCGATTAAAAAATGAAACAAATATACCTGTCTTTCATGATGATCAACACGGAACTGCAATTGTCACATTAGCAGGTCTAATGAATGCATTAAAACTAACAGGAAGAAACATTACAGAAATAAAGGTCATATTGAATGGGGCTGGTGCAGCAGGAATCGCCATTATTAAGTTATTGTATTATTATGGTGTCCGCAATATCATCATGTGCGATACAAAAGGTGCAATTTACGAAGGCCGTCCAATCGGGATGAATCCAATGAAAGAAGAGGTAGCGAAAATTACAAACCGTAATCGCATGAAAGGCTCGTTACAAGACGTAATTAAGGATGCAGATGTTTTTATTGGGGTTTCTGCAAGTGGTGTATTAACAAAAGAAATGGTTCGCTCAATGAATCATGATCCAATTATTTTCGCAATGGCTAATCCTCTACCGGAAATCATGCCTGAAGATGCAAAGGAAGCAGGCGCTGTTGTCATCGGAACAGGAAGATCTGATTATCCAAATCAAGTCAACAATGTTCTTGCATTTCCGGGAATTTTCCGTGGTGCATTAGATGTGCGAGCAACACATATTAATGAGGAGATGAAACAAGCAGCTGTTGAAGCAATCGCTAGTCTTATTAGTAATGAGCAATTAACACCCGACTATGTCATCCCGAATCCATTTGATCCAAGAGTTGCGCCAACTGTTGCACGAGCAGTAGCAATGGCAGCAATGAAAACAGGTGTTGCACGGATTAAAGTCGACCCATCGTCAATACTTAAGAGAACACAAGTATTAGCATCAATAAAATAGTGATGGAGTGTAAACGTGATACAACAAGTGAATCAACCAAAAGTGTATGTAGAAACGCTCGAAAAAATAAAGGAAATCATCAACGAAAAAAAGTTAAATCCTGGAGATAAACTACCTTCCGAACGTGAATTAGCCGATATTCTTCAAGTAGGGAGATCGAGTGTCCGTGAAGCACTAAGGGCGATGGAGTTACTCGGACTTATTGAAACAAGACGAGGTGAAGGGACATTTGTCCTTGATTTTCAAAGTCATCATCTTGTAGAAATACTTAGTGGTTTTATTTTACAAAGAAACGAAGCAAAAAATGATGTAAAAGAAACAAAGAAAATATTAGAAACATCAATTATTATTTATTTAATAACGAATCACATAGATGTCGATATCACTACCTGGAAGAAAAAGGTTGATATCGACAAATATCTTTTTTTTGAACATATTATCCATTTAACGAATAACCAATTACTGTTAAAAATCTGGTATATATTATCCAATTTTGAATCCTCTTTACAAAAAAGTTGTAAAATGATTGATAAAAAGTGGTATATTGAATTAATAACTGCAATCAATAACGAGGATTTAGTATTAGCTTTAAAAATATATGACCAGTATTTTTAATGTACATATATCATATATATTTTATGTAGTATACTGATAAGTTTTTATTATAAAAACCAAATCTATATACTTATTGTACTTAAAAAATAAGACAAGCTGTAGAGTGAATGAACAAGGGGGAAGTACCTTGATAAAAGACCTATTTTCAAAAAGTAAAAAAACATATGCTACGATTCCAGTACCATCTGCAACAAACGATGTACCTGTTGGCATCATGACAAAGTGTCCAAACTGTAAAAAAATTATGTTCACAAAAGAACTAGAGCAAAATCAAAAAATTTGTCTCCATTGTGATTATCATTTTCCAATGAATGCAAAAGAACGACTTACCGATTTATTAGATGAACATTCTTTTGAAGAAATGGACAAAGATATTGTCTCGGTCAACCCATTAAATTTTCCAGACTACTTGGAGAAAGTTGAAAAGGATCGAAAAAAAACAGGTATGAATGAGGCCGTTGTGACTGGAATTGGTACAATTGAGCAGAAAACAGTCTCTATTGCGGTAATGGATTCTACGTTCAGAATGGGAAGTATGGGTTCTGTCGTCGGTGAAAAAATTACTCGTGCGATTGAAAAAGCTGATGAGTTGCAAGTACCATTTATTATTTTTACGGCATCAGGCGGTGCGAGAATGCAAGAAGGAGTTTTAAGCTTAATGCAAATGGCTAAGACCAGTGCTGCATTAAAACGATTTAGTAGTCATGGTGGCTTAATTATTACAGTTATGACTCATCCAACGACTGGTGGTGTATCAGCAAGTTTTGCCTCATTGGGTGACTACAATTTTGCCGAACCTGGAGCACTTATTGGTTTCGCAGGTAAAAGAGTCATAGAACAGACAATTCGCGAAGAACTTCCTGAAGACTTTCAAACTGCTGAATTCCAATTAAAACATGGACAACTTGACGCAGTGATTCATCGGAAGGAATTACGTGAAAAATTGTCTCTAATTCTTGAACTTCATCAATATGGAGGTGAAGAAGAATGACAGGCGAACTTGAATTTGAAAAGCCAATTATTCACTTACGCAAAAAGCTTGAAGAATTAAAATCGATTACGAAAAATGCAAATGTTGATTTGACTGAAGAAATGACAAAGTTAGAGGTTCGTCTTCAAAATTTAGAAGAAGAAATTTATAAAAATTTAAAGCCATGGGACCGGGTACAGATTGCTAGACATCCAAATCGGCCAACAACTTTAGATTATATCCATTATTTGTTTGACGATTTTTTTGAATTACACGGAGATCGCACATTCGGTGATGATGAGGCGATTGTCGGCGGAATTGCGAAGTATAAAGGCAAACCAATTACAGTAATTGGCCACCAAAGAGGAAAAGATACGAAGGAAAATATCCGACGTAATTTTGGTATGCCTCACCCTGAAGGATATCGTAAAGCATTACGTCTTATGTATCAAGCAAACAAATTTAACCGTCCAATCGTTTGTTTTATTGATACAAAAGGTGCTTATCCAGGAAAAGCTGCTGAAGAAAGAGGACAAAGTGAAGCTATTGCGAGAAACTTATTTGAAATGGCTGGGTTAAAGGTGCCAATTATATGTATTGTCATTGGTGAAGGTGGGAGCGGCGGTGCCCTTGCATTGGGTGTAGGAAATCATATACATATGCTAGAAAACTCCACCTATTCCGTTATCTCCCCTGAAGGCGCAGCGTCCATTTTATGGAAAGATGCTAGTCTTGCAAAAAAGGCAGCAGAATCAATGAAAATAACTGCTTATGATCTGAAAAACTTAGGAGTTATTGATCAGATCATCCCGGAAGTAAAAGGTGGTGCACACCATAATGTTGAGGAACAAGCCAATTTAATCGATTTCGTTTTAGAGAATTCTTTAAATGAACTCTTACTTTTATCAAAAGAAGAACTAGTAAATCATCGATATCAAAAATTTGCTCAAATTGGTCGCTTCTCAGAAAAGACAATACAAAATAGTTAAGAACGTGTATAATGCACGTTCTTTTTTAAATAATAATCATATCTATTAATTTTTATTCGAGTGAAACCGTATGTTAGAAAAGATAGCGCTTCCTGTAACAAGACTATTCTGTATTTTTGTTTATTCTTCGATTCATATTGAGTTTAAACATGTATCGTGGTAAGGTAAATATGACATTTGTTTAGTACTTAACAAAGTTCCAAAATTAATGAAATCGTTTTTCGGTGAGGTGATTGTGTTGAAAAAAATTGCTGTTTTAACAAGTGGTGGAGACGCTCCAGGCATGAATGCTGCTATTCGTGCAGTCGTTCGAAAAGGAATTTACCATCATCTAGATGTTTACGGGATTTATAATGGTTATTATGGTTTAGTACATGGAAACTTAGAAAAATTAGAATTAGGTTCAGTTGGTGACATTATTCACAGAGGAGGAACTATTTTACGTTCTGCTCGTCTCCCTGAATTTGCTGATGTGAAAGTTCAAGAAAAGGCATTAGAACAATTAAATCAACATGGTATCGAGGGATTAGTCGTCATTGGTGGAGACGGATCTTATCGTGGTGCAAATGCATTAACAAAATTAGGTTTTCCTTGTGTTGGTGTACCAGGCACAATTGATAATGATATTGTAGGAACAGAATTTACAATTGGTTTCGATACAGCAATTAATACAGTCATTGATGCAATTGATAAAATTCGTGACACCGCTTCCTCTCATGAACGTACTTTTGTTATTGAGGTAATGGGTCGAGATGCAGGAGATATTGCTCTTTGGGCAGGATTAGCTGGTGGAGCAGAAACCATTCTTATTCCGGAAGAAAAAACGACCATTGATGATATTGTTGATCGTTTGCAACGAGGAAAAGAAAGAGGAAAGAAACATAGTATTATTGTTGTTGCAGAAGGCGTAATGAGTGGAGTTACACTAGCAGAAGAATTAAAACAAAAAATTGATGCAGACGTTCGTGTATCTGTATTAGGCCACATTCAAAGAGGAGGTTCTCCAACAGCAACAGATCGCTTATTAGCAAGTCGTCTTGGTGCCCGTGCTGTTGAATTACTACTCGAAGGTAAAGGTGGTCGAGCTGTAGGTATCGTAAATAATAAAATTGTTGATCATGCAATTGCAAATATTTTTAATCAACGACATCATATAGATGATGAAGTTATTCGTTTAGCAAAAGAACTTTCGATATAAGACCGAGTAGGAGGATAAACCAAATGAGAAGAACGAAAATAGTATGTACGATTGGACCTGCAAGTGAAAGTGTGGAAAAATTAGTTCAATTAATTGAATCCGGAATGAACGTAGCTCGACTAAATTTTTCACATGGAGACCATGAAGAACATGCTGCTCGAATAAAAAATATTCGTGAAGCAGAAGAAATCACTGGGAAAAATATTGCTATTTTACTCGATACAAAAGGACCAGAAATTCGCACTCATAATATGAAAGATGGCGCAATTGAATTAGTTGAGGGAACGACTGTCACTGTAAGTATGAATGAGGTTCTTGGAACTCCTGAAAAGTTCTCTATTACATATGAGGGTTTAATTAATGATGTATTTGTGGGTTCTAAAATATTACTTGATGACGGTTTAATTGGACTTGAAGTAACAGATATACATAAAGACAAAGGTGAAATCGTTACAAAAGTATTAAATAAAGGTGTATTAAAAAATAAAAAAGGTGTAAATGTTCCAGGCGTTTCGGTAAACTTACCAGGAATTACAGAAAAAGATGCAAATGATATCATCTTTGGTATTGAACAAGGGATTGATTTCATCGCAGCATCTTTCGTACGTCGTCCTAGTGATGTGCTTGAGATTCGTGAACTATTAGAAAAATATAATGCCACAGATATTCATATCATCCCTAAAATTGAAAACCAAGAAGGCGTCGATAATATAGATGATATTTTAGAAATTAGTGATGGGTTAATGGTTGCCCGTGGAGATCTTGGTGTGGAGATTCCTGCTGAAGAAGTTCCATTAGTTCAAAAAATGCTAATTAAAAAATGCAATAAATATGCTAAACCTGTTATTACCGCTACACAGATGTTAGATTCAATGCAAAGAAATCCTCGTCCAACAAGGGCTGAAGCTAGTGACGTTGCGAACGCTATTTTTGATGGTACCGATGCAATTATGCTTTCTGGTGAAACGGCTGCTGGAGATTATCCTGTAGAGGCTGTTCAAACAATGCATAACATTGCGCTTCGGGCTGAAAGTGCATTAAATCATAAAGAAATTTTAGCAATGCGTAGTAAAGAAACAGAACATAATATTACTGATGCAATTTGTCAATCTGTTGCTCATACTGTAATTAATTTAGATATTAATGCAATTATTACACCAACAGAAAGTGGACATACTGCTCAAATGGTATCGAAATATCGACCTAAGGCTCCCATTGTTGCTGTAACAAGCCATGATCGAGTATTAAGACAATTACTTCTAGTATGGGGTGTTTATCCGCAACGTGGTCAAAATGTTGGCTCAACTGACGAAATGCTTGACCTAGCTATAAATGAAAGTTTAACGAGTGGAGTAGTAAAACATGGAGATAATGTTGTTGTTACTGCAGGAGTACCAGTCGGTGCAGCTGGAACAACAAACATGATGAAAATCCATGTTGTTGGTAGTATCCTTGCAAAAGGTCAAGGTATCGGTAGGAAGAATGCTTTTGGTAAAGTCGTTGTTGCGAAGAATAGTAAGGAAGCGTTAGAAAAAGTAGATGAACATTCCGTTCTTGTTACGTATGCAACAGATCGTGATATGGTACCTGCCATTGAAAAATGCCAAGCACTCATTACTGAAGAAGGTGGATTAACAAGCCATGCGGCAGTCGTGGGCTTGAATGTTGGTATTCCAGTCATTGTAGGGGTTAAAGATGCGCTTACTGCATTAAAAGATGGTCAAGACGTAACTGTTGATGCTAGTTCGGGATTAATTTATGAAGGGCATAATAATGTTTTATAAAATTAAAAAGTGATAAAATAATTAAAGCAATTGGTCTAAGCCAATTGCTTTAACTTCATATTGGGGTGGTGCTAAAGTGCGAATTCTCCTACCAATTTTTATTCTCCTACCTGCACTTGAAATTGGTGTATTGCTTATATCAGGAAACACGATAGGCATTTGGAATACTGTAATGGTTATTATCCTAACAGGAATACTAGGGACAATCCTATTAAAAAAAGAAGGATTAGAAGTAATTCGGAGGGCACAAGCAGAAATTCGGTCCGGACGTCCGCCAGGAAATGCTATATTAGACGGTGTATGTGTTTTTGTCGGGGGAATCCTTTTAATCTTACCCGGTTTTGTGACCGATTGTTTTGGTTTATTATTACTTCTTCCACCTACAAGAAAAATGATTAAGCCCCTCCTTATAAAATGGATAAAAAGATGGATTGACCGAAGCACCATATTTATAATGAAATAAAAAAATATTGTTCACATTTAAAGAAGGAGATATCTAGACTACGAACTACTCTTATCTTAAGGTAGCACTAGATAGCTCCTTTTTGGTTGCAGAGAAAAGTTAAATTTTTTGATTTCTCCTCTTCCTCGCTTAAGGTCCAAAGAGAGGCTCTAGCAGCTACATCTAAGCCGAAAAACGCTCTTTTTAGCAAACTACGGTTCTCCCCGTGCAAAGGCTTGAGCGTCTTGAGTTTTCTTTCTTAACCTTTAATAAATTCCCATAAACGTTGAAAGGCATTTGCTTTTTGAAGAGTGCTAATCAGAACAGCGACAATCGGTCCAATAATCAACCCGGTGAATCCAAGTAACTGCAACCCGACAAAAATTGACATTAACGAAGCTAAAGGTGTAATTCCAATATTTGTAGAAACAATTTTCGGTTCCATGACTTGTCTTTGTACAAGTACGACAATGTAAAGAACAAGCAAGCCAATTCCTAAAGAGTAATTTTCCACAATAAATTCATAAATAATCCAAGGTACAAAAACAAGACCCGTTCCAAGGTATGGCAATAAATCAATAATACCGATAATAAAAGCAAGTGCAACCGCATAATTCACACGTAAAATGAACAATCCAATTAAAACAATTACTGCTGTGATTGAGATTAGTGTCACTTGGGCACGAATAAAACCGAAAAGTGCTTTTCTTAAGTCTACATACACTTTCATACTGCCTTGACGTATTGCAACAGGGACAAATTTTCGTGCAAGACTTTTTAGTCGATACCAATCTTTACTAATAAAAAAGGTAGCCAGTATTGTGAATATAAATACAGTTGCTGCGTTAGGAAACCAAGAGATGATAGCTGGGATTTTTGTTAAAATCATTTGAATTACATTCCCAAGTGATGATGCTATATTAGCACCTATATCATTAATATTACTAATGATGGTCTCTTGTTGTCCTTGATTCAAATTATTAAACAAACTTGTCATATCACGATAGAAAGGTAAAATGGTGTCTGTAATTAAGTGCTGTACATATAAAACAAAAACATTAATATTATCAGGCATCGTTTTTGATAAGTATTCTGCGCCGGAAATGAGTTGGGATATAAGTAATGTAAGAATTCCTGCAAATAGTCCAAACATTAATATAAGAACAAGTAAAACTGCTAATGCTCTAGGAAGCTTTCCTTTTACATCTAAAAAATTCACGAGGGGGTTCATCATTAAGGCAATTATCCATGCAATGATGAACGGATAGGTTAAGCTAGATAAATAATATATTGAAAAAGCAAACAAAATGACAGATACCACAACAAAAAGGGCCCGAGTAATACGTTGTAAATAAATTTTATTCACTGATTGATCCTCCTGCATTCTGGATAAACCTAATCTTGAATGGTTTTACTTTATACAATAGTTTATCGCAAAGATGTTTTATCTTCCATATTAAATATGAGTATTCCTAATAAATTTTCAATAAAGTAAGAATCTTATTCCCATAACCGATAATAAACGAAAACAATAAAAAATGTTTGTGAAAATAAATTTTATTATTTGAACTTTTTTCACATATTATACATAAAATAGAAAAAAATAAACTAAAACAGAAAAAGTATGACTTTTTATCTTTATCTATACAAATATTGTAAAAATGTTTTTGTGAAAAAATAAAATTTTGTTCACATTTTAGTCACAGCTAGTTCACAAACCGGTTATTATCAGTTATAATAGCAATTAAAGTAGGAATTTATTAAAAAATATATTTTTGTAAGCATTTTCTTTTTCAAATCCCATCACTCTATAATAAAATAGAGGTAAGAAGCTTCTAATTACAATTTTTGGAATAAAGGGAACTATATTTATGATTTTAAATTTGGAAAGGGTGAAAAATGCCGGAAATATAATTTTAATAGATTGATATGAATTGTTTCGAATAAAAGGGAAATTAATTGTTTTAAAAATAATTATTTGCTAGGATATTATTACAATAATAATTTTAAAAATTCCAATTAAGGGGGAAATTGTTATGACGGCTACAAAAGGGTTAGAAGGGGTAGTTGCAGCTAATTCTACAATCAGTTCTATAATTGATGATAAATTAACGTATGTAGGATATGATATTGATGATTTAGCTGAAAATTCTTCATTTGAAGAAGTTGTCTATTTACTTTGGCATCGCCGCTTACCAAATACGGTAGAATTAGAAGATTTAAGAATTCAACTTGCTAATCATGCAGCAATTCCAAATGAAGTTATTGACCACCTAAAATCATACCCGATTACTCAAGTTCATCCAATGGCTGCATTACGCTCTGCTGTCTCATACATAGGTTTATTTGATGAGGAAGCAGATGTACAAACAAGTGATGCGAACTATCGAAAAGCAATACGTATACAGGCGAAAATTCCGACAATTGTGGCAGCGTTTTCGAGAATTCGTAAAGGCTTGGAACCAATTGAACCACGTAAAGATTTAGGTCTCGCAGCTAATTTCTTATACATGTTGACTGGTAATGAGCCAGATGCTATTGCGATTGAAGCATTTGATAAAGCACTTGTTCTTCATGCAGATCATGAATTGAATGCGTCAACATTTACTGCACGTGTCTGTGTGGCAACGCTATCTGACATTTACTCTGGAATTACTGCTGCAATTGGCGCATTAAAAGGTCCTTTACATGGTGGCGCTAATGAACAAGTAATGAAGATGTTAACGGAAATTGGCTCTGTTGAAAATATTGAGCCATACATCCGCAAAAAGCTTGATAATAAAGAAAAAATTATGGGCTTTGGGCATCGTGTATACCGCAATGGAGATCCACGTGCAAAACACTTAAAATTAATGTCTGAAAAACTAACAAAATTAACAGGAAAATCAAAATGGTATGATATGTCTGTTAAAATTGAAGAAATCGTTACATCTGAAAAGAATCTTCCTGCAAATGTAGATTTCTATTCTGCATCTGTATATGATAGTTTAGAAATTGATCATGATTTATTTACGTTAATCTTTGCAGTAAGCCGTGCTTCTGGATGGATTGCTCATATTCTAGAACAATATGATAACAATCGTCTCATCCGTCCACGTGCAGAATATGTTGGACCTACAAAACAAGTTTATGTACCATTGGAAGATAGATAATAAAACTGTTTATCTATTCTCTTAAATAGAGAATTTATTAACTAGATAGATAAAAAGGTTAGGAGGAGTCATTCTTCTAGCCTTTAAACATGAAATTGGAGGGAATTTACATGACTCAAGGAGAAAAAATTACGGTTCAAAATGGGGTATTAAGCGTACCTAATAATCCAATTATACCTTTTATTGAAGGGGATGGAACTGGGCCGGATATTTGGGCTTCTGCATCACGTGTATTAGACGCAGCTGTAGATAAAGCTTACAACGGTGAAAGAAAAATTGTTTGGAAAGAAGTTTACGCTGGAGAAAAGGCTTTTAATAAAACAGGTGAATGGCTACCACAAGAAACATTAGATGTAATCCGTGAGAATATTATTGCAATTAAAGGACCTTTAACAACACCAATTGGCGGTGGAATTCGTTCTCTAAACGTTGCCCTACGTCAAGAATTAGATTTATTTGTATGTTTACGTCCTGTACGTTGGTTTGAAGGTGTACCTTCACCAGTAAAACGTCCAGAAGATTGTGATATGGTTATTTTCCGTGAAAACACAGAAGATATTTATGCTGGAATCGAGTATCAAGAAGGAACACCAGAAGTGAAGAAACTCATTGAATTTTTACAAAATGAAATGAGTGTGAATAAAATTCGCTTCCCAGAAACATCTGGTATTGGTATTAAACCTGTTTCTAAAGAAGGTACAGAGCGTCTAGTTCGTTCTGCAATTAACTATGCACTTAAAGAAGGACGTAAATCTGTTACGCTTGTACATAAAGGAAATATTATGAAATTTACTGAGGGCGCATTTAAAAACTGGGGTTATGAATTAGCTGAAGAAGAATTTGGTGACCAAGTTTTCACATGGGCTGAGTATGACCGCATTAAAGATGCTGAAGGTGTAGAAGCAGCTAACCGTGCTCAAGCAGATGCTGAAGCTCAAGGGAAGATTATTGTTAAAGATGCTATTGCTGATATTTTCCTACAACAAATTTTAACACGTCCTCGTGAATTCGATGTTGTAGCAACGATGAACTTAAATGGGGACTATATTTCTGATGCGTTGGCAGCACAAGTTGGTGGAATTGGAATCGCACCAGGCGCGAATATCAATTATGAAACTGGCCATGCAATTTTTGAAGCAACACATGGTACGGCACCAAAATATGCTGGACTTGATAAAGTGAACCCTTCTTCTGTTATTTTATCGGGTGTATTAATGCTTGAACATTTAGGTTGGAAAGAAGCAGCTGATTTAATTACAAAATCAATGGAAAAAACAATCGCATCAAAAGTAGTTACTTATGATTTTGCTCGATTAATGGATGGTGCAACAGAGGTAAAATGTTCTGAATTTGGAACGAAATTGATTGAAAATATGTAATAAAGAATAGATGTAAAATGATCAATGGGAGAGTAATACTTACTTCTCCCATTGATTATATATAGAAACATAAAGTTATAGGTGGGGGCCTGTTAATTAACTTTTTTGTCTCTTTAGGTTAAATGTAGTGATGATTTTCACACGAATAAAGGGGGATATTATATGTTAAAACGTAAAAAAATATCAGTGATCGGTGCGGGATTTACGGGTGCAACAACAGCATTATTTATTGCACAAAAGGAACTTGGTGATGTAGTTCTTGTAGACATTCAACCACTGGAAAATCCAACAAAAGGAAAGGCTTTAGATATGTTGGAAGCAAGTCCTGTCCAAGGGTTTGATGCAAATATAATTGGCACTTCAAATTATGAAGATACGAAAGACTCAGATATTGTTGTAATTACTGCTGGTATTGCTCGTAAACCAGGCATGAGTCGTGATGACCTCGTTCAAACAAATCAAAAAATCATGAAGATCGTTACACATGAAATTGCTAGATATTCCCCACATTGTACAATCATTGTTTTGACAAATCCAGTAGATGCTATGACATATACCGTTTTTAAGGAGTCAGGTTTTCCAAAAAACCGTGTCATAGGACAATCCGGTGTATTAGATACTGCCCGCTTCCGTACATTTATTGCACAAGAGCTCAATGTTTCTGTTAAGGATGTTACCGGATTTGTCCTAGGTGGCCATGGGGATGATATGGTTCCACTCGTACGATATTCCTATGCTGGCGGTATTCCTCTGGAAAAATTACTACCTAAAGAGCGCCTTGATGAAATTGTTGCTAGAACTCGGACTGGTGGGGGAGAGATTGTAAATTTATTAGGAAATGGTAGTGCATATTACGCACCAGCTGCTTCCCTAACACAAATGGTCGAAGCAATTATTAAAGATCAACGGCGTATTTTACCAGCCATTGCTTATTTAGAAGGTGAGTATGGATTTGATGGAATATATTTAGGGGTGCCAACAATACTTGGTGCTAATGGAATTGAAAAAGTAATCGAACTTGATTTAACCGAGGAAGAAAAAGCAGCTTTAAATAAATCCGCGGAATCTGTTAAAAATGTGTTAAGTGTTCTCGTTTAATTTTATGAAGTAGAAAGTCCGCTGTGGAGTGGAAAGTTTAGTTCTCTCAAAGAAAATGGGGTATCTGTTTTTATCAAACAGTACCTCTTTTTTATAATATCCCCCTTATTGAGATAAAAGATGAAAGTACTGAATGATTGTCTAATAATTGTTATAATAGTTCTATAAGTTTGGAATTTTAATATTATCCTATAATAGGCGCGTCATTATACCTAGTTCCAGCTTTTTTTAAGCAAAAAACAAAATAATTTCTGTACCAATTCTTTGGAGGGCTATGATAGTGAGTGAGAAAATTTTAGTTGTTGATGATGAGCAATCGATTGTAACTTTACTACAATATAATTTACAGCAAGCAGGATATGATGTTATTACAGCTTTTGATGGAAAAGAAGGGTTAAATAAAGCAAAGGCAGAATCACCAGCACTCATCATTCTTGATTTAATGTTACCGAAAATGGATGGAATGGATGTCTGTAAAGAATTAAGGAAAGAGCAAATGCATATTCCAATACTGATGTTAACGGCAAAAGATGATGAAATTGATAAAATATTAGGGCTCGAATTAGGAGCAGACGATTATATGACGAAACCTTTTAGTCCAAGAGAGGTTGTTGCTCGAGTGAAGGCAATCCTCCGAAGAACTCGAATGTTTACACAAGTGGAAACAGTACATGATACAGACAAAATTATTGTTGGTCCATTAGAAATCTTACCAGAACAATACGAGGTATACTTAAATGGGGAACGATTGGAGTTCACTCCGAAAGAATTCGAATTACTCCTTTACTTAACGAAAAATAAGGGGCGTGTTTTATCACGGGATCAACTACTAAACGCAGTATGGAATTATGACTTTGTTGGAGACTCACGAATTGTTGATGTCCACATTAGTCATCTTCGCGAAAAAATAGAGGAAAACTCTAAGAAACCACAGTACATAAAGACAATTCGTGGCCTTGGATATAAGTTTGAGGAGCCCAAAGGATGAAAGAGTTACGTTATAAAATGATTTTTGCACTGATCCTCCTACTTATTTCAGTATTTATCGGATTAGGTTTGTTACTCGGTCAACTTTTTAAAACATCGTATTTAAATTCTTTCCAAGAGCAAATGAAACAAGAAGGGGTATTAATTGCTAAACAAATTGAAGATCAAGGTGGCGTTCATACTGTCAATAACGAAAGAATTGAGCATACACAAGAAGTTTTAAAATCTAGAATTACGATTGTTGACAGTGCAGGAAACATATTATTTGACTCGAATAAGTATGGTGGAAATTATAAAAATCATAATAAAGAAATAAAGAGTATTATTCATGAAATAAATAAAGAAAAAACAGGGACAAAACATATTGAAAATGGATATAATATATTTTATTTTTGGTCAACTATTGAAATCAGTGATGAATTAGATGGAATTGTTATACTATCTTCTGAAGCAAATGAATTAATGATTTCATACAAACAATTATGGTTATTATTGTCTCTCATACTCGGAGGCTCTTTTATCGTCATTCTCATAATTGGTTCAAAAATAACAACGAATTTTACAAAACCAGTTGAATCAGCAACAAGAACAGCGATTGAACTTGCGAAAGGGAATTATCATGCCCGTGCACATGAAGATCAATATAATGAGTTTAGTACGTTAAATACTTCAATAAATATATTGGCAAGAAATCTTCAAAAGATTACAAAAGAGCAAGAAATGCAAAAAGACCGTTTACAGGCAGTAATTGAAAATATAGGAATGCCATTAATTTTGATTGATGCGAAAGGTCGGATTACACTTATCAACCAAATGTTTAATGAAATGTTTCATGTCGCTTCACAAGATATTATTGGAAAGACATATTTAGACGTTATTGAATATGAAATTGTTAATGAAACTATCGAAACGATTTTTATGACAGAACAAAAGATAAGAAAACAAATTACAATACCAATGAATATTCAAATGAAAGACTTTGAGGTTTACGGTGCGCCGATTATAAGTCTAGCGAATGAATGGAAAGGAATTGTTCTCGCTTTTCACGATATAACAGAAATTAAAAAATTAGAAAAAATACGGAAAGATTTCGTTGCAAATGTTTCACATGAATTAAAGACACCGATAACTTCTATTAAAGGTTTTACAGAAACATTATTAGATGGCGCTTTGCATGATCAACAAGCTTTAGAATCTTTCTTAAATATTATTTTGAAAGAAAGTAATCGGCTACAATCACTCGTTTACGACTTACTTGAGTTATCGAAAATTGAAAGTGATAATTTACACTTGAATATTAAAGAAGTACAAATATGTAAAGTTATTCTTGATATTGTCGATTCATTAAAAAAGCGTGCGAAAGAAAAGAATATTGATATACAAATAGATCCGAATAACCGAAATCAAATCATTGAAGGAGATCTTTTGCGAATCCAACAAATTTTTATTAATTTAATATCCAATGCCTTATCATACACATTACCGGGCGGGAATATTTATATTGATATTAGGGATGAACAAGACTATGTCACAATATCCATTCGAGATACAGGTATTGGAATTGAAACTGAAGAGATTCCACGTGTTTTTGAACGGTTTTATCGGGTTGACAAAGCAAGAAGTAGAAACTCTGGCGGTACAGGTCTCGGATTAGCAATTGTCAAGCATTCTGTTGAAGCACATCACGGGGAAATACGAGTAGATAGTGAAGTAGGAAGAGGTTCTAATTTTATAGTAAAGTTACCGAAAAAACTTTCTACTAATTTAAATGAATACAATTCAACTTCATCTAAACAATAGGTTGTCCGTTAAGGGACGATTACGTTTTAGCGAATGACAAGAAAGGATAAGTATCACTTTATCTTTCTGAAACTTATTGTCCTTATTACCGTATATATTAGAAAGAGAAAATGGAGAGGGAGATTGGATGGTAAACCTTAAGCAGATATACTCAGTGTTAGGAATCGTTTTAGGGATTTTATTACTCATTTTAGTAGGATTTACATCTTGGTATACAGTAGATGAATCTGAACAAGCTGTTATATTAACTTTTGGTAAAGCAGAAGAGACTGTAACCGAGCCAGGTCTGAAGTTTAAGTTACCTTGGCCAATACAAATGGTAGAGAAACTATCAAAAGAAACGTATAGTTTACAATTTGGTTATAAAGAAAAAGATAGAAAATTAGAGTCTGAAAATCAAAATGATACGAAAATGATTACTGGAGACGAAAATATCGTTCTTGCGGATTTAGTCGTTCAATGGAAAATAACTGATCCAGTAAAATTTTTATTTAATGCAGAGAAACCAGACGAAATTTTATATGATGCAACAAGTGCATCTTTACGCAGCATTATCGGAAGTACAAAAATTGATGATGCCTTAACTTCTGGACGTTCAGATATTGAAGCACATGTACGAGAAAGCTTAGCAGAACTAGTTGCTAGATATGATATTGGTGTAACCGTTTTAGCTGTAAAATTACAAGATGTTGAATTACCAAATGATGAAGTTCGTTCTGCGTTTACAAACGTAACTGATGCTAGAGAAACGATGAATACGAAAATTAACGAAGCACAAAAATACCGTAATCAAAAAGTGAATGAAGCTGAAGGGGAAGTAGCAGCAATCATGTCCCGAGCAAAGGGAGAAAAAGCAGCTCGTATTGAAGAGGCACGTGGGAATGTTGCCGTCTTTAATAGTTTATATAAACAATATAAAAATAGCCCTGAAGTTACGCGAGAACGGTTAACAATTGAAACAATTGAACAAGTATTGCCGAATGCTCAAATTTATATTATGAACGATAATGGTGAAACATTAAAATATTTACCGCTCACCCCGTTAGAGAAGACGCAACAGAAGTCAGCAGAGGAACAAAAATCTACAGAGGAACAGAAGGGATCAAAGGTAAAGGAAGGAAGTGAAAAGAATGAGTAATGTAGTTGACATGGAACAAAGACGCAATGATTTTCCATTCCGTAAATGGATTAAGACAGGGATATTTCTATTTCTCATTGCACTCCTTCTTTTCATACTTTTAACGAACATGTTTATCGTAAAAGAAGGTGAGTATAAAATCGTTCGGCAATTCGGGGAAATAAAAAGAGTTATTCAAGAACCTGGAATTAATTATAAACTTCCTTTTATCCAGACGGTAACAACACTACCGAAATACCAAATGACATTAGATGTTGAACAGTCAGAAATTAATACGAAAGATAAAAAACGAATGATTATTGATAATTATGCAATTTGGCGAATTGATGATCCAGAAGACTTGATTATTAATGCGCGGACCGTAGAAAGTGCTGAGGCGAGAATGGAGGAGTTTGTCTATGCTGTCGTCCGGTCTGAACTAGGTCGACTCAATTATGATGAAATAATAAATGATGAAAACTCATCCAGAGGTAGCTTGAACGATCGGGTTACCGAACAAGTAAATGAATTATTAAATCATGATAAATACGGGATAAAAGTCATTGATGTAAGGATTAAGCGAACTGATTTACCTGCTGAAAACGAGCAATCGGTATATACACGAATGATTAGTGAACGGGAATCGACTGCCCAAGATTATTTATCTCAAGGTGATGCGAAGAAAAACGAAATAATGGCAGAAACAGATCGGGAAGTAAAAGAAATGGTTTCAAAAGCACAAGCAGACGCTGAAGTCATTCGTGCTGAAGGGGAAGGAGAGGCTGCAAAAATATACAATGAAGCTTTTTCTAAAGACCCAGATTTTTATAGTCTATACAGAACATTAGAATCTTATAAGAAGACAATTAATGATGAAACGGTCATTATTTTACCATCCAATTCACCTTATGCAAAATTATTACAAGGGTATGTGAAGTAAAAATTGGTAAGTGAAAATACTTATTATCTATAGCTTTGTCCAGAAGATGCTAGGTCTTAATTTTTGTCACTAACAAGGATAAAATACGAATTTAGTCGTTTTCCTTTTCCATTCATTCCATGCTAGAATAGGGGAAGAAAAGCGACTTTTTTATATTTGATATGCGTGATAAATCATAAATTGAATGAAATAACAATGAAGTACCACAGAATATAAATTGTAGGTAAACATAAAGAATGTTAATAAATATATTTTACAATTACATTTATGTAACTTAAGAAAATGGGGGTAATCTTTTGAATAAAAAATTAGTTTTAATTGATGGAAATAGTGTGGCATACCGTGCGTTTTTTGCTCTCCCATTATTAAACAATGATAAAGGTGTACATACGAATGCAATCTATGGTTTTGCCATGATGTTGGAAAAGATTTTAAATGAAGAAAAGCCAAGCCATGTTCTCGTTGCATTTGATGCAGGAAAAACAACATTTCGCCATGAGACATTTTCGGAGTATAAAGGTGGAAGACAGAAAACGCCTCCTGAACTATCGGAACAATTCCCGTATATTCGTGAGCTATTAAAAGCATATGGTATATCACAATATGAGCTTGAAAACTATGAAGCTGATGACATCATCGGTACATTATCAAAACAAGCCGAAGAAAATGGATTTGAAGTTCGAATTGTATCCGGTGATAAAGACTTAACCCAACTCGCATCGAATCACACAACAGTCCTTGTTACGCGAAAAGGTGTAACTGATATTGAAGCATACACACCTAGTCACATTCAAGAAAAATATGGGCTAACTCCTGAACAAATTATTGATATGAAAGGATTAATGGGGGATGCAAGTGACAATATTCCTGGTGTCCCTGGTGTTGGTGAAAAGACAGCAATTAAACTGTTAAAACAATTTGAAACGGTTGAGAAGCTACTTCAATCAATTGAATCTGTAAGCGGAAAGAAATTACAAGAGAAATTAGAAACATATAAAGATCAAGCGTTAATGAGTAAACAATTAGCAACAATTTATCGCAAAGCGCCAGTTAACATAAATATATCTGAGATTGATTATACTGGTCCTCATCCAGAAAAGTTAATCTCACTTTTTAGGGAGCTAGGATTTCAATCGCTACTTGAAAAACTAGATGACAGAGTTGAGCCGGAAGTAAAAGAGCTAGCAACCATTGATTTTAAAGTTGTTGAAGAAATTACAGAAGACATGTTACAACAAGATAGTGCACTATATGTAGAAATAATAGAAGATGACTACCAACTTGCGCCGATCTTAGGAATCGGACTCGTGAATGGATCAGGTAATTATTATTTACCGATGGATGTAGTGAAATCCTCCTCCATTTTCAAATCGTGGTTGGAAGATGAATCGATGCGAATTTCAGTTTATGATGCAAAGCGTACGATTGTTTCATTACAAAAGCTTGGATTCCTTGTTAACTCCATTGACTTTGATTTATTAATCGCATCTTATTTATTAAACCCATCCGAAAATATTCAAGATTTTAGTGATGTGGCAAAAGCACATCAATATGATGAAGTTTTACCAGATGATGTTGTGTACGGAAAAGGAGCAAAACGTACTCCGCTTTCAGATGAAGAACGGGCTGAACATATTGTTCGGAAAGCATTAGCGATGTTCCAATTGAAAGAAAAACTCATTGACGAACTTAAACAAAATGAACAATATGAGTTATTTACTAATTTAGAAATGCCATTATCGCGAATTTTAGGTGAAATGGAAAGTATGGGAGTCGCTTTAGATAGTAATCGTTTGAAAGAAATGGGAGAAGAAATTAAAGCCCAATTAAATGAGATCGAACAAAAAATATATCAATTAGCTGGGGA
This sequence comes from Bacillus andreraoultii, assembly GCF_001244735.1. Taxonomy (GTDB): domain Bacteria; phylum Bacillota; class Bacilli; order Bacillales; family Caldibacillaceae; genus Caldifermentibacillus; species Caldifermentibacillus andreraoultii. Next base: position 1,144,459 of record NZ_LN868937.1, read on the forward strand.
AAAATTTAATATTAATTCACCAAAACAGCTTGGTGTAATCTTATTTGAAAAGCTCGGATTACCAGTTATTAAGAAAACGAAGACAGGATACTCCACGTCAGCAGATGTACTCGAAAAATTACAATCAAAACATGAAATTGTAGATCAAATATTAACTTATCGTCAGCTTGGTAAACTACAGTCGACGTATATTGAAGGATTGCTAAAAGTTGTAAACCCGGAAACAGGAAAAGTCCATACACGCTTTAATCAAGCATTGACGCAAACGGGTAGATTAAGTTCAACAGATCCGAACTTACAAAATATACCAATTCGGTTAGAAGAGGGACGTAAAATTCGCCAAGCCTTTGTTCCGTCAGTTAAGGACTGGGTTATGTTTTCAGCCGATTATTCACAAATTGAGTTACGGGTACTTGCACATATTTCCGGGGATGAACGTTTGATTGAAGCTTTCCAGCATAATCTTGATATTCATACAAAAACTGCAATGGACGTGTTCCATGTTGATAAAGATGCCGTTACGAGCAATATGCGCCGACAAGCAAAGGCAGTAAACTTTGGAATTGTCTATGGGATTAGTGACTACGGCTTATCTCAAAACTTAGGAATTACAAGAAAGGAAGCCGGAGAATTTATTGAACGTTATTTCAAAAGCTATCCGCAAGTTAAACAATATATGGACGAGATTGTGCAAGTTGCAAAACAACAAGGCTATGTAACGACATTACTTCATAGAAGACGCTATATTCCAGAAATTACGAGTCGAAATTTTAATGTCCGCAGTTTTGCTGAAAGAACCGCAATGAACACGCCAATTCAAGGGAGTGCTGCTGATATTATTAAAAAGGCTATGGTTGATATGGCAGAACGATTGAAAGAAGAAAAATTACAAGCGCGGCTCCTATTACAAGTTCATGATGAGCTTATTTTTGAAGCACCAGAAGATGAAATTGAAATCTTAAAGGAAATTGTCCCAGATGTAATGGAACATGCAATTGAACTTAAGGTTCCATTAAAAGTTGATTATGCATATGGTCCAACATGGTATGATGCAAAGTAATTAGAAAGGACAGAACAATGCCAGAATTACCAGAAGTAGAAACAATTAGACGTACGCTTGAATCACTTGTGCTTGATAAGACAATTAAAAATGTGCAAGTTTTTTGGCCAAAAATAATAAAAAATCCACCAGATGTTGACCAGTTTATTCTTTTATTAAAAGGGCAAACCATTCATCAGATGGGAAGAAGAGGTAAATTTCTCATTTTTTATATGGATGATCTTGCACTTGTTTCTCATTTACGAATGGAAGGAAAGTACGGATTGTATCGTAAAGATGAATCGTTTGATAAACATACCCATGTAATATTCACTTTTACAGATGATACAGAATTACGGTACCGTGATGTTCGTAAATTCGGTACAATGCACATATTTCCAATTGGTGAAGAGTTTAACCAACGACCTTTAAGTCAACTTGGGCCAGAACCTTTTGCAAAGGAGTTTACGCTAGGATATTTTGAAAAAGCGTTGGCAAAAACGACAAGAATGATTAAGCCAGCTCTTTTGGATCAGACAATCGTGACAGGTCTTGGTAACATTTATGTTGATGAAGCGTTATTTCGCGCAAAAATTCATCCTGAACGATTGGCAAATTCACTTTCAAAAACAGAAGTGAAGAGATTACGAACAGAAATCATTGCAACATTAAGTGAAGCGGTAGAAAAAGGTGGAAGTACAATCCGTTCTTATGTAAACTCTCAAGGTGAAATTGGAATGTTTCAATTACAATTAAATGTTTATGGGCAGGAAGGAAAACCATGTAAACGATGCAATACTGAAATTCAAAAAATGAAAGTAGCTGGTCGAGGAACACATTTTTGCCCGAAGTGTCAACAAATCAAAAAATAAAATTTCCAGTATCATTTTACAAACGATATTCAATTAGATATTTGCCTATTGTACATGAACGTAAGAATAACTCTTTTCATACGATATCTTTAGGAGTCGTTGAAAGGAGTTGTTCTATTTGGATATCATTCCACTTCTATTACTTGCATTGGCAGTAAGTATTGATAGCTTTAATGTCGGTTTAACATATGGCATGAGAAAGGTAAAAATTCCACTTCATGCTATTTTCATAATCGCGAGCTGTTCTGCAGTTGCACTTTATATAGCTGCGTATATCGGTTCGCATTTTGGAAAAATACTTCCGTCGTCTACGATGGATACGGTAGGTGGATGTATTTTGATTGCATTAGGTGGATGGGCTCTAGTCCACTTCTTTCGTGACCCAGATGAGAAAGCAGAAACAGTTGAAAAGGTTAGAAAGACAAAAGAAAAAGTTTTAATGAAATTCGAACTGAAATCGATGGGTGTTGTCATTCAAATTTTGAAAAAACCAATGGCTGCTGATTTAGATAAGTCTGGAACGATTACAGGTTTGGAGGCAGTTTTACTAGGTATTGCCTTATCCCTCGATGCCTTTGGTGCAGGTCTCGGTGCTTCAATGTTAGGATTCTCTCCTTTACTCCTTGCCATTACAGTTGGTATGATGAGTGCTTTTTTTGCAACATCAGGTATAAAGTTTGGTTCAACACTTGGTTCAAAACAATGGGTTAAACAATTTTCATTTCTTCCAGGATTACTACTCATCTTAATTGGTATTTGGAAAATATAACAAAAGTGGCGTTGTTTTTAATAAGAAACATATATGATGTCCTCTTCCTGCTTTCCTCCATTATAGTAGTCTACACCATAAAAAAATGATAAAATGTCAAAAACAAATTACATGCATAGCAAATACGATAGAGGAGGGCTCCATATGGCACTTGTCATTGGGATTACGGGTAGTATTGCAACAGGTAAAAGTACTATATCAAACATGGTAAAAGAACTGGGTTATACAGTTGTCGACGCTGATCTATGTGCAAGACAAGTTGTTGAACAAGGAGAAGAAGCTTACGAAAAAATTAAAAAGCATTTTGGCGAGGATATTTTATTACCAAATGGGGATATTGATCGAAAAAAACTAGGAGATATTGTTTTTCATCATGAAGACAAACGATTATTACTAAATTCGATTGTTCATCCAGCAGTCCGTAACAAAATGCTGGAAGAAAAGAATGCTGCTTTTAACCGTGGAGAACAAGTGGTTTTTTTAGATATTCCATTATTATATGAAAGTAATTTAACCTATATGGTTGATAAAGTATTAGTCGTCTATGTTGACATCTCTACTCAGTTAGAACGATTAATGAATCGTAACCATTTGTCAAAGGAAGAAGCGGAGGCAAGAATAAGTTCACAAATTTCTATTGAACAAAAGAAGAAAAAAGCGGACGCCTTTATTGATAACCGTGGAACGATTGAACAGTCAAAAGAACAGTTATTAACGATTTTAAAGGATTGGCAAGTACTATAATCATAAATGTGAACGAAAAAAATGGATTGCTGAAGTTATTTAGAATGTCGTAAGCCCGAAATATAAAATAAGCACACCTTTTCGGTACGCATCACAAATAGCCGTTTATCGTTGATTTTTCCTCAGATAGATGGCTGTTTTTCACATGTTGCCTGGATTGGTTTGACCAAGGTATGCTAATCTTGATTGTGCTGCACCACATCCGCTTATTAAAATTTCAAATCCTCCAAAAAATCCCCTTCTTACGATCACATCATTTCTCAAAGTATACATTTTCTTCACTCCGCTTAATTGCTTTACTATGTTGAAATCTAGTTAAAATTGCAAGAATAAAAAGAAAAAATCCTGTAATTAGATATGAATAAAAAATATTATGATGGTAGATAGTTTTATTTATGAAAGGATCACTCAAGATAAAGGCAAGATTTGTAATCATTCCTTTAATGGAAAAAATCGTTGCTTTGTTTGAATTTGTTGATACAGAATTAAGGCAAATAGAAGATACAAGCCAAAACCATCCAATAACAATCCGTAGCAAAGCATATATAAAAAGGCCTATAAAAAGATTCTTTAGAACCCCCATTATGAAAATACCTAACGAAAATATAAACAAGCTAGAGATTAATAATTTATACTCGTTAAGTTTTGTCAGTTTTCTTTTATAAAAAAAGTACCTAACATTGGAATAAGATTCATGAATAAATAAATAATCCCCAAATCACTCGACTGGTATTTTCTGTGTTTCCAAATATACTGGAAAAAACACACTTAGTTGTGGAATAAAGAAATAAGAGATAAACAAAATAAAAAATATAAACTTATACTTACTAAAAAAATAAAGAACTGTTTTAAGGTTTAGCTTATTATCTTCTTCTAAAGTATTTTTCTGTGATGGAATCTGGTCTTTATTTTTGATTGTTAGTATCAAAAAAATCAAAATAATCTCACATGAAAGTGAAATATAAAATGGATATTGATGATTGATCTTAAAAAGAAATCCGATGATAACTGCACTAAGAGCATTTGCAATATATGTGGTATAATTGTTAATTTGAAAAAAGTCATTTTGTTCTCTTAAAGTATTTACCAATATAGCTTGTACAGTACCAGATTTTCCTGAATCTCCAATAGAAATGAGTCCTATAGCAATAGCCATCTGTGTGAATCCATAGCCATTTATATAAATAATCAATCCCACAATCGTACATAATCCACCTAAAATTACACTTAATTTTTTTTGAGTAATTATCTGAGAATACACCGAATGGAACTTCTGTTAGTCGACTTATTATTGAACCTATTGCAAATAGTATTCCAACTTGTCCCGTGTTGACACCTCTACTGTCAAAAAATAAAAATATAATAGGCGCATATAGTTGAGAAAAAGTTGATGTAAATGTATATATCCAGACTCGCAAAATAGATAAATGATTCATATCGTTCACCACACAACATTTCCCCTTAAAAACATTGACTACTATTTTGTATCTAATGGTCTCGTGTTTATCTTGCATTGTTCGAACCCGGCGTTAGAAAAAACAGCTGGGTCCTTTCATTTTTAAGTTATACATCTCGCCGTTGGATAGGCTTTTCAGTTTCCTGCAGGTGGCATCCGCTTTTCTTGTACTGCGTGGAAAAGTGGTGGTAATTTAAAAATTATTTTATCATATCGAAGTGCGCTTTTGTACCGGAGAAATCATGAGATGGATGGGCCCCTTTGTTTAAAAAGTTTTTTCCACTTTATTAGAAATATGTTCAATTCGCCCCCCCTGTTTTAAATTATTTTTGACAAATAATAAACTTTTTAAGAAAAAAGTGGCAATAAATATGTCATCTTTTCATAAAATGTGTTATACTATTTACGATTACAAACATGATTGTGTATCATTTAGACAAGGGGGACCATCATGGTTAAAAAAGTAGCAATTAATGGATTTGGAAGAATTGGACGCATGGTATTTCGGAGAGCAATAACAATGGACGATTTCGATATTGTTGCTGTTAATGCCAGTTATCCTCCAGAAACACTTGCTCATTTAATAAAATACGATACCGTTCATGGTAAATTTTCTGGAGACGTTGAATTTGGTGAAAATAGTTTAGTTGTAAACGGAAAAGAAGTATTATTAGTGAATAGTAGAAATCCAGAACAATTACCATGGAAAGAGTTAAATATTGATATTGTTATAGAGGCTACTGGTAAATTTAATTCTAGAGAAAAGGCCGCCCTACATTTAAATGCAGGGGCGAAAAAGGTTATACTAACTGCACCTGGTAAAAATGAAGATACAACAATTGTTGTTGGAGTAAATGATAACGTTTTAGATATAGAAGAACACCATATTATCTCGAATGCATCTTGTACAACAAACTGTTTAGCACCAGTTGTCAAAGTATTGGATGATAACTTTGGTGTTGAAAGTGGATTTATGACAACCGTTCATGCGTATACGAATGATCAGAAAAACATTGATAATCCACATAAAGATTTAAGGCGTGCTCGTGCTTGTGGACAATCGATTATTCCTACGACGACCGGTGCTGCAAAGGCCATTGGTAAAGTATTACCGCACTTAAATGGAAAATTGCATGGCATTGCGTTACGCGTCCCAACACCTAATGTATCTTTAGTTGATTTAGTTGTTGATTTGAAAAAAGAAGTTACTGCAGATGAAGTGAATGAAGCATTTGTTTTAGCTAGTAAAACAAAGTTAAAAGGTATTCTTGATATAACGTATGAGCCACTTGTATCTATTGATTTTAATACAGATTCGCATTCATCAATTGTTGATGGACTATCGACAATGGTAATGGAAGGAAATAAAGTAAAAGTACTTGCTTGGTACGATAATGAATGGGGCTATTCGTGTCGTGTTGTCGATCTTGTTAAACAAGTCGCAAACCATTTATCTAAAGAAATGGAACCAACCGCTTTATAATTAATCGTGCTGTATAAAGTTAGACTAATATAATTAAATGAAACTATCCTTTGAATCTTTTCCTTAATGATTTATATGTTTTATAATGTGTTTAAGGAAAAGTATATCAGGGGATAGTTCTTTTTGTGAACGAACATATTTCATCACGAAGGTGGACTACTCGAGTTGACTGAAATTTCCCTTTATATAGGGAAATTGCTTTAAAACGATTATTTATTTATTGAAAAAGAATATAAAACAAAGTATACTTTTACACATGAATATCTATAGCTACTTAAAGGGTTAGGACCTCTTTGGACTAACTTCCCCCCGTGGTAGTTATAACAGTTTTATCGTGTACACTCATTACCTGTGTCTGTACAGGACAAAATTTATAAAGGGGGAACACCGATGTGGAAACAATGGGTCGTCATGTAATTTCAGAATTGTGGGGTTGTGATTTTAACAAACTCAATAATATGGAATTTATTGAAAGATTATTTGTAGAAGCAGCATTAAAGTCTGGTGCTGAAGTTCGTGAGGTTGCATTTCATAAATTTGCACCTCAAGGGGTTAGCGGTGTTGTAATCATCTCAGAATCACATTTAACTATTCATAGTTTTCCAGAACATGGCTATGCTAGTATTGATGTTTATACATGCGGTAATTTAGATCCAACGATTGCCGCAGATTATATAGCGGAGAACTTAAATGCAACAACTAGAGAAACAATGGAACTTCCAAGAGGGATGGGTCCTGTTGGAGTACAGCGAACAACTGTCCATCAAGCATAATGAAAATTACACTTAAAGATGGTGTTACATCAAACATCATCTTTTTTTATATGGTGAAATTGTAGTATGATAATGTTAGGTTAATTACATATGATTTTTTAAGTGAACGAACGACATGACATGAGAAAAACTAAACGTAAAGGATGTTATCAATGAGTAAAAAACAATCAATCTTTTTACGGTTTCAAAAAAACTGCGAAACATCAGATGACCATTTTGATAATCAATTAAAAAGTCATTACTATAAAAGTTCATTTGATAAAGTATTTACTGCTGCACAAGAATTGTTTGAAAAAAATCCAAATATGAAAGTAAACTCAACATCAAAAGATCGGGGCGAGATTGCGGTTTCAATGACAAACAGTCCGCATGCCTTTATTGTCGCTACCGTTATCCAAGTAAGACCTTTTCAAACAGCGGTTGATTTTATGGTATCATCTGAAAAGTTTTCGATTATCGGTCTATATCCAACATTAAAAAAAGTTATACTACAGTTATATAGTGAATTGGACAAGCAATTACCTAAGGCTGAAAAATGACCACATGAAGATAAATGGAAAGGAAGGGAGGCAAGAGTAGTGAAATGTCCGTCTTGTAAATATAATGGAACAAGGGTTATTGATTCACGACCAGTTGATGAGGGGAGAGCCATTCGCCGTCGACGTGAGTGTGAATCGTGTAGTTACCGTTTTACTACATTTGAACGAGTCGAAGAATATCCATTAATTGTCATTAAAAAAGAAGGAACGAGAGAAGAATTTAGTCGAGATAAAATATTAAGAGGTTTATTAAGGGCTTGTGAAAAACGACCTGTCAGTTTAGACCAATTAGAAAGTATAACGACCGATATTGAGCGGGAACTTCGGAATTTAGGAGTCTCAGAAGTGAAAAGTGAAGACGTCGGTGAAATGGTTATGGATAAACTGGCGAAGATTGATGAAGTCGCTTATGTTCGGTTTGCATCTGTCTATCGTCAATTTAAAGATATTAATGTATTCATTGAAGAATTAAAAGAAATATTGAAGAAGGAACGAAATGAGTAATATATTTTTGTTTGGAAAAAGAAATGTGTCGGACTAACGAGTGACATTTGAACGATGTAAAATGAAAGTTTGAGGTTGTTTTCATGGAACCACATTGGAAAGAAATTATACCAGCCGATCAATACATTGTTTCTATCGATGGACCGGCAAACGAAGGTGATCTAAAAGTTTTATCCTTCTTATATCAGCCACTCATAGGACCTATAAGTATTAGTTTATATTTAACATTAAAAAGTCAAATTCATATAAATCGACTACACTCTGAACCAGCGTCCCATTATTATATCATGAATCTACTTGATTTAAATTTGGGAGAGATTTATAATGCCCGAAAAAAATTAGAGGCAATTGGGTTGATGGAGTCTTTTGTAAAACATGATGGTGACTCACGGGAGTTTATTTATATATTGAAGCCACCTCTATCGCCTCGACAGTTTTTCACGGATGGATTATTAAATATTTATTTGTATCAAAAGGTCGGTCGTGACTATTATCACCGCTTAAAACAGGATTTTTCTGATGGGGCTATCAACATAAAAGAATTTAATAATATTACGATGCCTTTTCAACAAGTATTTAGTTCATCACATTCTTTTTCATACCGTGATAAAATGGATGAGGTTGATTCGGATACAATTTTACCTACACGTGTAGAAGCAGAACCAATCACTGTTTCTCCTGAATTTTTCGATTTTGAATTGTTTATCGCTGGATTGGATGAGGCTATTGTCCCACGTAAATCTATAACACCTGATGTTCGAGAAGTGATTGTAAAATTAGCATTTTTATATGGAATTGATGCAATTCAAATGAAAAATATTGTTATGAGGAGTCTTGATAATAATAACGAGGTCGATTTAGAAAAACTACGAAAAACTGCAAGAGATTGGTATACGCTAGAGCATTACAATTCGTTACCTAAATTGATTGACCGAACGCAAAGTCCCATTTATGAATCGGAAATGGATGTTCCAAAAACACAAGAAGACCGGCTAATCCGTTACCTTGAAACAGTTAGTCCTCGGCAAGTTTTAACTGATGTATCAGATGGCTCGGAACCTGCCGAAAGTGATTTGCGACTAGTTGAAGATATTATGTTAAATCAGAAACTCAATTCAGGCGTCGTTAATGTCCTTATTCAATATTGTATGTTGCGGACGGATATGAAATTAACAAGATCTTTTGTTGAAACGATTGCCTCCCATTGGGCAAGGAAAAAAGTGAAAACAGTAAAAGAAGCGATGGAGTTAGCGAAGGAAGAGCATCGGAAATATGTTGAGTGGCAACAAAATAAAAAGAATGAACCAAAGAAAACAAAACGGAAAAACGTTCGGACAGAAAAAGTACCGAAATGGTTGGAACATCGTGATCAGCCAAAAGAGGCAGTTGCCGAAAATGTGGATATCGAATTGAAAAAGAGTGTCGAGGAACGGTTGAAAAAGTTTAAGAAGTAAGGAGGTGCATGGAACATATGGAAAATATTAATAACACGATAAGGCGAATGGGTAATCGTGGGAATTTGCAAAAACAAATGGCAGAGTTGCGCCAAGAGATTATGGAAAATAAGGATGTTCGAGCGTTTATGATGGAACATCAAGGGGAAATAACGAGTTCAATGATTGACCGAAGCCTTGGAAAACTATATGAATATATATCTCAATGTCGGGGCTGTGATGAATGTTCTTCTCTTGCACAATGTAAAAATATTATTCCTGGATTTGAACCAGAACTCGTTATTAAGAATAACGCAATAGATGTGCATTATGTTCCCTGTCGTTTGAAAAGACTTGCAGATGAACGGAAAAAACAAGAACGGCTCATCCAATGCTTTTATATGCCTAAAGATGTTTTACAAGCGTCTCTTAGTGAAGTTATCCTTGATACGGTTAGTCGAATTAAAGCAGTCGATAAAGTCGAACAGTTTATTACGCATTATGACAGGGAGCATTTTCAAAAAGGATTTTATTTTTATGGACCTTTTGGAACGGGAAAGACGTATTTATTAGGAGCGATTGCCCATGAATTAGCAGAAGTAGGAATTTCATCAATTATTGTTTATGTTCCCGAACTGATACGAGAGATGAAGCAAGCAATAAGTGATAATACATTAAACGAAAAACTCAATTTATTGAAACATGCTCCCATTTTAATGTTTGATGATATTGGGGCTGAAGCAGTTTCAAGTTGGGTACGAGATGAAGTGCTCGGGCCGATTTTACAATATCGCATGTTAGAAAAACTTCCGACCTTTTTTACGTCCAATTTTAATTTAAACGAATTAGAACATCATTTAACGTATACACAGCGCGGTGAAGAAGAAAAAGTAAAAGCTGCTCGAATTATTGAACGAATTAAATATTTAGCTGAACCCGTTGAAATAGATGGAGCGAATAAGCGTGAATAATAGTCGAAAAGCAATAAGAAAAAGTTGTAAACTATTGATAAGCCAGGTGGAGAAAAAGTAGTCCCATCTGGCTTTTTATATCACTCTTGTTAAACTTTAAGAAGTTTCAAGACTGAAGTGGAGTAACAAAAACATCACAACTGTTTAACAAAATAGTTAAGGTGAAGTTGTAATCGATTCATCCTTTATGAATGGAGACATCCGACTTTAGTTGTGTGAGGAAATGCGTTCGATAGGAAGACTACCTAAAGGGTACTTCAAAGTTGAAAATCTCCATGCTTCCCGCATTCTACTCTGCTATTTTTATTAAAAATATGTCAAACTACTTACAAATATATACAAAATTACTTCTAAAGTGGCCGAGCCCCCCATATATATGGAAACAGGAATGCCTCACAGGGGGGACGATCGTGATTTGTATCCAATTTAATAATCAAGATGATCAAAGTTATTTTTATAACATTTTTCAAGAATACCATATTGATAATTTACAAGTAGAAGAGAAAACGTATCAATTAAACTTTATCTATCCAAAAGAAAACAAAGAAGATATACTACTTAACATACATACATTACTGAAACGGTTTATTTTGGAGAAAAAGCGGACAGATTGGTGTAAGCGAATATTAGAGGAAGAATTTTTCTTTACAGATGTCGATGAACAAATACAAATTATTGAGATGGTGTATTCAATTTTAGCTGGAAAAAGAAAAGACATCCCATTGGAAATTGATCATTCGTTGCTAGAGGAGCGAGTAGATCAAGCCTTATATGAAGTATTACAAACAGACCAACCTTTTTCTATCGAGGCTTTTACAACCTTCCGACTTCGCTTTTATAGGGAAAAATTATCTTCCTATATCGAAGTAGCAATCGATGAATACAAATTAGAACAAGAATATCAATCATTTATTTACTATTTACGTAATTTTTTATCGGATAGAAAAGCAAAGATGAATTGTATTTATATTGTAAATGAAGATGATTTTATCTTTTTTGATGAAAATAAAAGAGAAATGAAAAGATCAGAACTAAATAAATGTATTGATCGGAAACTATTATCTGATCATCCAGTTTACGTAGATTCAACTACAATTGCTCCACTTATATCTATTGCACCGGAAAAGATTTATCTTTATACAAATGAACCTGAAAGTGGAATTATACGAACGTTAAAAAATATATTTGAGGAAAAATTACATATCTATTCACTTCATGCTTTTTCTTTTGAAAATGGGTAGGGAGCTCCCCTTGCTTTTTTTATGTAAAAAACATATAATACCTACATAAGTTGTTTATCGAATGAAAATCTAAGAAAAATGATTTTTTATATGTAAAAGTCATGCGAAGGACATGGGTCTTTTATTACGGTTCAAAGAGAGGGAAGGAATGGTGGAAACTTCCTAACACGAATAATTGACTTACCCCCTTTAAACTTCAACTGTGAAAGATTTTCGAGTAATAGTTGACGGCCCCGACCGTTATCGGTTACTGAGTCGCGAAAATGTTAATATTTTTGCGAGAATCAGGGTGGAACCACGGGTAACAACAACTCGTCCCTATTTTTAGGGGCGAGTTGTTGTTTTTTTATAAAGAAAATTGAGGGGTAACAACGAAACTTCTCAAATCAATTTTTGGAAAGTAGGAAAGTATAAATTTTCTAATTTCTACTTTCCTTATACGCTTAAGCGCATAAGAAAGGCTCTAGCGTCCCTGAGTTTTTCTTTAGAAACAAAATTGGAATAAACAAGGAGGAAAATAGGATGTCAGAAATGATTCAAATTACATTTCCAGATGGAGCAGTAAAGGAGTTTCCAAAAGGGACATCAACAGAAGACATTGCAGCATCGATTAGTCCGGGACTAAAGAAAAAAGCATATGCTGGTAAATTTAATGGTGAAGAAATTGACTTACGTACACCGATTGAGGAAAATGGTGAAATTCAAATTTTAACAGATAAAGATGCGGAAAGCTTAGAGATTATGCGCCATAGTACAGCGCATTTAATGGCTCAAGCGATTAAGCGCCTATATAAGGATGTAAAGCTCGGCGTCGGTCCTGTCATCGAAAATGGTTTTTACTATGATATCGATTTGGATGAATCAATTACACCTGAAGATTTACCTAAAATTGAAAAAGAAATGAAAAAGATTATTAATGAAAACTTGGAAATCGTGCGAAAAGTGGTTAGTCGTGACGAAGCGATCCAATTATATAAAGAAATTGGCGATGAATATAAATTAGAACTGATTGAAGCGATTCCTGAAAATGAAACAGTAACCATTTATGAACAAGGTGAATTTTTTGACCTATGTCGTGGTGTGCACGTTCCATCCACTGGAAAAATTAAAGAGTTCAAATTATTAAGTATTGCTGGTGCTTATTGGCGCGGTGATAGTGATAATAAAATGTTGCAACGGATTTATGGTACAGCATTTTTCACAAAGGCTGATCTAGAAGCACATTTAAAAATGTTAGAAGAAGCAAAAGAACGCGATCATCGGAAACTTGGTAAAGAGTTAGATATATTTGCAATCAATCAACTTGTCGGACAAGGACTTCCGTTATGGCTTCCAAAAGGTGCTACGATTCGTCGAACAATCGAGCGTTATATTGTTGATAAAGAAATTAGTCTTGGATATGATCACGTGTATACACCAGTTCTTGCTAATGTTGATTTATATAAAACAAGCGGTCACTGGGATCATTATCAGGAAGATATGTATCCACCAATGGATATGGGGGATGGGGAAGAATTAGTGCTTCGTCCAATGAACTGTCCGCACCATATGATGGTTTATAAAAATGCTATGCATTCGTATCGAGAGCTACCAATTCGAATTGCTGAACTTGGAACGATGCATCGTTACGAAATGAGTGGAGCATTATCTGGTCTACAACGGGTTCGCGGTATGACTTTAAATGACGCACATATTTTCGTTCGTCCAGATCAAATTCAAGAAGAATTTAAACGTGTTGTTGAATTAATTATGGAAGTTTATAAAGACTTCAACATTACTGATTATTCTTTCCGTTTATCTTACCGTGATCCGGAAGATACAGAAAAATATTTTGATGATGATGAAATGTGGGAAAAAGCACAAAGTATGCTGAAATCTGCTATGGATGATCTTGGTCTTGAATATTTTGAGGCAGAAGGTGAAGCTGCATTCTATGGTCCGAAACTAGATGTTCAAGTAAAAACAGCTATTGGTAAAGAGGAAACATTATCTACCGTACAACTCGACTTTTTACTTCCAGAACGATTTGATTTAAGCTACGTTGGAGAAGATGGAAAACCACATCGTCCGGTCGTTATTCACCGTGGTGTTGTGTCAACAATGGAACGCTTTGTTGCCTACTTAATTGAAGAATACAAAGGTGCGTTCCCAACATGGCTTGCACCTGTTCAAGTTCAAGTAATCCCAGTATCCCCTGAAATTCACTTTGACTATGCTAAGATAGTGAAAGATGAGTTGAAAAAAGCTGGTGTACGAGTGGTACTTGATGCCCGAAATGAAAAGATGGGTTATAAAATTCGTGAAGCACAAGTTCAAAAGATTCCATACATGCTCGTTGTTGGTGATAAAGAAGTGGAAGAGCGAGCAGTTAATGTTCGTAAATATGGTGAACAAAAATCGGAAACAGTCTCGTTTGATCGTTTCTTGGAACAAATAAAACAAGAAGCAAGAATATGAATTTAACGTAATAGCATCATAGCTTAAATAAATAGTTAACCCTATAAAGATTCATCTTAGAATACGTGTGCAAGTGAAATTCTTGGGAAAAAATGAATTCACTTTTCATGCTGATACTTGTAAAGTGAATTTCTATATTGACAGATGAAGGACAAAATAACAGGCTGAAAACGTTGATTTACAATCTTTTCAGCCTGTTATCGGTTGATAACAAATGTTAGCTTTTACAAAATTTAATAAATAGAAACACACAAATCCTAATTTCCTCTCTGAAAACAAGTACAAGAATAGAGTTGTGTGCAAATGAATAATAATATAATCTCCCCGTAATTATTAGAAGTAAAAATACAAACAGTAAAAATAATTAAGATGGATTACAAAAAGAACAGCTTGCAGGGCTCATTACTAATAAATTGTCACACGGACAAATCGATTCAAGGTAATTACTGGTACGCTTCCGACCCCATCCATCAAGTAAATATTTTTGATGATTTCCATATTTTAGAATATACTTTTCTCAGAAATAAGCAACAACTTTTGAGAGGAGTATTTTTTTGTAAGCTAAGATAAACAATCGGAAGTGGAACGAATATCAGTTGAACTAGAAAAGAGACTTTCTATTGAACAAATTCGTCAATGTGCAAGAAAGCAGAGACTTTGATTAGAAGGACTAAATTAAAAGCAGAACACTTTCTACTACTTTTTTTGAACGAGGATTTAGTCGGGATCAATTCTCTCGTTCAACTATGTACCTCACTCAGTACGAACTTTTAATGGACAAGGCGAAAAATTAGATGAATATAGTTTGTAATAATTATAATTGAAATTGTCGATAAGTTTTATTCTTTTGCAATTATAATGAAAGGAAGGTGAATAAAAGTTGAAAAAATTTGAAGAAGAATATCCTATGCTTAAAAATGACAAAATGAAAAGAGAAAAACAACATAAAACTTTAAATATAGTCTTTTATTAATCGTTACTTTTATAATTATTATTGTAAGAATAATCTTAAGTGGCTAAATATTAGAGTGATAATAAATCAGAATGTATGTAAATTATCGAATTTAGGGGGGATAATAAACGATAACTTTCATGAAATTTGGTTAAATTATTTCCCGTAAAATATCTACTAAAATACCTTCAACTCTAAAGAGTAAAAATTCTTCGTGATAATTCAAATGTTTTTATCCCAAAAAGTGTCTTTTCAGAGAACACCTAAAATTGATAAATTTCCTCTTTTTGGTTGTTTTTTTTTGTACTTTTGTATATTATCATTAAAATTGATGTAAAGTAAAGAATTATCAAAAAAGATAGGAGGGGCTTTTTGAATTCGATTTTCATACTCATTATATTGTTTGCTTTACTTGTTTCCACTTTAATTTGCTTTTACGTATTTAAAAAAGTAAATAGATGGAAATTAATAGTTTGTGCTTTTTTTGTCAATACAATTATCCTAGGTGGCGCATCAGCAGTACTATATAAAATAGATCCGCAAAAGTTTCATAAGGAATCCTATCGTTTGTTTGATAGTTTAGGAATTGTAGCACTATTATTTTTTATACCAATAATTACCTGGATTAATATCATCGTTATCCAATTAAGAAAAAATGATTGAGTTTATTTCACTTTTAATAAAGCCTAATTTCAATAATATTGGGCCTATTTTTTTAAAAAAAAGCAGGCTCAGTGTTGAACGGGCTTTATTATAGGAGGAGTGGCCGATTGTAGCGGATTCTTATATAGAGGTATTATTTCACAGATCCCAAATCAAACTCAAAAAAGACTGTTTCTTCCATAGCTAAAAAAATTATTGTCATTCCCGCCCTTTTTTGTTATACTTCTCTTTGTTGTGTTTGTAGTAGAAAACATAACTTGACAATTTGTCTTATCTATGCTATATTTAACAAAGTGAATTGAATACGGTGTTTGTAAAAGAAGAGGCACCCGCTTCTCACCTGGAGGACGCAATTTGTTGTTAACAGGTCTTTAACATAGCAAACGATGATGTGTTTTGACACAATATCAAATGTGCGGGTGTTTTATCCTGCACATTTTTTATTATATTATTGAATAGTCGGGTTCTGTTCTTTTGTAACCAAACTCAAGTATTCATGAAATTCTTTGGAGGTGTCCTAATATTAGCAAAGATATGATGGTCAATGAGGGCATTCGTGCTCGTGAACTTCGTGTAATTGATGCAAACGGTGATCAATTGGGAATTAAAACAAAAACTGAAGCCTTAGAGATTGCGGCTCGCCGGAATCTTGATCTTGTTTTAGTTGCGCCAAATGCGAAACCACCTGTAGCAAGAGTTATGGACTACGGAAAATATCGCTTTGAGCAACAAAAGAGAGAGAAGGAAGCACGGAAAAATCAAAAGGTAATCAGTGTGAAAGAAGTCCGTTTTAGCCCAACCATCGACGAACATGATTTTAATACGAAATTACGAAATGCTCGTAAATTTTTAGAAAAAGGCGATAAAGTGAAAGCATCGATTCGTTTTAAAGGTCGTGCCATCACTCATAAAGAAATCGGTCAAAAGGTACTTGATCGCTTAGCAAAGGAATGTGCAGATATTGCAGCTGTTGAATCAAAACCAAAAATGGACGGTCGTAGCATGTTCTTAGTACTAGCGCCAAAAACTGAAAAGTAAAGTCATTAAGGAGGAAAATAGTTATGCCTAAAATGAAAACACATCGTGGCTCTGCAAAACGTTTTAAGAAAACAGGATCTGGCAAATTGAAACGTTCTCATGCGTACACAAGCCACTTATTCGCAAATAAATCACAAAAGCAAAAACGTAAACTTCGTAAAGGTGCACTTGTATCATCTGGTGACTACAAACGCATCAAACAAATGATCTAATCTTAAACAACGTAAGAATTATTAGGAGGGTTTTTAACTATGGCACGTGTAAAAGGTGGTACTGTTACGCGCAGACGTCGTAAAAAAGTACTTAAATTAGCTAAAGGTTATTATGGTTCAAAACATACTTTATATAAAGTTGCAAATCAACAAGTAATGAAATCTTTAATGTATGCATATCGTGACCGTCGTAAACGTAAAAGTGAATTCCGTAAATTATGGATTACACGTATTAATGCGGCAGCACGTCAAAACGGTCTTTCCTATAGCCGATTAATGCACGGTTTAAAACTTGCAGGTATTGAAGTAAACCGTAAAATGCTTTCAGATCTAGCTATCACTGATCCACAAGCATTCACACAACTTGCTGATTCAGCTAAAGCTCAATTAAATAAATAATGCATAAAACACGGGACTGTTTTTTTGAATAGTCCCGTATTTATTTTTGAGGTGGAAATTGTGAAACTTCTATTCCTTTTCCTTGTTATTATAAATGTAATTGGTTTTCTCATTATGGGGATTGATAAACGTAGAGCCCAGCTCCATCAATGGAGAATTCCAGAAAACACATTATGGCTCATTGCTTTTATTGGTGGTAGTTTAGGAACAACACTTGGTATGTACATATTTAAACATAAGACAAAACATTTTTTATTTCGAATTGGCTTTCCACTTCTTTTTTTCTTACAAACTTGTTTGTTCCTATATTTTCGCTTTTATCATTAGAAAACCTGCATAACAAGCTTCCTTTTTGTATACGTATATAAAGAAGTCCCTCTAATATAGGAACATCGTGTTGATTGTGCTAAGGGTTAGGAGGGGAAGTTGTGGACGGTTCAACGAGTCTTATTTTATCGTTTGTAGAAATGGGAGGGCTATTTGCACCAATTGCATTTATTCTTTTTCATATTGTCCGACAGTTTTTGTTTATTCCAGTTGTTGTTGTTTGTTTAGCAGGGGGTCTACTATTTGGCTCTGTCTTTGGAATAATCTTCTCAATAATCGGGTTAACATTATCTAGTGTGCTATTGTTTTTCATATTAAGAATATTCCCAACTGTCCATAGTAAATTACACCATATTAAACTAAAATGGTTTGGTCCGTATATGAATTTAACAAGAGGACAAATTGCTCTTTTAAAGTTAATCCCATTTATGCACTTTCAATTATTAAGTTACTGTTTACTAGAAAGAAACCCAGATTTTCGTGACTATGTGGTCAATTCGCTATATACGAATATTCCAGTTGTTGTATTTTATACGGTGTTTGGACAGTTCTTTAATCATTTTAGTCCAACGATGGCGGTAATGTTTTTACTTGCTTTATCTGCTTTAATTGTTCTTTTACGAGAAAAGTTCATAGTTATTAAATGGCAGGATTTTTTTTAAGCCACATTATAGAAAAAGGGGATGCGTAGAATTGAAGGGTACGTAAAAGGGTGTACGTACCCTTCGATTTCTTTTATCCCTTCTAATATGAATGAAAAGAACGTCCTATATAACATAAAAAACGGGCAACTCAGAAAGTCGTATTTTGATATCTGGATGCCCCTTCTTATGTTCAACCCCTAATATATTAACATTCTTGATCATCACATTTTTTATGATATCCACTTTTCGGACATACCTCTTTTTAAATTGACTGATTTGGCGAATGATCGTTTGAATGGAGGAACTCTTTGATTGGGCTCTTCCAGTCAATTTTTGCAGTAGGGTAATGTTTTAAAATATGTTGTTCGATTGTTTTAAAATCATTTTTCGTTAAACCTTTCAAAGCACCTGGATCTCTCGGAAATACAAAAATAGATATGACATCAAATGAATCGGTCGTTGTTCCTAAGTATTTTTCCCCTTCAAATAGGACACCTTTATAAGTCAAAATAAAATTCTTCCTAACATTATTCGTATCATCTAAAAAGTAAAACCGCTTTTGATCATGAGCAAGTTCTAATTTCCGTTTTGGATGTAATAAATAACGTATACCACTATATATAAGGAGAATAATGAGTAATAGAATAATCAAACGAATAAATAATGCCATAATACGACCTCCTGTTTTCTACATGAATTGCTGCTATTTACATATTGCTACGAAATAATGATAAAAAGGTTTCAGTTTTTAGCACTTTTGTTATAATTTTTTTATGGTTGGATAAATAGTAAAGGAGAAAAACCAATGAAGTATCAATTAAAAGTTAAATTAATCCATAAGGATGCAAAACTTCCTCAATATGCAAATCCCGGGGATGCAGGTTTAGATTTATATTCTGTAGAGGAAAAAGTGATTCAACCGGGAGAGGCTGAATTAATTGCCACAGGAATGATTATCGAATTACCTCCAGGGACTGAAGCACAAGTCCGTCCGAGAAGTGGACTTGCATTAAAACATCAAATAACCGTGTTGAATAGTCCGGGTACCATTGATGAAGGTTATCGGGGAGAAGTAAAAGTAATCTTGATTAATCACGGTAAGAAAGAGTTTAAAGTTGAAAAACAGATGCGTATTGCTCAAATGATTGTCGCACCGGTTTCCAAAGTAAATGTCGTTGAAGTAAAAGAAGTTTCCGATACTGAACGGGGAGAAGGTGGCTTCGGCTCAACAGGGATGCAGTAGTTTTTATGTATGTGTTCAATTAAGAGGAAAATGGGGATGGCAAGAAAAACGTATTGATTGTAAGTTAAGCTGGATATCCTAATATAAAAAAGTGATTTGATCTCGCTAATTATACGAAGGTCAAATCACTTTATCTATTTTATTCATTCATTCACTTTTTGTACATTTCCGCTAAATTGACTATTATAAAGATCTGCATAAAAGCCGTTTTCATCTAACAATTCTTGATGTGTCCCTTGTTCAATGACTGTTCCATGATTCATAACTAAAATTAAGTCGGCATTTCGGATCGTTGAAAGTCTATGGGCGATGACAAAACTTGTTCGTCCCTTCATCAATTCATTCATCGCCTCTTGGATGGCAATCTCTGTCCTTGTATCCACACTACTTGTTGCTTCATCCAAAATAAGAATCGTAGGATCTGCTAATATCGCTCGTGCAATCGTCAATAGCTGTTTCTGTCCTTGAGAAATATTTGAAGCTTCTTCATTTAAAATCGTATCGTATCCATCTGGTAAGGTACGGATAAAATAATCTGCATGGGCTGCTTTAGCTGCTTGAACAATTTCAAACTCAGATGCCCCTTTCCGTCCATAGGCAATATTTTCCCGGATTGTTCCATTAAATAACCACGTATCTTGTAAAACCATACCGAATAAACTACGTAAGTCACTATGTTTCAGATCACGAATATCGACTCCATCAATCGTAATTGAACCGTTATTGATTTCATAAAATCGCATAAGTAAATTCATTAATGTCGTTTTTCCTGCACCAGTCGGCCCAACAATTGCAACTGTTTGACCACTTTCTACGTTAAGATTCATATTTTCAATTAATGGTTCATCCGGATTATAACGGAAGGAAACTTGATTAAAACGTACATTCCCTTGAGGATTTTCCAACACTTTCGCATCTTGTTTATCTGGTTCTTCCTCCTCTTCATCTAAAACTTCAAATACTCGTTCAGCTGAAGCAATCGTAGACTGAATAATATTAGCAATATTTGCTGCTTGTGTGATTGGTTGTGAGAATTGCCGTGCATATTGAATGAATGCTTGGATGTCTCCAACAGCAATTCTTTGTTTTGTAACGAGAATACCCCCAACAACGGAAATTAGTACATAGCCAATATTATTAATTAAGGACATAATTGGCATAATGATACCGGAAATAAATTGTGATCTCCAACCACTTTCATATAATTTTTCATTCACTTCTTTAAACGTTGCGATTGATTGTTTTTCACGTCCAAACGCTTGAATAATTTGATGCCCCGTATACATCTCTTCAACATGGCCATTTAATTGACCGAGGGTTGCTTGCTGACTTTTAAAATATTTTTGTGATTTTGAAGCAATTTTTGCTGTTGCCAAAAAACTTAACGGCAAAGTTAGCAAAATAATTAATGTCATGAGCGGACTAATGGTAAGCATCATTACGATGACACCGATAATCGTAACAAATGACGTAATGAGTTGTGTTAAACTTTGTTGTAACGTATTGCTTATATTATCAACATCATTTACGACCCGGCTTAAAATTTCACCATGAGTCCGTCCATCATAATACTTTAAAGGAAGCCGTGATAGTTTTTCGTCTACCTCTTTCCGTAATTGATAAACGGTCGTTTGTGCAACCCCAGCCATAACGTACTGCTGAATATAACTAAAAATCGAACTAAATATATACAAACCAATTAAAATCATAATGTAGTGTCCAATTTTTTCAAAGTTAATACCAGCATTTGGAATTTGTTGCATTTTTGCCATAATACCTTCAAATATTACTGTCGTCACTTTCCCAAGTATTTTCGGGCTTATAATAGTAAAAATTGTACTCATTATAGCGGCAAGAAATACAAGGAGCAAACGGATTCGAAAAGGTTTCAAATATTGGATTAACCTTTTTAATGTACCTTTAAAATTTTTCGGTTTTTCTTTTATACCATGAAAGCCATGTGGACCCCCACCACGTGCATGGGGATGGCTTGAACGTTGTTGTTTATCATGTTTACTCATGCTAGTTCCTCCTCTGAAAGCTGTGAGGACACAATTTCACGGTATACTGAACTTGTCTCAAGAAGTTCAGTATGTGTGCCAATACCAGCAATTTTTCCTTCGTCAAGAACGATAATTTGATCAGCATCAATCACGGTACTTACACGTTGAGCAATAAGAATAACAGTTGCTTCTTCTGTTTCACTTTTCAATGCTGCACGTAATTTTGCATCTGTTTTAAAATCAAGAGCAGAAAAGCTATCGTCAAAAAGATAGATTTCTGGTTTTCGTACTAATGCCCGGGCAATTGATAAGCGTTGTTTTTGACCGCCAGAAATATTCGTTCCCCCTTGAGAAATAACGGTTTGATAATGATCATTCATTTCTTCAATAAAGTCTTCTGCCTGTGCAATTTTTGCTGCATGTTCGATTTCAGGTTCAGTGGCATCAGTCTTACCGTATTGAATATTTTCAGCAACTGTACCTGTGAAAAGAACGGATTTTTGTGGGACAAAGCCAATTATTTTTCGTAACTCTGCTAAATCCCAGTCACGTACATCTCTCGCATTAACAAGAACTTGTCCTTCTGATACATCATAAAACCGAGGAATTAAATTGATTAATGTTGATTTACCAGAACCTGTTCCACCGATAATTGCCGTCGTTTGACCAGGACGTGCTTCAAATGAAATATTTGATAAGGCAGCTTTTTCCGCATTTGGGTATGAAAAAGACACATGATGAAAAGTGACATAACCATGAAGATCTGTCTCTTTTTTAACATTTTCAGGATTTTTAATAACAGGTTGTAATTCTAATACTTCCCCAATTCGATTAGCTGAAACTTGAGCTCGTGGGAGTAAAACAAACATCATCGAAACCAACATGAAAGAAAACATAATTTGCATCGCATATTGAATAAATGCCATTAAATCGCCTACTTGCATATTTCCGTTGTCGATTCGAAGGCCACCAAACCAAACGATAGCAATTGTTGAAAAATTGATAATTAGTAACATGACTGGCATCATTAGCGCCATAATTTTATTAACACGAATAGATGTGTCGGTTAAATCTTTACTTGCTTGATCGAATCGTTCTTCTTCAAAGGCAACACGGTTAAATGAGCGAATAACACGAATGCCGACTAATTTTTCCCGTAAAACTTGGTTTACTTTGTCTAACCTCTTTTGAATTAATTTAAACAATGGAATTCCTTTTCTAGCAATGAGAAAAATTGCCAATCCAAGAACTGGCACAGAAATAAGAAAAATTAAAGACAACTTTACATCTGTTGTTAATGCCATAATAATTCCACCGATGGCCATAATTGGAGCTGTCACCATCACGCGTAATGTTAACATAAGAACAAACTGAACTTGGTTTATATCGTTTGTTGTTCTCGTAATTAATGAAGCAGTTCCAAGTTGATCAAACTCTTCTTGTGAGAATTGTTGAATATGGCTAAAAACAACATTCCGTAAATCACGACCAAATCCACTCGAGGCTCGTGAAGAAAAATAGCTTGCAATGATAGCACTAAGCATGCCAAAAGCTGCAACTAGTAACATGAATCCACCAATTTTCCAAATGTAAGGCACATCCCCATTGACAACGCCTTGATCTATAATATCTGACATCAGGCGTGGCAGGTAGAGCTCCGCCATAGATTGTAAAAATACAAGGGCAAGAGCAATCATTATTTGTAACTTATATGGCTTTAAATAAGTCGCCAATTTCTTCATATAATCAACTCCATTACTACTTCTTATATAGAAGCCATTTTTTCGATAATTTTTGTTAATTGCATTATTTCTTCATCAGTTAATTTGGAAATATAACTTTTTAATATCTTTTTTCTTTCTTGGATTGCTGTCGATAGTTGTGTTTTTCCTGTTTCTGTCATTTCAACAAAAATTGCCCTTCGATCAGCCGTGTCATGCGTTCTTTTAACAATACCGTTTTTTTCTAATCGGTCAATCATAACAGTAATTGCACTTGGTTTGACATCAAGCATTTCTGCTAAAAAAGATAATTTACATTTTCCTTTTTTATTGATTAAAAATAAGACATACAATTGTTGCTTCGTTATTGCGGTTTTTGAAAACTTTTCTATGTCCGAATCAATATTTCTTTTTAATTGGTCAACCGCAAAATGAAGGTTGAGTAATTGTTGATCCATCATAGTCCTCCTATTATTAACTCACCTAATATTTAAGCTGTTTAAATATTAATCCGTTTAAAGAGGGATGTCAAGCACGAAATTTTTTTCAATCCGTTGAAATATGGATACTCGTTCGTTTGTTCCATCGAATTTCCTCTAGTATAATGAAGATATGTTAAATAAAAGGAGGAATCAGTTTGATAAAATTGGATGAACAACTAACGATGCTGAAAGAATTAACTGATGCCAAAGGAATTCCAGGTAATGAAAGAGAAGTTCGTGAAGTAATGAAAAAATATATAGCACCATTTGCGGATGAAATTACATATGACGGTCTTGGAAGTTTAATCGCGAAAAAAGTGGGGCTTGCAGATGGTCCAAAAGTTATGCTAGGTGGACACTTAGATGAAGTCGGCTTTATGGTTACAAATATTGATGATAAAGGGTTTATTCGTTTTCAAACAGTTGGCGGTTGGTGGGGACAAGTCATGCTCGCCCAACGTGTCACAATTGTAACATCAAAAGGTGAAACAATTACAGGGGTTATTGGATCAAAGCCACCTCATATTTTATCACCGGAAGCTAGAAAAAAACCGTTTGATATTAAGGACATGTTTATTGATATTGGCGCTACATCAAAAGAAGAAGTAACTTCTTGGGGTGTTCGCCCAGGCGATATGATTGTTCCTTATTTTGAATTTACTGTAATGAAAAATGAGAAATTTCTACTTGCAAAAGCATGGGATAACCGAATTGGCTGTGCAATAGTTATTGATGTGTTGAAAAATTTACAAAAGGAACAACATCCGAACATTGTTTATGGTGTCGGTGCCGTTCAAGAAGAAGTTGGCTTACGTGGAGCGAAAACAGCTGCGTTTACGATTGAACCGGATATAGGCTTTGCATTAGACGTAGGTACGGCAGGAGATACACCAGGAGTGACAGAAAAAGAATCATTAAGTAAGCTCGGCAATGGTCCACAAATAATTATTTATGATGCATCACTTGTTTCTCATAAAGGTTTAAGAGAATTTGTTGTAAATGTTGCAGAAGAGTTACATATTCCATACCAATTTGAATCGATTCCTGGTGGTGGAACAGATGCCGGCTCCATCCATTTAACAAAATCAGGTGCACCATCCATTGCGATTACGATTGCGACTCGTTACTTACATTCGAATGCGAGCATCATTCATCGTGATGATTACGAAAACACAGTAACATTATTAACTGAACTTGTAAAACGACTTGATGTAGATGCGGTAAATAAAATTAAGTTTGAATGAGTTTTGTTAACTGAATTTATTAAAAGGGCTTAAGCATAACGCTAGAAAGCCCTTTATTGGCTCATAGGAAAGTATAAATTTTCAGATTTCTACTTTCCTTGTGCTGATAAGCGTAAAAGGAAGGCTCTAGTAGCTACATCAAAGCCGAAAAACTCTCTTTCTTTTGGAGAATTCTCGTCTCTTTGGCTGCCTAGAGGCTCAAGCGTCCCTGAGTTTTTACGATGAATATGGAGACTAAGAACTTTCGGTTAAAGTAACTACCTTATTATACATATTTTCCGTAATCCGGCGTTGCAATGGTATCGAACTCATTGACAAGTCTAGTTAACCCGCGTTCGAGTTCCTCACCTTCTATCGGTAAACCATGCCCGGTTAAGGCTACTTTTGGATGTAAAGCAGCTAATTTCTCCACAGATTGCTTGGCAAGTTTCCAATCGGTAGTAAAGTATCGTGGTGGTCCGCATATTTCTTGTTCTTGCACGAGCACTTTGTAAAGGGAATCTTGTTTAACGGTTATAAATGCATCTGCAGCGATTAATGTCCCATCTTTTTCACGGAATAACGAGACATGACCGTCTGAATGGCCTGGTGTGTGTATCCATTTCCACTCAGGTAGAAGTGGAACTTTCCCGTTGTCTGGTAAGGGTTTGATATGTTTACTTAAATTAATTCCAACGTTTGGGAACATTGGTGACAATTTTGCAACAAGTCCACCTTCTACCGTTCCGTCAGGTTCTGGGTAATTCTTTTGACCAGTTAAATAAGGAATTTCTAACGGATGTGCATACACAGGAGTATCAGAAAATCGTTCAAGCAACTTTTCAATCGAACCAATGTGGTCAAAATGCCCATGTGTTAAAATAATTGCCTCTGGTTTTGCCCCTTCACCGAATTTCTCTTCAATCATATTAAAAATCATCTCTTCTGACTCGGGCATACCAGTATCAATTATTACAAAACCTGTATTTGTTTGAATGAAGGCAATGTTAACGATTTGTATTGTGCATGCAAAAACACCTTCTGCAATTTGTTGAACAAGCCCACTCGCCATCGATGTCATTGGGACAAATTTGCCTTTCATAGTTTGATTTTCATGCAAATGGTTCTCGAACAGATCCATTATTTATTCAAACCTTGCGTTAAGTTTTCAAGCATCATTTTTTGTTCGTTTGGATCAGCATTTTGCCAAATAATTTCAAATAAAACACCTAGTCCAGGGAGCATTTTTTCTTCCCCAACTTGAATTGCATCAACAATTGTATCTCTTAATTGGTCTTCTGAATTTCCAGAAACATTTTGTATAATGGCATTTCGTAAATTAAAGTTCATTATTAATCAACCTCCT
Source organism: Bacillus andreraoultii (assembly GCF_001244735.1). Taxonomy (GTDB): domain Bacteria; phylum Bacillota; class Bacilli; order Bacillales; family Caldibacillaceae; genus Caldifermentibacillus; species Caldifermentibacillus andreraoultii. The sequence continues at coordinate 1,171,013 of NZ_LN868937.1, forward strand.
AGAGTAATAATCATAAATAGTGTTTTACTTTTAAAGATGTAATATGTATATGGAATTCGATATAATGAAAAATAGTGAAAGAATTTTCGTTAAAGGAGATTTTTATGAAGTTTATTCAATCAGTAAAAAATGAAAAAGTGAAGCAATGGAAAAAATTATTAACAAAAAAAGAACGGGATAAAACAGGTTTATTCCTTGTTGAAGGGGAGCATCTAGTTGAAGAAGCACATCACGCTGACTGGATGACTGAGCTCATTGTGACTGAAAGCTATCATTCAAAATTACCGAAAGCAAAATTTGCAAATATAGATCTTTATGTAGTTGCAAATGAGATAGCTAAAGTGATATCTGATACAGAAACACCACAAGGTATTTTTGCTGTCTGTAAGCAAATGAAAAAAAGTGTAGTTGAAGGGAAAAGGTATTTACTTATCGATGCGGTTCAAGACCCGGGAAATGTCGGTACGATGATTCGAACGGCGGATAGTGCCGGTGTGGATGCTGTTATTGTTGGAGAAGGCAGTGTTGACATATGGAATGCAAAAGTGTTGCGTGCAGCACAAGGCAGTCATTTTCATTTACCAATCATTCGGGGGAATTTGACTGAATGGATAAATAAATTTAGGGAGCAGAATATTTCAATTTATGGAACTGCACTAAAAAATGCAGTACCTATGAACCAGGTGCAAGCGCAAGAATCTTTTGCACTAATTGTAGGAAATGAAGGACAAGGTGTGAACGAAGAACTTTTGAGTAAAACGACAAAAAATCTATATATTCCAATTTATGGAAAAAGTGAATCATTAAATGTATCAGTAGCCACAGGGATTTTACTCTATTATTTACGTGGTAAACATTGAAATTGAAATAGAGGACAAAGAAAATTCGAATATGACCATAGTTCATATTGCTATTCTGAAAAAGTCTCGATATAATGGTAATTAAATGAAAATTGAATAATGAAAGATGTAATGATTGAGGCAAGTAATTTGGAAATTTCTGTTTAAGGGAGAAAATGCCATGACTGAAAGCATTTTTAGCAGAAACCAAATGAAATTTCACCTCATGAACTCTCATCGGGACCACTTTCGTACTTGCGATTGAAGTGTAAAGATGAAGCGGGAAGACCGTTATCAGTTAGAGTGAATGTACATTTGTAGTTTGACAAATTGCATTAATAAGGGTGGTACCGCGAATAGAATCCTCGTCCCTTTTCGGATGAGGATTTTTTGTGCTTTCTAAATACTTACAATTACAAGGAGGTATAAAACGTGAAAGAACGTTTACATGAACTAAAAGAAGAAGTACTGGAAAAGATTTCTAAAGCGACAGACTTGAAACATTTAAATGATGTTCGGGTTGCCTATTTAGGGAAGAAAGGACCAATTACCGAAGTTTTACGAGGAATGGGGAAGCTTTCACCAGAAGAACGTCCAATCATCGGTTCCCTTGCTAATGAAATCCGAGCAAAAATTTCTGAAAAACTAGATGCTAAAAAAGCGGAGTTAGAAGAGTTAGCTGTACAAAAGAAATTAGAAGAAGAATCGATTGATATTACTTTACCAGGACGACCCGTTACATTAGGTTGCGACCATCCTTTGACGAAAACCATCCGAGAAATTGAAGACTTATTTATTGGTCTTGGTTATGAAGTTGCAGAAGGTCCAGAAGTAGAAACAGACTATTACAATTTTGAAGCATTAAATTTACCGAAAAACCATCCTGCTCGTGATATGCAAGATTCTTTTTACATTACCGAAGAACTTTTATTACGTACACATACATCACCTGTACAAGCACGGACAATGGAAAAGGCGAAAGGAAGGGGACCTGTAAAAGTAATTTGTCCGGGTCGTGTATATCGTCGTGATAACGATGATGCAACACACTCCCATCAATTTATGCAAATTGAAGGACTTGTTGTGGATGAAAACATTCGTATGAGTGATTTGAAAGGAACTTTAAATATTTTTGCGAAAAAGATTTTTGGTGAAGATCGTGAAATTCGTCTCCGTCCAAGCTTTTTCCCGTTTACAGAACCATCTGTTGAAATGGATATTTCTTGTAAAATGTGTGGCGGTAAAGGATGCAATGTATGTAAAGGAACCGGTTGGATTGAAATTTTAGGTGCTGGAATGGTCCATCCAAATGTGTTACGTATGAGTGGATTTGATCCAGAAAAATATAGCGGTTTTGCATTCGGTATGGGTCCTGAACGAATTGCAATGTTGAAATACGGGATTGATGATATTCGTCATTTCTATACAAATGATGTTCGTTTCTTAAAACAATTTGCACCAGTAGATTTATAAAAAGAAAATAGTAAAAATAAGGTAGGAGGAAAAAACATGCTTGTTTCATATAAATGGCTTGAATCGTATGTTGATGTGAGCGAAATTACAGCCGAAGATTTAGCTGAAAAAATTACTCGCTCAGGTATTGAAGTAGAAAGTGTTGAACAAAAATCAGCAGGATTAAAAAATATTGTGGTCGGACATGTACTTTCTTGTGTGGACCATCCAAACTCAGACCATCTTCATATTTGCCAAGTAGATATCGGTGAAGAAGAACCAACTCAAATCATTTGTGGTGCACCGAATGTCGCAGCAGGACAAAAAGTGATTGTAGCACTTCCAGGGGCAAGAATAGCTGGAAACGTGAAAATTAAACGTGGTAAAATTCGCGGCGAAGTTTCAAACGGTATGATTTGCTCATTACAAGAACTTGGTATTGAAGGAAAGGTTGTACCGAAAGAATATGCAGACGGAATTTACGTACTTCCAGAATCGGCCATACCTGGTAGTGATGCACTAAAATTATTAAATATGGATGATTTTATTTTAGAACTAGGATTAACTCCGAACCGAGCTGATTGCATGAGTATGATTGGTGTTGCTTATGAAACAGCAGCAATTTTAGGAAAAAAAGTAAAATTACCTAAAATAAAAGCTGTCACTAGTAATGAAAAAGTAAGTGATTATATTTCGGTTCGAGTCGATGCGAAAAGTGATGCACCGTTATATACGGCCAAAGTAATCAAAAATGTAAAAATTGGTCCGTCCCCATTATGGCTGCAAACACGACTCATCAATGCTGGGATTCGTCCTCACAATAATGTAGTCGATGTAACCAACTTTATTCTACTAGAATACGGACAACCATTGCATGCGTTTGATTATGATCGTCTTGGGTCAAATGAAATTGTTGTACGTCGGGCAAAAGCTGGAGAAAAGATGATTACGTTAGATGATGCTGAACGTATGTTATCTGAAGATCATCTCGTTATTACAAATGGTGAAGTACCAGTTGCATTAGCTGGTGTAATGGGTGGAGCTAACTCTGAAGTAGGTAATGATACAACAACGATATTACTGGAATCTGCCTATTTTGATAGTAAAGTTATTCGGAAGGCATCTAAAGATCATGGACTTCGTAGTGAAGCTAGTAGTCGCTATGAAAAAGGAATTGATCCAACTCGCGTACGAGAAGCATCAGAACGAGCATGTGCATTAATTGCAGAATTTGCAGGTGGAGAAGTACTGGAAGGTACCGTCGAAGTGGATACATTGGAACTCAAACCCGTAGTAGTTGAAGTTGAGCTATCGAAAGTGAATCAATTTTTAGGTACTGATTTAACTGTTGAAACAATTGAAGAGATTTTAAATCGTCTACAATTCGTTTACAAAAAAGATGGTGAAACTTTTGCGGTTGATATTCCGTCTCGTCGTTGGGATATTTCCATTAAGGAAGATATGTATGAAGAAATTGCAAGACTTTATGGTTATGATCATATTCCAATGACACTTCCTGAAGGTATTGGAACAGCAGGTAGTTTAACTCCATACCAAAAGAAACGAAGAGTTGTCCATGAAGTACTAGAGGGGGCTGGATTAAACCAAGCTGTGACGTACTCATTAACGAGTGAAGAAAAATACGGTCAATTTGCATTAGAGAGAACTGAACCAATTAAACTTGCTATGCCGATGAGTGAAGAACATGCGGTTTTACGATTAAGTTTACTTCCTCATTTATTGGATGCCATCTCTTATAATAAAGCTCGGAAAAATGAAAACGTCGCTTTATTTGAAACAGGTGCCATTTTTGTATCAAACGGAGCGAACGTTCAACCGAAAGAACATGAATACTTAGCAGGTGCAATGGTAGGTCTTTATGTTAATCATCCATGGCAAGGCGAAAAAGTACCGGTTGATTTTTATGTTGTTAAAGGTATTTTAGAAGCGTTATTCGTTAAATTACAAGTGGACGAAATGATTCGTTACGAAAAGGCAGAAATTGACGGAATGCATCCTGGTCAAACAGCCAAAATTTTATTAAATAACGCTGTTCTTGGATTTGTCGGTAAAATCCACCCATCGATGGAAAAACAATACGATGTGAAAAATGTCTTTGTATTTGAGCTTAACTTAGAAAAGCTGTTAAATACAGATGTTGTTCCATTAGCTTACGAATCCATTCCAAGATTCCCGGGGATTACACGTGATATCGCTCTAATTGTAGATCGTAAAACAACAGCCGGAGAACTGGAACAAATTATAAATGAAGCTGGCGGGAAATTATTGAAGGAAGCAAAAGTATTTGACCTTTACGAAGGTGAAAAAGTTGACGCCGGGAAAAAATCAGTTGCTTTTACCCTAACGTACTTAGATCCAGAAAGAACATTGACGGACGATGAAGTAACAAAGGTTCACGAAAAAGTACTAGTTTCTTTAAATGAAAAATTTGGTGCAGAATTAAGAAAATAAATTGACGAGTAAACTGCCTCTTTTCATAAGCTGCCTTTTTAATCAGCTTGTTCCGAGGCAGTTTTTACTTATTTTGCCCTGTTTTTGTTAATTTCCTTCCCATTATATTTTGTTTCGTGCTATGATAAAAAAAGGATTCTGACGATTGGAGGTATGGACTTGTCAGATGTACGAAAAAACAGGATTCCTGTTGAAATATATGGACAACAGTATATGATAGTTGGAACAGAACCAGCAGAACATATTCGCACGGTTGCACAATTAGTTGATCAGAAAATGCGTGAAATCAAAGGGAAAAACGCTACGTTGGATACAAGTCAACTAGCAGTTTTGACAGCTGTAAATGCCGTCAATGAATATGTAAAAATGAAAGAACAATTAGAGGAATTAAAAAGGAATCTTAATCAGTAAATTTGAATAATAGTTAGAATAGAATGACTTTCTAACAAGTAAATACGAACAACTTCAACCATCCAGGTAAAGTGGAAATCTCAGATTAAAGGGTTGACATGCATGCTAAGTTTGATACTACTTTTCTTCTTGTTTATCGGATTTATTGTCGGATTAAAAAGAGGATTTATTTTACAAGTAATCCATTTAACGAGTTTTTTTATCGCCTTTATTATTGCGATGATGTATTATAAAGATTTAGCTTTACGGTTAACTTTGTGGATTCCGTATCCAACGATTGGTGATAGTGAAACACTAAAATTATTGCTTGGAGCTATGAATGCCGAAGAAGCTTTTTATAGAGGAATATCCTTCTTTCTTATTTTTATTGCTGTGAAAATTGTATTACAAATTATTGGTTCCATGCTTGATTTTGTTGCTAATATCCCAATTATTAAGCAGCTAAATATTTGGGCAGGAGGAATACTCGGTTTTCTTGAAGTCTATTTAATTATCTTTCTAATTTTATATATTATCGCCTTATTTCCGATAAATAACGTGCAGACATGGATTGATCAATCTGCGGTTGCAAAGGGAATCATTCAACATACACCTATCCTTTCAAAGCAAATATATAATATGTGGTTTTAACTTATGTAGCAAAAAGTCGGGTCCTAACACAGCTTGGCGTATTTGATTTAATGAGCACATCTGTCTTATATAAATAAACAGACGTGCTCATTTTTGTGTAATGATTTTAATTTCATAAGCCTTTTCCAAATGCTTATGTTCATTGATTTACATAAGTATTGATGATACGATAAAATTGGAAGACTATCTTTTTATAAAGGAGTGATAGAAACGGTTTATGAAAAAATATCTTTTTGGTACTCCTTCAAATAAGGGCTTGACATTGGTAGAAATCATAGTTTCCTTAGCCCTACTGTCTATCATTGTTTTATCAATCATTCCTCTGTTTATTCACTCTGCACAGGCTAATAAAAATTCAAAAGAAATGATGGATGCAACACTATTAGCACAAACAGAATTGGAAAATATCGTAAACATAAATGATCATGCAGAGCAATCGAATCTTGAATATATGTATGATGTAATCTTACAAAAAGGATATAAAAAGGATGAAACATGTGAAAATTGCCTAGGAATAAATAAAGATGGCCACTATATTATCGTTCAACTAAAAAATATAAGTAAAAATAATCATCCAAATGAAAGTCCAACACTAGGAAAAATAGTTATAAAAGTTTACCAAAATGATCAGAAGCTAGAACAGGAATCCCAAATGGAGTTGGTCATCCCATGGAAAAAATAAAATGCAGACTAATGAGAAATGACAACGGACTTACATTAGTTGAATTACTAGTAGCCCTTTCCCTCCTCTCAATCATCCTTCTATTTGCTAGCTCTATCTTTCTCATGTCACAAAATCAAATGAATATCCAATCGAAAGAAGTTCAAGTACAAACAGAAGAAAGATTGGCTATGAATAGGATAACGAGGGATATAAGAAGAGCGAATTTTGTGAATGCTCGCGGACATCAAGAGCTAGTAATAAACAATACAGATATATATAAATTGGAAGGAACAGATTTAAAGAAAAATAATGAATTGATTGCAACGAATATTAAAGTTTTCAATGTTTCTATGGATTGTAATCTGAATGAAGTGAAAGTAGTAATCGGAAATTTACCTGAAACAACCATATCAATAAGGCTGGAGAACGGAGAGGGTGCGTGTGAGCTGGAAAAATAATGAACAAGGAATTGCTTTAACAATGGTTGTATTCATTTTAACAGTCGTCACGATTTTAGGATTATCAATTATAACACTTTCAATGAACAATGTTAAGATGAGTTCAGGTGAAAGGTCAAGCCAAGCTTCTTATTATATTGCTGAATCAGGAATTAATTATAAGATGGACGAAATATATAAAGAGTTGGATGCGATAAATAAGGAAGCTAGTGCGGAAGTTTTCTTTCAACATGTTGAAGAACAATTAAAATTAAACGAAATAGACATGTATACAGATTTCGAGAAGTCCTTTAATAATCAACCTAAAGCAGAAGTTAAAGTAGTGAAAGTAAAGAAAAGTAATGCAAACTCCAGTAATGAAAGAGACTATAAAATCATATCAAAAGGAGTTATAGGAAATCGTTCACGAACAGCTGAGAAGAAATTTAGTGTTGATTTCACACAAAACTCATCTGTGAATCTTCCAAACACGGCTCTTTTTGTGAATAAGAATATTGACTTATTAGGCGGCGCATATATTGACGGAGCTACGGGAATCAACTCATCTAGTCAAGGGGCAATTCGACTTGATGGTGGAGCGAAAATTACGGGGGATATTTTCGTCGGTCCTAATGCAAAAGATGATATTATAGACAAGCCTGCTTATATGAATATACCCAATAAGATTGTAAAGTTAAACGAAATAAAGACATTTCACATGCCAGTGTTTCCTGAGTACCCAACATATCCAATGATAAGTGATGAACTATTTATTCACAATCAGTGGAATACATATGAAGTTATAAAAAACGGCTCTTTATATATTAATAATTGGATGGTAAATAATTACACGTTAGATATGAGGGAAAATCTCCAATTAGACAAAATAATTATAAATCAAAATTATACATTGAATATAAACATTGGCAATAGCAATCACAGTTTAGTAGTCAATGAAATGAACATGCCACAGGGGAAAATAAATATTATTGGAACTGGGAAACTTACAATTTTTGTAAAAAATAATATTACGCTAGGTGGAGGAGCTGAAATTAATTCGCCTAAGAATCCTCAATCAGTTAAAGAAAAAATTAAACAGTTAGACATTTATTATAAAGGAAGAAATTTAACAATGAGTGGTGCTCAAAAAATCTATGGATCATTATTCGCTGAGCGTGCAAACATTACAATGACGGGAGGATCAGGTTTTCAAGGTTCAATTGTAACAGGAGGAACAGAGGTAAATATTAATGGCGGTACGAACGCCCTTACACAAATTTTTTATGCTCCAAATGCAGCAGTGAATTTATCTGGTGGTGGGAAAATTGTCGGCTCCATTGTTGCGAACTCCTTTACTGGAACAGGTGGTGGATTTGTAAAATATGAGAAATTTCATGATGTAGAAGATTTACCCCCCTTTTTAGGATCGTCTAAAGGAACAATTTCAATACAGACGCAACCAACACGTGAAAAATAATTGTAAAAGATTTTAGGACCAACCACAGTATTTTCATTGTGTATTGGTCCTCATGTTTTAAATGAGGAAATTCGTATAAATAGCTAGCAACCCATTTCTCCTTTTATAGAAAAAATGGTAAAGTAGAAAGGTGAAAATAGATATAGAGCTTAAGTATTTTAATCCAATTATTGCTCTATATAACGGGGTGAATTCAATGATTGATAGTAAAAAAGAAGTGATTCGATTACTAGAGACAATCGCGATTTACATGGAGTTAAAAGGGGAAAATCCGTTTAAAATACAGGCCTTTCGTAAAGCGGCAAATGCATTAGAACTAGACGAAAGATTGTTAATTGAAATTGATAACTTTCAAGCAATACCTGGAATTGGAAAAGGAACTGCTGCAGTTATTGATGAATATATAGAAACAGGTCAATCAGAAGTTTTAAAGCAACTGCAAGAGGAGGTTCCAAAAGGACTTATCCCTCTTTTGCAAATTCCTGGTCTCGGCGGAAAGACAATTGCTAAATTATATAATGAACTCGATGTAGAAAATGTAAATGATTTAAAACGGGTATGTGAAGAGGGGAAAGTTCGAGAATTAAAGGGATTTGGCCCAAAGAAAGAGGAAAAAATTTTAAAAAGTATTGAAGAATTAGGCATGCGTCCTGAACGTTTACCACTAGCTTCGGTATTGCCAATTGTCACATGGATTGAAGAGCAGTTAGCCGGAATGAATTCGATTGAAAAATTTTCACGTGCCGGTAGTATCAGGCGGACGAAAGAAACCGTTAAAGATATAGATTTTATTATCGCAACAACGGAGCCCCACCTAGTAAAAGAACAACTATTAAAAATGCCGAATATAAAGGAACTGACTAATCAAGGAGACACGAAAGTATCATGTGTATTTTCATTTGAATTCGATATTTCAGCTGATTTTCGCATCGTTACACGGGATCAATTCGCAACAACCCTACATCATTTTACTGGTTCAAAAGAACATAATATTCGCATGCGACAACTTGCAAAAGAACGCCATGAAAAAATTAGTGAATATGGAATTGAACAAATAGAAACAGGAGAAGTACTCACTTTTTCTACTGAAACCGATTTTTATCATCATTTTCAGTTACCGTTTATAAGTCCGGAACTTCGGGATGATGGATCTGAAATCGAACGCATTGATGAATTAAATAATTTAGTTACTTTAACGGATATTCGTGGTGACTTGCATATGCATACAACATGGAGTGATGGTGCCCATTCATTAGAGGAAATGGTAGAGGCATGTCGTTTAAGAGGTTATGAATATATGGCGATTACAGATCACTCCCAATTTTTAAAAGTAGCTAACGGTCTAACAGAAGACCGCTTACGACGCCAAATGGATAGAATACATCAATTAAATGAAAAATATTCCGATTTTACGATTTTTACTGGAATTGAAATGGATATTTTACCTGATGCGACACTCGATTTTCATGACGACTTATTAAAAGAAGTAGATTTTGTCATTGCTTCGATTCATTCAGCTTTTGGGCAAAGTAAGGAAATGATTATGAAACGGTTACGAACAGCGTGTGAAAATCCGTACGTTAACATCATCGCTCATCCGACCGGAAGAAAAATTGGTAAGCGTGAAGGATATTCTGTACAAATTGATGAGCTTATTCAACTCGCTAAAGATACAAATACAATACTAGAATTAAATGCGAGTCCTAGACGTTTAGATTTACGAAAAGAACATTTAGTAAAGGCTCAAGAAGCGGGTGTGAAAATAATGATCAATACAGATAGTCATCACCGCGATACATTAAGTAATATGGAAATTGGGGTAAATTACGCAAGAAGTGCCTGGTTGAAAAAAGATACGGTTATGAATACAAAGTCATTGAAAGAGTTACAGTTAATATTAAACAAAACTTCATAATACATTAACGAAAACGAAGGGAGATTATCTCCGTGAATCATAAAGCAATAGATACATTAGAATTTAATAAAATTCGTAATCAATTAATGGCCTTTGCCGCATCTAATTTAGGAAAAGAAAGGATTGAAAACTTATTTCCATCGACAAACTATGAGGAAGTGATTCGACTTCAAGAGGAAACCGATGAGGCTGCCACCGTCATTCGTCTTAAGGGTCATGTACCACTTGGAGGAATTTTTAATATTTTGCCGGCAATTAAACGGTCGGAAATTGGTGGTATGCTTCACGTCGATGAACTCGTCCAAATTGCAAGTTCGATAAGAGCTAGTCGACAATTAAAGAAGTATCTCGAAGAAGTAACTGATGAAGAGAATTTACCAATATTAACAGAATTTCATGAAAATATGAATCCTCCGTATGAGTTGGAACGTAGTATAAGTAGTTCGATTAGCGAGAATGGGGAAGTTTTAGATAGTGCTAGTGAAAAATTACGTACTCTCCGAACACAAATGCGCACATTTGAAGCTAGAGTACGTGAAAAACTAGAAAGTATTATTCGTTCATCAAGTGCACAAAAAATGTTATCAGATGCGATTATAACAATTCGTAATGACCGATTTGTGATTCCTGTAAAACAAGAATATCGAACCCATTTCGGTGGGATGGTTCATGACCAATCTTCCTCTGGACAAACATTATTTATTGAACCTCAACCGGTTGTTCAGTTGAATAATGAGCTTCACCAAGCAAAAATAAAAGAACAACTTGAAATCGAACGAATTTTAACAGAGTTATCAAAAGAGACTGCAGCATATAGTGAAGAGTTAAAAGTCCTTGTTGAAACATTACGTGAACTAGACTTTATGTTTGCAAAAGCAAAATATGGTGCGGCAATGAAAGCGACAAAGCCAGCGATTAATAAGGAAGGAAGAATTCGCCTTTTTAAGGCACGACATCCATTTATACCGAAAGAGGAAGTCGTTGCGAATGATATTGAACTTGGAACTGATTTTACAACAATTGTCATTACAGGTCCGAATACGGGTGGAAAAACCGTTACTTTAAAAACTCTTGGATTAATTACATTAATGGCTCAAGCAGGATTACATATTCCAGCACAAGATGGGTCAGAGGTTGCTGTATTTCAATCAATTTTTGCTGATATTGGTGATGAACAATCAATTGAACAAAGTTTAAGCACATTTTCATCTCATATGGTAAATATTGTAGAGATATTAAATCATGTTGATTTCAAGAGTCTTGTCTTGTTTGATGAGCTTGGAGCTGGTACAGATCCACAGGAAGGTGCTGCTCTTGCAATGGCGATATTAGATGAGGTTCATAATCGTGGAGCTCGTGTCATTGCAACAACGCATTATCCAGAATTAAAAGCATATGGGTATAATCGAGAAGGAGTAACGAATGCTAGTGTAGAATTTGATGTTGAGACATTAAGTCCAACCTATCGCCTTCTAATTGGTGTTCCTGGTCGAAGTAATGCATTTGAAATATCGAAGCGACTTGGATTATCAGATCGAATTATTGAACGAGCAAAAAGCCAAATTCATGAGGAAACCAATAAAGTTGATAATATGATTGCTTCCCTGGAAGAACGGACGAAACTAGCAGAAACAGAGGAAAAAGAAGCAAGAGAGTATTTGAAACTCGCAGAAAAAATTCATGCAGACTTGCAAAAAGCGATGGTCGATTATTATGAAAAGAAAGATGAATTATATGAAAAAGCGCGACTAGAAGCGAAATCGATTATTAAACATGCGGAACATGAAGCAGATGAAATTATTAAACGGTTAAGACAGTTACAATTACAAAAGTCAGTTGAAATTAAAGAGCATGAATTAATTGAAGCGAAAAAACGTTTGGAAGAAGCGGTTCCAAAATCGAAAAATAAAACTTCCATACCGACAGACAAAAAAGAAGTCCATCAATTCCAACCAGGGGATGAAGTGAAAGTGATTAGCTTCGACCAAAAAGGACATTTAATTGAAAAGGTCAATGATCATGAATGGCAAGTTCAAATTGGTATTTTAAAAATGAAAGTGAATGAAAAAGATCTTGAAATCATCCATAGTAAACCAAAAGTAGAACCAAAGCCAATAACGACAATTAAAGGAAAGGAATATCATGTTGGTTTAGAACTTGATTTACGTGGCGAACGTTTTGAAGATGCGCTAGTGAAAGTAGAAAAATATATTGATGATGCGTTACTTGCTGGATATCCGCGTGTTTCAATCATACATGGTAAAGGTACAGGAGCACTTCGCACAGGTGTACAAAATTATTTAAAAAAACATCGTCAAGTAAAATCATTTCATTTTGGAAGTGCAAATGAAGGTGGAACAGGTGTTACTGTTGTTGAGTTTAAATAGTATTTAGGTAATGGGAACGTAGATTAAGAGCACGACTAGAAGCAAACGAGGGATATTTATGGCAAACTTTTGGGAAAATAGTTTGATTATACAGGCAGCATATTATAGTGTTGCGATCTTATGCACACTCGTATTTCTAGCCATATTTGAATTAGTGACAAAATATAATAATTGGGAAGAAATAAAAAAGGGGAATATGGCGGTTGCATTGGCAACAGGAGGAAAAATATTTGGTATCTTAAATATTTTTCGCTTTTCAATTATGCACAATGATTCATTACTTGTTATGTTTGGCTGGGGATGTTTCGGTTTCTTATTACTACTTATTGCTTACTATATTTTTGAATTTTTAACACCAACGTTTAATGTTGATGAGCAAATTGCAAGTGATAACCGTGCCGTTGGTTTTATATCGATGGTTATCTCTGTTGGACTTTCATATGTTATCGGAGCCGGAATTATTTAGTTAGTGAAGATGAGAATAAGAGTTTCTAGTTAATGAATCAATCCTCGTTTAAATATATGGATTACATCTTTACAAGGGGAGGAAGCGGTTGGAGAAACTTGGCAAAATATTAATCATTTGCTGTGGTGCCTTTCTGTTACTAGGTATAATTTACTTTTTATAGACATATCGACTTAAAGATAATCAAGCTTCAGATTATATCCGAACAGTTCGGATGTAATCTGAAGCTTTTTTCAAAAGAGAAAGTATAAAATTTCGTCACATCCACATTCTGAAATCTGGTTTTTTTATCAATAGCCCTTCTAGATGACCTCTTCCACTTTTTTTACCATGAATTAGTCGTCTATAACTCTTTTAGATGACCGTTAACTGGATTTTTATTCAAAGTAGGAATCTATAACTCTTATAGGCGACCGTTTTCCCCAAGTTTTTCATTTACCTTTAAACTTTTTTGTTTAAAAAAAATAGAATAGAATCAACAACGTTTTTCGTGAATCTATTTTTTAGAAAGTTCTCTATAATTGAATGTGTATAATTTTCCTTATTTATGTATAAATTTACCTTTTTTAATAGTATCAGCTTGCCTTTTATTATTTATACGTTCTTATGTTTACTAATTCACAATAGATTTTTTATTTTACAAAAATTTAATCTTGTAAACGTTTTTAAAATTAGCTATGATAAAGAAAAGAACAATTAGAATCATTATTTTTTTGTTGTTCTTTTTTACGACAAAGGGGGGAGATTATGGAAAATAAACCATGGTTACAGCTTTATCCGCCACAAATTCCGCACACATTAACGTATGATAATTCATCCCTGCAACAAGTATTAGTTAATACGTCTAAGAAGTATCCAGATAAGATTGCCATCCACTTTAATGGTAAGGAGTTAACTTATAAAGAAGTATATGAATCTTCCTTAAAGATGGCAGGCTATTTGAAAAAAATTGGAATTAAAAAAGGGGACCGGGTGGCTATTATGCTGCCGAACACACCACAATCAGTCATTAGTTTTTACGGGATATTATTTGCGGGCGGGATTGCTGTACAGACAAATCCAATGTACACAGAGCGAGAATTAGCTTTTCAGATGAAAGATTCAGGAGCAAAGGCAATTATTGGATTAGATATTTTATTTCCGCGTATTACGAAAATTCAAGGGGAAACAAATTTACAACATATTATTATAACAGCAATTAAAGATTACTTACCATTTCCAAAGAATCTAGTGTATCCGTATATTCAAAAGAAACAATACGGATTTTCAGTTAAAGTCGAACATAAGGGAAATCATCATCTATTTAAAGAAATTATGAAAGAACAACCAACGTCAGATCCAGTTCTAGACATTAATTGTGATGAAGAGTTGGCAATCCTACAATATACTGGTGGAACGACTGGTTTTCCAAAAGGAGTTATGTTGACACATCGAAATTTAATTGCTAATTCAAAAATGTGTCAAGCTTGGCTGTATCGGTGTAGAGAAGGAGAAGAAGTTGTACTTGGTGCACTTCCATTCTTTCATGTATACGGCATGACAACGGTAATGATTCTATCTGTTTTGCAAGCATCAAAAATGGTTCTTATACCAAAGCCAGCCCCAGAAACATTGTTAAAGGCAATACAGTCGCAACGACCAACGATGTTTCCAGGTGCCCCAACAATGTATATTGGTCTGTTGAATCACCCAGATTTAACAAAATATGATTTATCATCTATTGATAGTTGTATTAGTGGTTCAGCGCCGTTACCTGTCGAGGTTCAAGAACAGTTTGAAAAATTAACAGGTGGAAAACTAGTTGAAGGATATGGGCTGACTGAATCCTCGCCGGTAACACATGCAAATCTTTTGTGGGATGGTACACGGGTATCTGCAAGTATTGGTTTACCATGGCCAGATACAAATGCTGAAATTCGCTCTTTAGAAACAGGGGAGCCATTACCTCCAGGAGAAGTTGGAGAATTAGTGATAAAAGGTCCGCAAGTGATGAAGGGATATTGGAATCGTCCAGAAGAAACGAACCAAGTGCTACAAGATGGTTGGTTATTCACCGGTGATATGGGATATATGGACGAAAAAGGATACTTTTACATTGTAGACCGTAAGAAGGATATGATTATTGCAAGCGGTTATAATATTTACCCACGCGAGGTTGAAGAAGTTTTATACGAACATCCAGCAGTAAAAGAAGTTGTTGTTGCAGGTGTTCCAGATCCGTATCGAGGCGAAACGGTAAAAGCATACATTGTCTTGAAAGATGGCGCTTCGATTACAGAAGATGAAATGAATAAGTATGCGAGAAAAAATCTTGCTGCTTATAAAGTACCGAGAATGTACGAATTTCGAGATGAACTTCCGAAAACAACAGTTGGAAAAATATTACGACGTCAGTTAGTTGAAGAAGAAAAGAAGAAAATGGCAGAGGCAAAAGAAAGAGAAGCATAGTTTCTTAAAGAGTAGCTCTTAACTCTCTTTTTTTCTAAAAAAATATAAGAGAATCGTTTGACAAATGATAAAATAACTTTTATTATAAAATTATGAATGATTATTCATTCATATACTTTTGACACCAAGAGTTACAGAAAAATTTATCTGAAGGTGAACGATTTGAAAACACAAAAGCCAAAGTATATGCAAATTATTGATGCCGCAGTAATAACGATTGCCGAAAACGGTTATCACCAATCACAAGTTTCAAAAATTGCTAAACAAGCAGGTGTAGCAGACGGAACGATTTATCTTTATTTTAAAAATAAAGAGGATATACTAATTTCTCTTTTTCGTGAAAAAATGGGTCATTTTATCAATGATTTGGAAGAAGTAACG
This sequence comes from Bacillus andreraoultii, assembly GCF_001244735.1. Taxonomy (GTDB): domain Bacteria; phylum Bacillota; class Bacilli; order Bacillales; family Caldibacillaceae; genus Caldifermentibacillus; species Caldifermentibacillus andreraoultii. The sequence continues at coordinate 1,186,992 of NZ_LN868937.1, forward strand.
AAAACAAAAAATACCGCCTCAGAAAAATTATTACTTTTAATAGAAAAGCATTTTCGTCGTTTATCTGAGGATCACCATCTGGCTATTGTCACTCAGCTGGAACTAAGGCAAACAAATAAAGATTTACGTTTCAAAATTAATGATATTTTAAAAGGCTATTTGAAACTTATTGATAAAGTCTTAGATGAAGGTACAAAAAATGGAGAATTTGATCCGAAATTGAATATCCGTTTAGCTCGACAAATGATTTTTGGAACAATTGATGAAACGGTAACGACATGGATTATGAATGATCATAAATATGATTTAATCAGTCTAGCACCGGAAGTTCATCGCTTACTAATTAATGGCTGCGGTAACAAAGGAAAGGCAATCTAATCATTCATGAATATGATTCGTACCGAGATGTATGGCATAAAATCTTTCCACATCCATTAGCATTATGCATACAATCTACGGTACGAACATACATATATATTTATCGTACTAGACTTGTAATAGGAGGGATGGGAAATGGCGTTTTTACAGTCAAAAATAGAAGGGAAAACAGCAATCATCTCATTAAACCGTCCGCCGGCAAATGCACTATCAAAAGAACTGTTGCTAGAATTGGATGAAGTATTGACAGAATTAGCAACGAATGATGATGTGCGTGTTGTCGTCGTTAAAGGGGAAGGTAAATTTTTCTGTGCTGGAGCAGATATAAGAGAATTTACTACATTTAGTTCACAAGAGAAAGCTTATGAGTTAGCACGAAATGGTCAGAAGCTTATGGATAAGATTGAACAGTATCCAAAACCTGTAATTGCTTCGATTCATGGAGCAGCTTTAGGTGGAGGGTTAGAATTAGCAATGAGCTGCCATATTCGTTTAGTGGCTGAAAATGCCAAATTAGGTTTACCTGAATTGTCACTTGGTATTATCCCTGGATTTGCTGGAACACAAAGATTGCCTAAATTCGTCGGTACAGAAAAAGCACTTGAAATGATGATTACTAGTGAACCAATCACTGGTATTGAGGCGATAAAGTATGGACTTGCACTAAGGGCCTATCCAGAGGAAGAGCTTTTTAGTGAAACAATGAAACTAGCGAAAAAGTTCGAAAGGAAGAGTCCATCATCTGTTAAAGCGATTTTAGATCTCTTAACATATACGAAAACAGACCAATTTTCTACTGGTGTTGAAAAAGAAGCAACATTATTTAGTGAAGTTTTCCAAACAGAAGATGCGAAGGAAGGAATCCAAGCATTTATTGAAAAAAGACAACCGAATTTTGTGGGAAAATAGTGGTAAATCACTTATAATAGATTAGTGAGTATATTTCTAATAATTTCATTTTTAAAAGAATAATAGGGGGGAGTAACGGATGAATATTTATGTATTGTTAAAAAGAACTTTTGACACGGAAGAAAAAATTTCAATTGATAATGGGAAAATCAATGATGATGGTGCTGAATTTATTATTAACCCTTATGACGAGTACGCTGTTGAGGAGGCAATACAAGTTCGTGATGAGCATGGTGGTGAAGTAACAGTCGTCACTGTCGGTGGAGAAGATGCAGAAAAGCAATTGCGTACTGCTTTAGCTATGGGTGCAGATAAGGCTGTTTTAATTAATATTGAAGATGATCTTGAAGTAACAGATCAATATACAACTGCTAAAATTTTAGCGGAATATTTAAAAGATAAGGATGCGGATTTAATTATCGGTGGGAATGTAGCAATCGATAATGGAACAGGCCAAGTCGGTCCACGGGTTGCTGATTTACTAGGAATCCCTTATATTACAACAATTACAGACTTGAAAATCGATGGAACAAATGTAAGCGTTGTACGTGATGTTGAAGGTGACGAGGAAAAAATTGAAGCAACTCTACCATTATTAGTAACAGCTCAACAAGGATTAAATGATCCGAGATATCCATCTTTACCTGGGATTATGAAAGCGAAAAAGAAACCGCTTGAAGAATTAGAATTGGATGATTTGGACATTGATGAGGACGATGTTGAAGCAAAGACAAAAACAATTGAAGTATTTTTACCACCAAAACGTGAAGCTGGTAAAATTTTACAAGGTGATTTGAACGAACAAATACAAGAATTAGTTTCCTTACTGCATAAAGATGCGAAAGTAATCTAAGTTCACAAAGAATACGACAAGGAGGGTAATGAAATGGGAAGAAAAGTTTTAGTGTTAGGTGAAGTTAAAGACGGTGCTTTAAGAAACGTATCATATGAAGCGATAGCAGCTGCAAAAACTGTATCTGAAGGTGGAGAAGTTGTAGGGGTTTTACTCGGTGACTCAGTAAGTGAATTAGCGAATAGCTTAATTCATTATGGAGCAGACAAAGTTGTAGTTGTTGAAAATAGTCAATTAAATAATTATAGTTCTGATGGATACTCACAAGCCCTTTTAGCAGTAGTTGAAAATGAAGATCCAGAAGCAATTATTTTTGGTCACACATCTCTTGGAAAAGATTTATCTCCAAAGATTGCAAGTAAACTTGATTCGGGTTTAATTTCCGATGTGATTGAAGTAGAAGTAACTGGTGGAAATGTAGTCTTCACACGTCCAATCTATTCTGGTAAAGCGTTTGAAAAGAAAATTGTCACAGACGGAATTATATTTGCGACAGTAAGACCGAATAATATCGCCCCACTCGAAAAAGATGAATCTAGAAATGGTGAAATTTCAACTTTAGACGTTGAAATTAAAGATTTACGAACAATTATTAAAGAAGTTGTTCGTAAAGCAACAGAAGGCGTGGATTTGTCAGAAGCAAAGGTTGTTGTTGCTGGAGGCCGTGGAGTAAAGAGTGAAGATGGTTTCAAACCATTACAAGAACTTGCAGATGTACTAGGTGGTGCTGTAGGTGCATCTCGTGGAGCGTGTGACGCAGGATTTTGTGATTATTCATTACAAATAGGTCAAACTGGTAAAGTTGTCACACCAGATTTATACATTGCATGTGGAATTTCCGGAGCTATCCAACATTTAGCTGGTATGTCTAATTCAAAAGTAATTGTTGCGATAAACAAAGATCCAGAAGCAAATATTTTTAAAGTAGCCGATTATGGAATCGTTGGTGACCTATTTGAAGTGGTACCTATTTTAACAGAAGAACTTAAAAAGTTAAAAGTGAATGCATAATGCAGTAAAAATAGTCCCGTACTTAATCGAGTCTTGCTTGAGTACGGGACTTATTAATTTGTAAAGTCATCGCTCATATTCAAATTCAACTCAGGTAAACTATTGGTTATTTTTTTCCTTTTAGGTTAAAATATCTGTGAGTCTAATATTTAGCAACTCATAACGTACAGTGATATACTACTGTCGATAAGGATAAATAGTTTAGGAGGGTTATTTAATGGCAATTGTAAAAGCAACAGACCAAAATTTTTCAGAAGAAACGAGTAAAGGTTTAGTTTTAGCTGATTTCTGGGCTACTTGGTGTGGACCATGTAAAATGATTGCACCAGTACTTGAAGAAATTGATGCTGAAATGGGCGACAAAGTTAAAATCGTCAAACTTGATGTTGATGAAAATCAAGAAACAGCAGCAAAATATGGTGTGATGAGTATTCCAACATTAATTTTCTTTAAAGACGGAGAAATTGTTGATAAAGTAATTGGCTACCGTCCAAAAGAAGCTCTAGAAGAAGTGATCAATAGCCATTTATAATAGTTCAAATTAAGGCAGTCCATAACGGGCTGTTTTTTTACGTCAACCTTTGTTAAAATATTGATAAATATAGGCTGTTTTCATAAACTTTATTGTTCTTTTGCTAAGGCGGATTCTTACTATAGATAAAGAATGCATTTAATAGTGAAACATCGCACGAGGAAAATACGATTAGCGAGATTCTGATGTCGCCGCCAAGATCAACTACAGGTAATTTTTTTCAAAAAGCAACAAACTTTTGGAAAACAGTCTAAATATAAAAGGAACGTTATTCCATTTAAAATGGAGTGAAAGAAAATTATGGATACGAAAAAAAGAATACAAGAGAAACTAGCCCTGTTACCAGACCAACCCGGTTGTTATTTAATGAAAGATCGCCAAGGTACCATTATTTATGTTGGAAAGGCTAAAATTCTAAAAAACCGCGTTCGGTCCTACTTTATAGGCTCACATGATGGAAAGACCCAAGCATTGGTCAGTGAAATAGAGGATTTTGAATATATTATTACCTCTTCTAATATTGAAGCATTGATTCTTGAAATGAATTTAATAAAAAAACATAACCCAAAATACAATGTAATGCTGAAGGATGATAAAAGCTACCCGTTTATAAAGCTAACGGCTGAGCGTCATCCTCGACTAATTATTACGCGGAAAGTGAAAAAAGATAAAGGAAAATACTTTGGCCCCTATCCGAATGTTACTGCAGCAAAAGAAACAAAGAAATTATTAGACCGACTATATCCGCTGCGGAAATGCTCCACACTCCCCAATCGTGTCTGCCTATATTATCATATCGGTCAATGTTTAGCACCTTGTGTAAATGATATTTCCGAGGAAACATATAAAGAAATGACTGATGAAATTACTAAATTTTTAAACGGTGGTTATAATGAAGTAAAAAAACAATTAACTGCAAAAATGACGGAAGCAGCCGAAGAACTTGATTTTGAGCGAGCAAAAGAATATCGGGATAAAATTAGTGCGATTGAAACAACGATGGAAAAACAAAAAATGACGATGCAAGATTTTGTAGATCGTGATGTATTCGGTTATGCGGTGGACAAAGGTTGGATGTGTGTTCAAGTATTTTTTATTCGCCAAGGAAAATTAATTGAACGGGATGTTTCAATGTTTCCGTTTTATGATGATCCAGAAGCAGAAATGCTAACTTTTCTAGGACAGTTTTATGAAAAAGCCAATCATTTTAAACCAAAGGAAATTTTACTACCGAAAGAAATAGATGGTGAATTGGCTAAGCAATTATTAGAAGTAAAAATTTTACAGCCAATACGTGGTCAGAAAAAAGATCTCGTCAACTTAGCGACGAAGAATGCATCAGTCGCTCTAAAGGAAAAATTTTCACTCATTGAACGAGATGAAGAAAGAACAATTAAAGCAATTGAAAAATTAGGCCAGGAAATGGGAATATATACACCATATCGAATAGAAGCATTTGATAACTCGAATATACAAGGTACGAATCCCGTTTCGGCAATGGTAGTTTTTACGAATGGGAAACCTGACAAAAAACAGTACCGAAAATATAAAATTAAAACAGTTGAAGGTCCAGATGACTATGAATCGATGCGAGAAGTAATCCGTAGAAGATATTCTCGAGTTTTAAAAGAAAATTTGCCTCTTCCTGATTTAATTTTAATTGATGGAGGAATGGGACAAATAGAAGCTGCGAAAGATATTTTACGAAATGAGCTGAATCTAGAAATACCCGTTGCGGGACTGGCGAAAGATGATAAACACCAAACCGCCAATCTCCTTTATGGCGAACCATTGGAAATCGTACCGTTAGCTCGCAATAGTCAAGAATTTTATTTATTACAACGTATTCAGGATGAGGTTCATCGGTTTGCCATTACATTTCACCGCCAATTACGTGGAAAGTCGATGTTCCAATCTATATTAGATGATATTCCTGGGGTTGGTGAAAAAAGGAAAAAGCAATTAATGAAACATTTTGGTTCAATTAATAAAATGAAAGAAGCCACAGTAGAGGATTTTATCCATATCGGTATGCCAGAAAATGTAGCAAAATCGATTATGGAAGTACTACATGCTGAAGAAAACGAAGAGATAGATAAAACAAAAGGTTAAAAGTAAATAAAAGCAATTGGTGATATACCAATTGCTTTTATTGGCTAATGATAAATATAAATGACTTTCCTTGTGCGTTTAAGCGCACAAGGAAGGCGTAAGCAGCTACATCAAAGCCGAAAAACTCTCTTTCTTATCAAGCGAACTCTAGTCTCTTTGGTTGCCTAAAGGCTCGAGCGTCCTGAGTTTCTTTCTTACTACATGTAAAATTATTTTATAAGTTATAAGGTATTTTGTCCCATTTAATGGTGAATATAATCGTATAGTCCCGTTTTCTTGGATGTTCAAAACATTCGGCATAAGCTTTTTTCATCTGTTGGATTTGTTCAGCTAAAAATCCAGCTTCTAATTGAAAGGTTGATGATGTTTTTGTTTTCAGACGATACTCTATCAAATCTCCTGTAAGTGAAAATTCCAATTCGTCCTTCTTTTCCCCAAGAAGCTCTAATCGCCCCCAACCTGCATTTATAAAAAATTCAATTAGTTCGTCTAGAGAAAATAGAGGATACTTTCTCGCCAAACGTTTTCCCGCCCAATACAGAATGTTTGAGGCATCATTACCTAATATCTCATTTAATAAATCTTCTCGTATGAGTTCATAACCAAAGCCAGGAACAGATAACTCATGAATATTCACACTTTCAATTGCTCTTTTACTCAATCATACTCCCCCATTTCTTTAAATCTATTATATACAAAAAAACATCTTTTATTTATGTTTTTTCGTTGGAAAAAAATTATTTTGATATATTTATTGAAATAAATGGTATAAATGGAAAATAGTTAAAGATTAGTTTTTCTAATAAACAGTTATTAATATAAACACTTTGCAAATATTGCTTTTTCTGTATCCGTTTTCTTGACGCTATGAATAAAAAGGTTTACAATGAACATGTCATATATTTGCCATAGTTTTCTAAATTAATAGTGTACGATAATCTTAAGGGGGGTACATGTAAAGATGGCTGATAACCGAGAATTTAGGCACCGGAGATTACATTCAATCCTAGGAGTCATTCCGGTAGGGTTATTTCTAATCATGCATTTAATGATTAATTATAATGCAACAAAAGGTCCTGAAGCATTTAACGAAGCTGCAGGGTTTATGGAACGTCTTCCATTTTTAATTGTTTTAGAATTTTTATTTATCTATATTCCTATTTTATTCCATGCGATTTATGGGGTTTATATCGCATTCACTGCTAAAAATAATTTGGGCAGGTTTGGGAAATTTCGCAACTGGATGTTCTTTTTACAAAGAGTCTCTGGTGTTATATTAATTATTTTTATCGCTTGGCATGTTTGGGAGACACGGTTAGCAAAAGCATTTTATGGAGCAGAAGTTAATTTCGACATGATGGCAAATATAGTTGATAATCCATTTATGCTATTCTTTTATATTCTTGGGATTGTAGCAGCAACATTCCATTTATCAAATGGACTATGGTCATTCTGTGTAAGTTGGGGAATTACTGTTTCACCACACTCACAGAAAATCAATACGTATGTAACAATTGTAATCTTCTTAGCACTATCATTCGTTGGTGTACGTGCTATTTTAGCGTTTGCATGATTCTATGAAAATATTTCAGAATACAATAATGATTTTAATTGTTTTTATTTAATATGATAAATATTGAACAAGTGTATACGAACGATTATTTACAGAAATTATTCAAGGAGTGAGTGACAAATGAGTAAAGGTAAAATTATAGTTGTCGGTGGCGGTCTGGCCGGCCTAATGGCAACTGTTAAAATAGCTGAAGCAGGAGTGCCTGTCGAATTATTCTCACTTGTTCCTGTTAAACGTTCTCACTCTGTATGTGCACAAGGTGGAATAAATGGTGCCGTTAACACGAAAGGTGAGGGAGATTCACCATGGATACATTTCGATGACACGGTTTACGGAGGGGACTTTTTAGCAAACCAACCTCCAGTAAAAGCGATGACAGAAGCAGCACCAGGTATTATCCATTTATTCGACCGTATGGGTGTTATGTTTAACCGAACTTCAGAAGGCTTACTAGACTTTAGACGTTTTGGTGGAACATTACATCACCGCACTGCTTTTGCAGGGGCTACAACAGGACAACAGCTATTATATGCTTTAGATGAACAAGTTCGACGCTATGAAGTTGCAGGGCTTGTAACAAAATATGAGTACTGGGAATTTTTAGGGGCAGTTCTCGATGATGAAGAAGTGTGCCGCGGTATCGTTGCACAAGATTTAAGATCAATGGAAATTAAATCTTTCCGTGGCGATGCTGTTATTATGGCAACTGGCGGTTTAGGCATGATTTTTGGAAAATCGACAAACTCTGTCATTAATACAGGATCTGCACATGCGATTCTTTACCAACAAGGTGTTTATTATGCGAACGGAGAATTTATCCAAATTCATCCAACAGCAATTCCTGGCGATGACAAGCTTCGTTTAATGAGTGAGTCAGCACGTGGTGAAGGTGGACGGATTTGGACTTATAAAGATGGTAAGCCGTGGTATTTCTTAGAGGAAAAATATCCATTATACGGAAATCTTGTTCCACGTGATATTGCAACACGCGAAATTTTCCATGTTTGCGTTGATATGAAATTAGGAATTAACGGAGAGAACATGGTCTATCTTGATTTATCTCATAAGGATCCACATGAACTGGATGTTAAACTTGGTGGTATTATCGAAATTTATGAAAAGTTCACAGGTGATGATCCACGGAAAGTTCCAATGAAAATTTTCCCTGCTGTCCACTATTCGATGGGCGGAGTTTGGGTAGATTATGATCAAATGACAAATATTAAAGGTTTATTTGCTGCAGGTGAATGTGATTATTCACAACATGGTGCTAACCGGTTAGGTGCAAACTCTTTACTTTCGGCAATTTACGGAGGTATGGTAGCAGGTCCTAATGCAGTAAAATATATTGAAGGTTTAGACAAGAGTTCAGATGAATTATCTTCTAGCTTGTTTGATCGTTATCAAAAACAAGAAATACAAAAATGGGAAGATATTATGAAAATGGATGGTACTGAGAATGCATATGTTCTTCATAAAGAATTAGGAGAATGGATGACAGATAACGTAACTGTTGTACGTTATAATGACCGTCTATTAAAAACAGATGAAAAAATTCAGGAATTATTAGAACGCTATAAAAATATTAATATTAACGACACGGCTAAATGGAGTAACCAAGGGGCAGCATTTACAAGACAATTGTTCAATATGCTACAACTTGCTCGTGTCATTACTCTAGGTGCTTATAATCGTAATGAATCACGTGGTGCTCACTATAAACCAGATTTCCCTGAGCGTAATGATGAAGAATGGTTAAAAACAACAATGGCAAAATATGTTGGTCCAGATGAGGCACCAAAATTCCATTATGAAGATGTTGATACATCATTAATCCCACCAAGAAAACGGGATTATACGAAAAAACATTAATGAAAAGGGGAGGAATTATTCAATGGCTGAACAACAAAAAACAGTTACTTTTATCATTCAAAGACAAGACAATCCGGATTCTGACCCTTATGAGGAGACATTTGAAATTCCGTATCGTCCACATATGAATGTGATCTCGGCTTTAATGGAAATACAACGGAATCCCGTGACGAAAGATGGCAAAAAAACGACTGCAGTTCAATGGGAAATGAACTGTTTGGAAGAAGTTTGTGGTGCTTGTTCTATGGTTATTAATGGAAAACCAAGACAATCATGTTCTGCGATGATTGACCAATTAGAACAACCAATTCGTCTAGAACCAATGCGTACATTCCCAGTTATCCGTGATTTATTAGTTGATCGTAGCCGGATGTTTGACGCATTGAAAAAAGTGAAAGCTTGGATTCCAATCGATGGTACTTATGATCTTGGACCTGGGCCAAGAATGCCTGAAAGTAAACGTCAATGGGCTTATGAATTATCCAAATGTATGACTTGTGGGGTATGTTTAGAAGCTTGTCCGAATGTGAATGATAAATCTAATTTCATTGGACCAGCTCCGTTATCGCAAGTTCGTTTGTTCAACTCTCATCCAACAGGTGCGATGAATAAAGCGGAACGACTTGAAACGATTATGGGTGATGGAGGTCTTGCAAACTGCGGTAATTCACAAAACTGTGTACAAGCATGTCCGAAAGGTATTCCATTAACAACTTCAATTGCTGCCTTGAATAGAGAAGCGACTGTTCAAATGTTCCGGAACTTCTTTGGTAGTGACTATTCTATTTAATAGATAGATTCTAAAATGATCATATTTAATTTTAATAAGGTTGACTAATTCGTTTCCAGTCAACCATTTTTTTAGTAGGAAATGAATGGCTATTCATTCATTCTCTTAGCCCATAGGGAAGTATACATTCACATTCCATCAAATCATTTACTATGTGAGATATGAAACATTCATAATCACATTAAAGAAAACTCAGGGACGTCAAGAAATATTAAAGGATGATTCGTTCATCGGGTTTCAATGCCGTTTAACGAATATTAATAGAGGAGGTACGGTTGTGAAGCATATAAGTTATATACACAATTACGAATTATGGAAAGAAGAATTTCAATTTTATGTTCCTATTAAGGTTCGATTCTCAGAAACAGATATGTTCGGTCATTTAAATAATACAGTGCCTTTCGTTTACTTTGAACAAGCTCGTATTGAATTTTTGAATCATTTAGGTCTTATGGAGCATTGGATGGAATCAAATAAAAAATGTATACCAATTGTTGCGAACTTACAATGTGATTATATTCAACAAGTGTTTTTTGACGAAAAAATAAATGTGTATGTAAAAATTCATGAGATAGGCACAAGTTCAATAGATCTTCACTATATGGGAGAAAAAGACAATGGTGAAATTTGTTTTACAGGAAGAGGAACATTAGTTAAATTAAATACTGAAACTGGAAAAGGTGAAAAATGGTCTGAACTAGAACAAATGACCCTAGAAAAACATATGATATCAAAGGTCTCTGCATTTTAATCATTAGATGGAAAACAATGTGCAATTGAATTTATTTCCCGCCTATTTCACTTATAAAATTTGGAAAGCTGTCACTCCAAGCCTTGCCTTCACATATGATATGGTGACGATTCATACCCATCCCCGCGTTTTCTAGCTGGCGAAGGCAAGGAGGGTTCATGTATTTGAAGGAGAATGATTTCACACATAAGCCATTATTGACAAAACGAGAAAGGGAAGTATTCGAATTGTTAGTTCAAGATAAAACGACAAAAGAAATAGCACAAGAGTTATTTATCAGTGAAAAAACAGTTCGAAATCATATTTCAAATGCCATGCAAAAGCTTGGAGTAAAGGGGCGTTCACAAGCTGTCGTCGAACTTCTCCGCATGGGGGAGTTAAAGCTTTAAAAAATACCGGCATCCATCATGGAGGCCGGTTTAACTTTTCAACCTTATCATCATGGAGAGCCCTGATTGAATTTTTAAAGTAAATATTAATTGAAAGTTTAGACAATAATACTTCTCCACATAGCCTATTTTAAAAAGACTTGAATTTTCACAATAAAAGTTAGAAAATATACAAGAGTCGTTGTTATGGTTGAAATGTTGAAAGAATATAAGTGAACGAACAACGATAAATAAAGGGAAAAGATACAATTTGACACTTTAATCCTTTTAATTTAAGCTTTTTTTAATGGCCTTTTGTGTATTACAATTCAAACGTTTTGCCGCGGGAAATAAGGAATAAGGGGGGGTTTATTTGGAGAAAACAATTGATGAAAAAGTTATAGCTGCAATAGAAAAAGATTTACGTTATATTGCTGGTTTAGTGAAACAAAAAGGTCGAGAAATATTAAGTCATTATACCGTTACACCCCCACAGTTTGTTGCATTACAATGGCTTTCTGAAGAAGGTGACATGACGATTGGTGAACTATCTACAAAAATGTATTTAGCTTTTAGTACAACAACCGATTTAATCGATCGAATGGAAAAAAATAATTTAGTTAAGCGTGTAAAAGATGAAAAGGATCGGCGTGTCGTTCGGATTCAGCTTTTAAAAGAAGGTGCTCGAATTATTGATGAAGTTATCAAAAAACGTCAACATTACCTACATGAAATATTGCAAGATTTTAGTGATGAAGAAATTATTTTATTACAAAATAACTTAAATAAATTACATAAAAATATGAAAGGTTGAAGAAAGTTTGTCATCAAATCCAATAGGCATCATAGATTCAGGAGTGGGAGGATTAACGGTAGTTAAAGAAATGATGCGTCAGTTACCCCATGAATCAATTATATACTTAGGGGATACTGCTCGTTGTCCATACGGTCCAAGATCCAGTGAAGAAATTCGAAAATTCACTTGGGAAATGACTCGTTTCCTAGAACAATATCAAATTAAAATGTTAATTATTGCTTGTAATACAGCAACAGCAGTAGCACTAGATGAAATACGTCAAAGCCTACCTATTCCTGTCTTAGGTGTCATTCATCCAGGTGCAAGGGCAGCTATAAAAGTTTCTAAAACGAATCGAATTGGGGTAATCGGAACTCAAATGACGATTAATAGTAAAGCATACGAATTTGCTTTGAAAAAAATTCGTAGACGGGTAACAGTACATGGATTGGCATGCCCAAAACTCGTTCCATTAGTAGAAAGTGGTGAGTGGACAGGAAAGTTAGCAGAAAAAGTAGTTGCTGAATCCATTGAACCATTAAAAGGGACGAATATCGATACACTTATACTCGGTTGCACGCATTATCCTTTATTACAACCTGTAATTGAGTCCTATTTTGAGGGGAAAATAAAGATAATTAGTTCAGGAGAAGAAACAGCTCGTGAAGCAAGTGTTATTCTTGATCATACTAGTATGTTAAATGGATCAACTGATGGCCCACATCATGCGTTTTTTACAACAGGTTCTAAGACAATGTTTAAAAATATAGCTCAGCAATGGTTAGAATTAGAAGAAATTCATGTTGAAACAGCAAATTTAACGAGTTTAACAACTTAACAAATGATTTTTGATAAACATCATAGTCTTGTGGAAGATGATATTTAGTTATATGTTCACTTCCACAAGATTTTTTATCTGTTTGTCCAATTTTTTTAGATGGTTCGGTCTATTTTGTCCCACAACCCTATATACATGTAATACAAACTGTTATGGGGGGAAATGTATGAAGTTTATTAGAAACATTTTTATATTAGCAGCCATGGTTTTCATGCTATCTGCTTGTTCTCTTATTGGAGGAAAAGAGAGTATTGACCCACCTCAAGATGTATCATATGAAGAAGATTTAGATGTGACAAAGGATGATGGTGCAGAGACTGAAAAGGAAGGGAAAGTTAAAACAGAGCTGTATCTAATTGACAAAGATGGCTATGTCGTCCCACAGACATTTGAGCTTCCAAATACAGAAAGTGTAGCAAAACAAGCTTTAGATCATTTAGTTAAAGATGGTCCAATTACAGACCAATTACCAAATGATTTCCGTGCTGTGTTACCAGCTGGAACAGAAACATCTGTCGACATAAAAGATGGAGTAGCAACTGTTAATTTTTCAAATGAATTTACAGAATATGCGCCAGAGGATGAATTAAAAATTTTACAATCTGTTACGTGGACGTTAACACAATTTGATTCAATTGAAAAAGTTAACTTAAAATTAAATGGTAAACAGTTGAAAGAAATGCCGGTAAACGGAACACCGATTAATGGAGAATTAACTCGAAAAAATGGTATTAATATTGAAACAAATGTGGCTGATATTACAAATACTTATCCAGTAACCGTGTATTACCTTGCACAATCAAATGAAAAAAGTTACTACGTTCCAGTAACAAAACGGGTAAGTAATAAAGTTGATAATCCGGTTATGGCTGTAGTGAACGAACTTATAAAAGGACCGAATACATCTTCAACGTTATACACGCTATTTATGCCAGATGTACAACTTGTCGATGAACCAAAATTAGATAATGGCATTGTAAAATTAAATTTCAATGAAAATATTTATGGAAGTTATGATCAAAAGCTAGTATCTAAACAAGTTTTAGAACCATTAGTATTATCATTAACGGAACAAGAAGGAGTAGAAGGTGTATCTATCCAAGTAAATGGTGATACGAATGTTGTGAATCAAGATGGACAAACATTATCAGAGCCAGTTACACGCCCTGCTTCTGTAAACACTAGCAGTTATTAAAAGAAATTTGATATAATATAATTAATTGGTGAGGGGGTTAATACCGCCTTTTTTCTTTTATTTCATGTAGAGCTGTAAAGAAGTTGTCAGTAGATTTGGTGTTTGCGATAAAAGCAAATCTATATCCAAGGTAAGAACAGTATATCAAGAAATACGATGACGCTAGAAATAATTAAAAAATATTAATAAAAGAGGTATACTAATGAGAGAACTAATTATAGCAACGAAAAATGTTGGGAAGGTAAAAGAATTTGCTGAAATTTTTGAACCGTTAGGATTTAAAGTTAAAACATTATTGGATTTTCCAAATGCTCCAGAAATAGAAGAAACTGGTGTGACATTTGAAGAAAATGCCTTGTTAAAAGCAAAGGGTATAGCGAATCTCCTTCATAAGATGGTTCTTGCAGATGATTCTGGACTTGTAATTGATGCGCTAGATGGACGTCCCGGAGTCTATTCAGCGAGATATGCCGGTGTTGATAAAAATGATGAAGCAAATATTAAGAAGGTTTTAGACGAAATGAAGGGTGTTCCAACTGAAAAAAGAACCGCTCATTTTCATTGTACATTAGCATTAGTTATCCCTAATAAAAAATCAGTTATTATTAATGGCAAGTGTGAAGGGATGATTTTAACAGAAAAACGTGGCGATAAAGGGTTTGGCTACGACCCAATTTTTTATGTTCCAAGCCTTGGCAAAACGATGGCAGAAATGACACCAGAAGAGAAAAATCAAATTAGCCATAGAGGAGATGCAATACGGAAATTACATAAGTGGATTCAAGAAAATGGGAATTAAGGAAGTGTTCATATGAATATTTTAATTTGCAGTGATAGCCATGGTCTAGAGAAAGAACTTTTCCAACTTAAAAATATGCATCCAAATATGGACTTCTATCTTCATTGTGGTGATTCCGAACTAGAAAAAGATCATCCGGCCATTCAAGGGTTTCATATCGTGAGGGGGAATTGTGATTATGGAGATGATTTTCCTCTTCAAGCAGTGATAGAAACTGGTAAGGAAAAAATCTTTATAACCCATGGACATTTACATCATGTAAAAACGAATTTGATGAATTTACGGTATGAAGCAATGGAGCACAATGCGACAATTGCCTGTTTTGGCCATTCTCATATCCTCGGTTATGAAATGATTGATGGGATGCTATTTATTAATCCTGGTAGTATGGCATTTCCGCGTGGACGTAAAGAACGAACATATATTATTTTGGAAGTACAAGATGAAAAGAAAATAATTCATGTTTATGAGTTTGGAAAAGGTGAACTTTTTCAAGAAACATTTCATTGAAAATAAGATTTCATTGAGAAGGGGGAATTCCCCCTTTAGAAAAATTCCACAAAAAATTTCCTGAAATAGTGTTGACAATTGGAATGAAGCTATATATAATTAACATTGTCCTTGTTAAGCATCGGAATAAATAAAGAGGAACTTAATATATATTATTACCATGTCCCAGTAGCTCAGCTGGATAGAGCAACGGCCTTCTAAGCCGTCGGTCGGGAGTTCGAATCTCTCCTGGGACGTTACGTTAAATTAGGGTACGATAAGATCACCTTCAAACACGTTAAAACGCAGATATATCAAGCGAATTAACGTGTTTTTGTTTTTTGTAGAAAACTCCAAAAATAGGTGTGTTTTTATACCGTTTTACACATTGTTTACACAAAAATTTACCGAATTACCATACACGAGGAGGACAAAAATCTTCCTTTGAATATTAGCTATCCAATCATCACTTTTTCGAATACATCCGCATTTTTCATCCGGTCACTTTCTTCCAACTCCTTAACAATGTAAGTATAAGTGTTAGACATTTTCAATGTCTCCGTAATCGTCTAGATATGTAATAGTCAAAAATAAACTAAAGGGCAGTTTACTTGAGGATTGACACGAACGATGCTCTGATTATAGAAATTACCTATACTTTCCTTGCACCTAGTATTCTGATAAGTATTAATATGGCGACAATAGAAAATAGTCGGTTTTTGTGATTTCATTGAATTATAACTATATATCTTATTTTGGAGGGATTCGATGAGAAGTTTTATAGTAAGTGGTATTTTGTTTTTAATATATGCAGTTTTATTGAGTGCAAAATATATTTCAACATCAATATCACTAGTGTTGCATAAATAATGTCATAATTTTCAGATTAATTATTTTCCCAACTTAGGGCCAAAAAAGTAAATACCCAACTAAAGGTGGCCCTATCCATTCAGAATTTATATACAATTAAGACTTGTGCAACAACGGCATTTTAATGATTAAGGGACAGTTTTTCCTTCGATTTTTCGAATCCAAATATGCGCTGGTTTCCACAATGCAGCCCTTAAATAACGACTAATTTGCAAGATTTTACGCTTACTTTTTGTTTCGATTTGTGCGAGGATATGTAAGCAATAAACAATCAGTGCAATAAACACTTGATTTTGAATCGCCCATTCGCTTTGACCGTAAAATTTTTTGATATTGAGATGTTGTTTGATCCATTTAAAAAATAGTTCGATAGTCCAACGTGATTTATACATCTCTGAAATTTCTTCGGCACTCAAATCAAAACGATTCGTGATCAAATGGAGTACATTTCCTTTTGAATCCATTACTTTTAGAAGGCGAAAGTAGTTTTCAGCTCGGTTTTGTGTCGTTCCAATCAAGACCATTTGATCCGATAAAACAGATGAACCCTCGGGTAGTTTAAAATCATAAACCTCCCGTACAACTGCGTTTTTTCGTAGCCTTGAAAGAAAAAAGTAACCATCGTCTGTCAAACGGTCAAATCTTTCGTAGTCTAGATAACCACGGTCAAACACATACATGCATTCCTTGTCGTCCACCATAATCTCAAGCTGACCACGATCGTGTTCGTTTGCCGTTGTTATCACGGCCTTTTCAGGGTAAGAAGTTCCTTTTTCCATAAATACAAGGCGTAAATGTAACTTTACCCCCGCCTTTGTTTTACGGAACTTTGCCCACCTATGATTGGTCAAATTGAGTGGTAATGTGCTTGAATCAATAATTTTTAACGGCATGATTCGTTTTGTGTAGTGTGTTTTAGCGTGAATTTGTCCGACTAGATCAAGGAAAAGCGACTGAAACAGATCTGGATTCATGCCATTTAATCGGCGAGATAGCTGAGAAATACTTATAGAATCAAGGTTTACTGCCTTTTGAAGTTGGTCATCGAAAAGGCAATCGCCCAATGCATGAAGACTTTCAACTTCCTTAAGTTGTGCAAAAAGTAATAATTTAAGAAATGACTCTGTCGTTAATTTTTTTGTATAGAAATCTAATTTCATTGTTTTCACGTTTTCTTCTAATAATTGAAGATTTATCGGTGAAAACCATTGTCCAAATGAATTTTTTCGTGTAATCTTATCCATGAGCGTTGTCCTTTTTAATGGATTTGGACGGATTACCACCAACTATTTCCATTATAAAGGACTTTTTCTTTGTTTGAAATAATAAAATTGAAGATTTTGGGTATTTTTAATAGTTAATTTAAATTAATGCAACACTAGTGCATCAATATATATTTCAAAAGGGGATTCTTTGAATTCAGAACTGTTTAAGAGTGTAATGAAGAGTTTACCTGCAGAAATAACAATAATTTGCATAGTTTCTCTTGTGTTTGGATTCATATTTTTTATATTAGGAATTAAAGATTACAAACGAGAATAAATTAGAGGACGTTTAATTAGTCATCTAATTTGCAAGTTGATTTTTTGTAGTATAACATTGCCATTGATTTTATTAACGAAAGTCAAGTATATGTATAGCTCTCGTTTTTTTGACGATTGTTCATTATTCTATATTGCAAAATATTAAAGGTGGTACTCCTATTAATTTTTAAAGTAGTTTCAATGCTTATTTTCACTCTCTTCAAAAATATACAATAATAAATGTTTGTATTAACAGTAACGAACATTACACATAGCATATTTTTACACATATTTTACACAAGGCATCTTAAAACCTTGTGATTTCAAGAGTCTTTTCGTTTGTTCCTTACAAATGGATTATTTATGATTTTTTTAACTCATCAGTGAGGGTATAGTGGCTTCTTCCCAAATGTTCCTTCTATGTTAAGAGTAAAAACTATTGATAGTCGTTTTTTATTATGATAAAATAATTCTTGTTTTCAATATTTAATATTCCAAGGGATTTTCTTCGTATAATGTACCTTTAGCTAAGCTACGAGCAAAGCATCTTTGAAAATACTCCGAGTTATCTCGATGTATCAATCCATTAAACTGCTCGTAGAGGAATGGGTATGATTGTACAAAAATAATAAATAGTTGTGTTGTTATCTTATTATAAGAACATGTCCCAGTAGCTCAGCTGGATAGAGCGACAGCCTCCTAAGCTGTAGGTCATGAGTTCGAATCTCGTCTGGGACGTTAAGCAGTTCTCTCATAAAGGGAGGACTTTTTTCGTGTCCTTGTAAGTTTCCATCATCCTTCTCATTTTGCATTTCCATTTTTCAATGATAAAATGACAAAAAAGAACATAAAGCGTGGGATTTGCAAATGAAGGAATATACTTCGAATGGTAAAATAATACCTCTTCCAAACTTACCGCTACGGCTATTACAAAAAAGTCAAAATTTATTGGTTCAAGGAGAGATAAAAGAGGCAATCAAGTTTTTACAAGAAGCTGAACAGTTAGATCCAGAAAATCCTGATATTCTATATACTTTAGTTGGTGCATATATGGAGATTGGCAATTTATCGAAAGTACGTACACTGCTAGAGGAAATGATTTACAGTGGACTAGGTGAATATTTTCAAACAGTGGAATTATATATTAGTGTACTTTTTCAACTTCATGAGTATAAAAAAATCAATACAATGTTAACAATGTTATTGGAAGATAAACAAGTTCCGTTTCATAAACTAGAACAGTATGAGGAATTGTTAGAGTTAAGTGAAAAATTAGCGAATGAAAACAGTGAGATGTCCTCTGAACAAGTGGAAATGCTTTTTGAAGGAGATACGAATACGGTTATTTCGAGAATTGCTAATTTGGATGCAGAAGCGATTGCAAATTGTTTGAACGAAATTAAAGATTACCTTCTATTAGAAGACGGAAACCCATTAATAAAGACCATTCTTCTCAACGCATTAAAAGAAAACGAAATCAATGAAGAAGTTGAAGTTGAAAAATTTGATCAATATATTCGAATCAACATAAATGAATATGTTGGCGTTCAAGAAGCACCCTTTCCGAACAAAGTAAAACAAAAACTGGAAGAAATTCTTTTAAGTGAAAATCCAAGTTTACTATCGTACGCACAGACGTTGTGTGATCGATTCTTTTTTGCAATAGATCCTTTAACAATGAAGTTTACGGACTTAAATTTATGGGGATATGCCATTTTATCTGTTGTAGAAGATTATCTTGGCGAGGATTTTATGGAGAGCTATGCCATTGACTTATTAACAGTTCATCTTAACGAGGAAGAAATTGATCGAGCAAAGCAGTTTATTTTGAAAGTAGAGCAAGAAATCAATGCGACATAAAACGACGTACATAGAAAAAAAGCCAATACTCTAATTTTTACCTTATGTATTGAAACAAATAGTTCCTATGTTATAATGGTATGGTTAGAATAATATGTTCTTTTTTATCCATACCTTGTATGAGGTCTAGGGAGCTTCAACTTTTAAACTTGCTTTTTGGACAAACATTGTAAATGAGAAAACAATGAACAAGGTCAACATACAAGAACAAAATAAAAAAATTATTGATAAATAGTTGTTGGAGGGAATCGGTATGTCTGCAAAATGGGAAAAACTAGAAGGCAACCAAGGTAAATTAACGGTTGAGGTAGATGCGGAAACATTTAACAAAGCGCTTAATCAAGCGTTTCAAAAAGTTCAAAAACAAGTAAATATTCCTGGTTTCCGTAAAGGTCGTGTACCACGTCCAATTTTTGAACAAAGATTTGGTGTAGAATCTCTATATCAAGATGCTTTAGATATCGTTTTACCAGATGCTTATGTTGGTGCGATTGAAGAAACTGGAATTGAACCAGTTGCTCAACCAGAAATCGATATTGAACAAATTGGTAAAGGACAAACGTTAATTTTTACTGCAGAAGTTACGGTAAAACCTGAAGTGAAACTAGGCGAATATAAAGGTCTTGAAGTACCAAAAGTTGATACAGAAGTAACAGATGAAGATGTTGAAGCAGAACTTGAACAACTTCAAAAACGTCATGCAGAATTAGTTGTTAAAGAAGATGAACCAGCAGTAGAAGGAGACACAGTTGTCATTGACTTCGAAGGTTTCGTTGATGGAGAAGCATTTGAAGGCGGAAAAGCTGAAAATCATTCATTAGAGCTTGGTTCAGGTTCATTCATTCCTGGTTTTGAAGAGGAATTAGTAGGGGTTAAAGCTGGTGACGAAAAGGATGTTCATGTTACATTCCCTGAAGAATATCATGCAGAAGAATTAGCAGGTAAACCAGCAGTATTCAAAGTAAAAGTTCATGAAGTAAAAGGTTTAGTTTTACCTGAACTAGACGATGAATTCGCTGTTGATGTTGACGATGAAGTAGAAACATTGAACGCATTAAAAGAAAAAATTAAAAATCGTCTAAATGAACAAAAAGAACATGCTGCAAAACATGAAGTTGAGAATGCAGTTCTTGAAAAAGCTGCAGAAAATGCAGAAATCGATATTCCTGAAGTAATGGTAGAAAGTGAAGTTGATCGGATGGTAAAAGAATTCGATCAAAACTTACAACAACAAGGATTAAATCTTGAACTTTACACTCAATTCTCAGGACAAGATTTGGATGCATTGAAAGAAACGATGAAAGAAGATGCGGAAAAACGTGTTCGCGTAAGCTTAACATTAGAAGCAATTGTTAAAGCAGAAAACGTTGAAGTAACAGATGAAGAAGTAGATAAAGAACTTGAAAACATGTCTGAAATGTACAATATGCCAGTTGACCAAATTAAACAAATTCTTGGTTCGACTGACAGTGTAAAAGAAGACTTGAAAATGAATAAAGCTGTTCAATTATTAGTTGATAATAGCAAACAAGTAGAAGAATAATCGACATTTAGGGACATACATCATAAGTTATTAACAAGGCGCGGATTTCTTTCGTGCCTTGTTTTATCCTAATGGATAGCATCACTATAGTTCTAGTTTTTACCTACGTTTTATCACATATAATTGAATAGACTATATATAAGACACTTATTGATGCAGTCGATTATGAAGAAGTTCTTCAGTTTTTTTACATATGATACATGTCTAGACTTCACGATATCCTTAAAAAGGAATTTTAAATTATACATAATATTCGAATCGTTTTCTTTTCATTTTTTTTAAACAATATGATACAATCCTAATACATATAATTAAAGAAACAGGAACTAAAAACGCTATCTTCTAATTTGAATAACTCGGTTACATATAAAAAACTGTCCATTGATGGGATTTAAATAAATTAAGGGGTGTGAAATGAATTGTTTAAATTTAATGATGAAAAAGGACAATTAAAATGTTCTTTCTGTGGTAAATCACAAGAACAAGTCCGTAAACTAGTTGCTGGTCCTGGCGTTTATATATGCGATGAATGTATTGAATTATGTACAGAAATTGTTGAAGAAGAGTTAGGAAATGATGAAGAAGTTGAATTCAAAGATGTTCCAAAACCTTCTGAAATCCGGACAATTTTAGATGAGTATGTGATTGGGCAAGACCAAGCTAAAAAGACATTAGCTGTCGCTGTTTATAACCATTACAAACGAATTAATACAAAAAATAAAGTTGACGATGTAGAATTAGCGAAAAGTAATATTAGCTTAATTGGACCAACAGGAAGTGGGAAAACACTTCTTGCTCAGACATTAGCCCGAATTCTTAATGTTCCATTTGCCATTGCTGATGCTACTTCACTTACAGAAGCGGGATATGTTGGAGAAGACGTTGAAAATATTTTACTAAAACTCATCCAAGCTGCTGATTATGATGTAGAACGTGCGGAAAAGGGAATTATTTATATTGATGAAATTGATAAAATTGCTCGGAAATCTGAAAATCCATCGATTACACGGGACGTATCTGGTGAAGGTGTGCAACAAGCCTTGTTAAAAATATTAGAAGGTACAGTAGCAAGTGTTCCTCCTCAAGGTGGAAGAAAACACCCACATCAAGAGTTTATTCAAATTGATACAACAAATATTTTGTTCATTGTCGGTGGTGCGTTTGACGGGATCGAACAAATTATTAAACGTCGCTTAGGTAAAAAAGTGATTGGTTTCGGCACGGATTCGATAAAAGAAGAAGTGGATGAAAAAAGCTTACTTTCACAAGTGTTACCAGAAGATTTACTTCAATTTGGTTTAATTCCTGAATTTATCGGTCGTCTTCCAGTGATTGCAACGTTAGAAAAATTAGATGAAGCAGCACTAATTGAAATTTTAACAAAGCCAAAAAATGCTCTTGTCAAACAATATCAAAAACTATTAGAGCTTGATGATGTAGAACTTGAATTTGAGCAAGAAGCTCTATTTGAAATTGCGAAAAAGGCAATTGAACGTAAAACAGGCGCTCGAGGATTGCGTTCAATTATTGAAGGAATTATGTTAGATGTGATGTTTGAATTACCATCACGTGAAGATATTACAAAATGTATTATTACAAAAGAAGCTGTAACAGAAAACAAACGACCTCAATTGTTGTTAAATGACGGAACAGTGATTGAAGAAGAAAAAACTTCAGCATAAAAAAATGTATGTATAAAGTTACCTTGAAACATATCCCATTAATAAATGGCTGTTGCAAGGTAGCTTTTTTATTTGTTAACGTGTTGCGTAAGTGAACCCACATTTCAATAAAACTAACTCATCATTTTTTATATTTCAACTTCAAACTCAAATGTATTTTTTTGTTTATTCCATTGCTGATAAGGAGATACTAAAGAACACATAATATGGCAATGGAGGGAATACAATGAACTTACCTGGAATCGTATTAATCATACAACTCGTGTTTGGTGTAATTATCGGGTTGTATTTTTGGAACTTATTACGAAATCAGCGAACACAAAAAGTTTCACTCGATAGAGAGTCAAAAAAAGAGATGGAACAACTACAAAAATTACGGTCAATTAAGTTAACTGAACCATTAGCTGAAAAGGTTAGACCGACTAGTTTTGATGATATAATTGGTCAAGAGGATGGAATAAAAGCTTTAAAGGCAGGTCTTTGTAGTCCAAATCCGCAACATGTAATTATTTATGGGCCTCCTGGTGTTGGTAAAACGGCTGCAGCACGACTGGTTTTGGAAGAAGCAAAAAAACTAGGAATTTCTCCTTTTAAAAAAGATGCGAAGTTTGTGGAATTAGATGCAACAACTGCCCGATTTGATGAACGAGGCATTGCCGACCCACTTATTGGCTCTGTACATGATCCAATCTACCAAGGGGCTGGTGCGATGGGACAAGCAGGTATCCCACAGCCAAAGCAAGGGGCTGTAACGAATGCGCATGGTGGCGTCCTATTTATTGATGAAATCGGGGAACTACACCCCATTCAAATGAATAAATTATTAAAGGTATTAGAGGATCGCAAAGTATTTCTTGAGAGTGCATATTACAGTGAAGAAAATATGCAAATCCCAAATTTTATCCATGATATATTTAAAAATGGACTTCCAGCTGATTTCAGGCTAATTGGCGCAACAACGAGAACACCTGATGAAATCCCTCCGGCTATTCGTTCAAGATGTATGGAAGTTTTTTTCCGTGAATTAAATAAAGATGAGATAAAACAAGTGGCAAAACGAGCATTAAAAAAGGTAAATCTTAACATGAGTAATTATGCACTTGAAAAATTATCTGATTACGCAAAAAATGGGCGTGAAGCAGTAAATATCGTTCAAATTGCTGCTGGTCTTGCGATAACTGAAAATCGTAAAAAAATAAAAGATGAAGATATTGAATGGATTATCAATACTAGTCAATTAACACCAAGAATGGAGCAAAAAATCCATGACCAATCAGAAATTGGATTAGTAAATGGACTTGCTGTTTACGGACCAAATAGTGGTGCATTACTGGAAATAGAAGTATCAGCAATTCCCGCTCTCGAAAAAGGAAGTATCAATATTACAGGGATTGTAGAAGAGGAAAGTATTGGTACACAAGGAAAATCAATACGAAGAAAAAGTATGGCTAAAGGTTCTATAGAAAATGTTATTACAATTTTAAGGTCTTTTGGTGTTCCAGCTGATGAATACAATATTCATGTAAATTTCCCGGGTGGTATTCCGGTAGATGGACCTTCAGCAGGAATTGCTATGGCAACAGGGATTTATTCTGCTATTTATCAGATTCCAGTTGATCATAAAGTGGCATTAACAGGTGAAATTAGTATTCACGGTCGTGTAAAACCAGTTGGTGGTGTATATACAAAAGTTAAAGCGGCACAAAAAGCTGGAGTGAAAAAAGTGGTTATTCCACATGACAATATGGAATCTATTTTTAATGAAGTGGATGGGATTGAGATTGTTCCTGTCACAACATTAAAAGAAGTATTTGAACATACGTTAGAAAAAGTACATAATAAAGGTGAGCAAGAACAAATAAAAAAACGAGATACGGCAACAGCAGCATTTTCATATGAAGAACAGAGAAAAGAAAGTGTCTAAAATCACTTTAGAAAATCGAGAAATATGGTTTGTCTTTCCAATAACGATTTGTTTAAGACAAACCAGCTTTTTTTAGACGAAACTATTGTCTTCCTCGATCGGTTGTACGTATTTTTCTTTTACTTATGCTCTTTTTTAAAATGTTGTTGTATTGCTTTTGAAGCGGAAAGTTCATATTGTTGAGGCAAGATGAGTGCTCCCGTGGCAAGCGTTCGCCTTAGTGAGTAACAACAAAGTTAAGGAAAAAATTCATTTCTTTTACTTCAAATTAGACAGTATCTGGTAAATACGGTAAAATTTTAAAAAGGCATCTGTTTGTAGGGAAATAACTATGCAAGAAAACATATGATTTATATAAAAAATCATTTACTTAAAGCAAATTTTTACAATGTATACATAATTGAACACCTGAATCTAAAAAGAGATTGGTGCGAAACTGGAGGTATTCAAAATGAACGAAGAACAAAATATGATTGTTCCCCTCCTACCGCTTCGGGGATTACTTGTTTTCCCGACAATGGTACTTCATCTTGATGTAGGTCGAGATAAATCTGTACAAGCCTTAGAAAAGGCAATGATGAATGACCATTTAATTTTTTTAACAACGCAAAAAGATACAACGATTGATGAGCCGACTGAGGAAGATATCTATGAAATAGGTACGTTAACAAAAGTGAAACAGATGCTAAAACTTCCAAACGGGACTATTCGCGTACTAGTTGAAGGCTTAAAGCGGGGGAGAATTGAAGAATTTGACCAAACGGAAGAATATTTTTCAGTAAAGATTTCCACTTTTGAAAATGAAACACATAGTGATGTTGAAGAAGAAGCGCTTATGCGAATGATTCTTGATTTATTTGAACAATACATAAAAATGTCAAAAAAAATCTCTGCCGAAACATATGCGACCGTGCAAGATATTGAAGAACCTGGTCGACTTGCCGATATTATTGCTTCTCATTTACCATTGAAGCTAAAAGAGAAACAGGAACTTTTAGAAATGGTTGATGTAAAAGAACGAATGAATGCAATTATAACAATATTAAATAATGAAAAAGAAGTTCTTCAATTAGAAAAGAAAATTGGTCAACGTGTGAAACAGTCAATGGAACGGACGCAAAAGGAATATTATTTGCGTGAACAAATGAAAGCTATTCAAAAAGAGCTTGGGGATAAGGAAGGCAAATCAGGGGAAATCGAAACATTAACGGAAAAAATTGAACAAGCTGGTATGCCTGCACATGTGTATGAAGCAGCAATGAAAGAGTTAAACCGCTATGAAAAAATCCCAAGTACATCTGCAGAAAGTGCTGTCATTCGTAATTATCTTGATTGGTTAATCGCATTACCTTGGTCAAAAGAAACGAAAGACGACATGAATATTAAAAAAGCAGAACGAATTCTTAATGAAGATCATTATGGCTTAGAGAAGGTTAAAGAGCGAGTATTAGAATATTTAGCTGTGCAAAAACTAACGAACTCATTAAAAGGTCCGATTCTTTGTCTTGTCGGTCCTCCAGGAGTGGGTAAAACAAGTCTTGCAAGATCAGTTGCCCGTTCTTTAAATCGTAAATTTGTCCGTGTCTCATTAGGTGGTGTTCGTGATGAATCAGAAATACGGGGACACCGTCGAACATATGTCGGCGCAATGCCAGGAAGAATCATTCAAGGGATGCGTAAAGCTGGTACAATTAATCCTGTTTTCTTATTAGATGAAATTGATAAGATGTCAAATGATTTTCGTGGTGATCCTTCAGCTGCCATGCTTGAAGTTTTAGACCCAGAACAAAATAAAAATTTCAGTGATCATTATATTGAAGAAACATATGACCTTTCAAAAGTCATGTTTATTGCAACAGCGAACGATTTAAGTACGATTCCAAATCCATTGCGTGATCGGATGGAAATCATCACAATCGCAGGCTATACCGAAATAGAAAAATTACATATCGCAAAAGATTATCTTATTAATAAGCAATTGAAAGATCATGGGTTGCAAAAGCAGCAGTTACAAATTCGCGATGAGGCACTCACTTCAGTTATTCGTTATTATACACGAGAAGCTGGTGTCCGTGGTTTAGAAAGACAAATTGCGAAAATCTGTAGAAAAACGGCTAGAATTATAACGTCTGAAGAAAAGAAACGTGTGATCGTTACGGATAAAAATATTGAAGATTTACTCGGTAAAAAGGTTTTCCACTATGGTCAAGCGGAAACAGAAGATCAAATTGGTGTTGCTACAGGGCTTGCTTATACTGCTTTTGGTGGCGATACTCTTCAAATCGAAGTTGTTTTTGCTCCAGGGAAAGGGAAACTTGTTTTAACAGGGAAACTAGGAGATGTAATGAAAGAGTCGGCTCAAGCTGCATTTAGTTATATTCGATCGTCGGCAGAAAAATTAGGGATTGACCCGATGTTCCATGAAAAGTATGATATTCATATCCATGTACCAGAAGGAGCGGTTCCGAAAGATGGTCCTTCTGCAGGAGTCACAATGACAACAGCCCTTGTATCGGCTCTTTCGGGTAAACCTGTCAAACGTGAAGTAGGAATGACTGGAGAAGTGACGTTACGAGGAAGAGTACTCCCAATTGGTGGATTAAAAGAAAAAACATTAAGTGCGCATCGGGCTGGTTTAACGACCATTATCATGCCGAAAGATAACGAACGTGACTTAGATGATATACCTGAATCAGTTCGGGAAGAATTAACCTTCATCCCCGTTACCCATGTCGATGAAGTGTTGAAAAATGCAATAGTAGGTGAAATTCGTGAAAATTAAAAGTGCCGATATCGAAATTAGTGCTGTAGCTCCGGCACAATATCCAAGTAGTCGTTTGCCAGAAATCGCTTTGGCGGGGCGTTCAAACGTTGGAAAGTCGTCGTTTATTAATAAGATGCTAGGTAGAAAAAGTTTAGCAAGAACATCATCCAAACCTGGTAAGACGCAAACATTAAATTTTTATAAAATAAATGAGGAGTTTTACTTCGTTGATGTACCTGGTTATGGCTATGCGAAAGTTTCAAAAAAAGAGCGTGAAAAATGGGGCGGCATGATTGAAACTTATTTAACGAAGCGTGAAGAGTTAAAATGCGTTGTTTCAATTGTCGATTTTCGTCATCCGCCAACAAATGACGATATCACGATGTACCAGTTTTTAAAACATTATAGAATCCCAGTTGTTATTATAGCAACGAAGGCTGACAAAATTCCTCGAGGCAAATGGCAAAAGCATTTGAAAATAGTCAAAGATACATTGCAAGTCGAAAAAGAGGATACGGTCATCATGTTTTCCTCAGAAACAGGCTTAGGAAAAGAAGAAGCTTGGAAAGTTTTACAAAGTTATATTTACGAAGATGTGAATATCAATAAAGAAAATAAATAAGACAATATATATGTCAAGGTGTACTTGATATGACAAAAAGGACTGCCCAGTTATTACGAATTGCTAACATACTGGATAGTCCTTTTTTAGTCGATGGAAATATGTAAATATTCTAAATTCAAATTTCCGTGTGCGCTAATCCCACAAGGAAGGCGTAAGCAGCATTATATCAAAGCCGAAAAACTCTCTTTTCATTCGGCGAACTCTAGTCTCTTTCGTTTCCTGAAGGATCTAGCGTCGTTTAAGTTTTCTTTATAAATGAACTATTTTCTTTTAAAAATAAATACATAAACCCCGATAATCATTAAGGCGATAGGCCAAATGGATTCGAATTTACGAACTTCCTCAGTTGATAGTTTGAGCCATGAAAATAAATTTGTATGGAAGAGTTGTATGACTGCAAGAAATAAAAATAGCCAGCTGTAGAATTTCCCACTTTTTATTTTTTTTGCTATAAGAAAAAAACCTAATGCAATAAATAATAAGGTTACACCAACATGATCGAGTTGAATCTCCCATTGTTGAACGAGATGGAAGTGGATTCCTAACCCAACAAATAATATGCCTGGTATAATTATAGGGAAATCATTAGCTAAATAGGCTTGAATGAGTAAAGCTAGTCCAATAATTAGAAGAATTGTCGGCCATGTGAACAGTTGAAAACCGACTTCTATTGGAAGTTTTTGCAAAAAGAAGTATAAACCAATACCAACTAAGAAGATACTAGGGAAAATTTGTTTTTTCATTGTAACCCCTCATTTATTTTAATCTCATTTTGTTCTATGTAAGAAATTGTGTCTTTTTTTTAAAACTTGCATTGAGAAAGCCATTTCGAAGCGATTTTCTAGATTGTATTAATTTTAAAATAATATATTTTATTATATAATATGAAGTGATGTTATGGAATCTGTCTATTTTCATGGTAACATAAATAAATGTAAATGAGTGACCTTTATTCTGGCACGAACAATCAAGCATTGTTTATTTATTATTGAATCTGATGAGACAATGCAAAATCTATGATGGATTTTTGGAGGTATTATACATGCACATAATCGTTGTTGGACTTAATTATAAAACAGCACCTGTGGAAATCCGGGAACGTCTTTCATTCCAAGAAGCTGAAATAGGTACAGCTATGGAAGTGTTAAAAACTAAAAAAAGTATATTAGAAAATGTAATTGTATCTACTTGTAACCGGACGGAAATTTATGCGGTTGTTGATCAACTACATACAGGCCGATATTATATAAAGGAATTTTTAGCCCAATGGTTTAACATCGGTCGAGAGGAATTTGAAGATTATCTTTTTATATATGAAAATCAATTAGCCATAAAACATTTATTCCATGTTACATGTGGGTTAGATTCGATGGTTATTGGGGAAACACAAATAATTGGTCAAGTTCGTTCTAGCTTTCTTCTTGCACAACAATTGAATACGATTGGAACAGTTTTTAACCAATTATTTAAACAGGCGGTCACTGTCGCGAAAAAGGCCCATACCGAAACAGATATTTCATCAAATGCCGTTTCCGTTAGTTATGCGGCTGTTGAATTGGCGAAAAAAATCTTCGGCAACTTAAGTGGGAAACATGTGTTAATTATTGGTGCTGGAAAGATGGGGAAATTAGCTATCCAAAATTTACAAGGAAGTGGCGCTAGTACGATTTCAGTTGTGAATCGAACATTGGAACATGCTCGGCAACTTGCGAGTGAATTTAGTGGGAACGGCTATTCACTAGACTCTTTACCAAGTTGTTTACTTCAAGCGGATATTGTCATTAGTTCTACAGGCGCGAATCGCTACGTCATTACAAAGGAAATGATGGAATCTGTGAATAAACAGCGTAAAGGCAAACCATTGTTATTTGTTGATATTGCTGTACCGCGCGATATTGATCCAGCAGTTAACGAGTATGAGTCGATTTTTCTTTACGATATTGATGACTTAAAAGATGTCGTTGAAGCGAATTTACAAGAAAGAGAACGAGCAGCAGAGATGATCCAATTGTTTATTCGTGAAGAAATGGCACTATTTCAAGAGTGGTTAAATACGCTCGGTGTTGTTCCATTAATTTCGTCATTACGTGAAAAAGCACTCAATATTCAAGCAGATGTGATGAAGAGCTTGGAACGAAAGCTACCAGATTTAACAGAACGAGAGCGGAAAATAGTTGGTAAACATATGAAAAGTATAATTAATCAGATGTTGAAAGACCCGATTTTACAAATTAAAGAATTAGCGGCAAGCCCAAGTGGAGATGAAGCTTTACATTATTTTGAACAAATTTTTGCTTTGACCGAACAAGTAAGTCAGAAAAAAACGAATCGGGAGAAAAAACAAGTTGAGAATAGTTTAAGGACGGTACCAAGTTACATGAATGATTAAAGCCGTTAGAGAGGTTGCTCTATGGGTGAAAGTATATTACTAAAATTGCATGAAGGAATGGTCATCTTCTATGCAGCGAGTGTTTTCCTTTATTATTTTGACTTTCTTCATCATAATGAGAGGATAAAAAAGGTTGCATTTCGCCTCCTTTGGATTGTTTGGCTATTACAAACAAGTCTGTTCGTCCTTACTATTTTTGAACTAGAACGTTTTCCTGTATTAACTTTAGCTGAAGGTCTTTATTTTTATAGTTGGTTGTTAATTACATGTTCCCTCATATTAAATATTTTTATGAAAATTGAGTTCATTGTTTTTTTCACAAGTGTCCTAGGATTTGCCATTATTATCATTTATACTTTTGCCCCGATTCATTGGGGATTACCAGCACTAGCGCAAAAGTTAGCGTCTGAATTACTATTTATTCATATCACACTTTCATTTGTTGCTTATGTTCTTTTTTCCATTTCATTTATATTTTCCTTACTCTATATTTTTCAATATCAATTACTAAAGAAAAAGAAATGGGGAAAATGGTTATTTCGAATTACGGACTTGGAAAAAATTGAGCAGCTTACATGTAGGTTAAATATAATCGGTATTCCCTTCATTGCAATAGGTGTTATACTAGGATTACAATGGCTTTATTTAAAATTACCAGGCACGAGTTTTTTCGACTGGAAAATTATTGGATCCTTACTCGTCATTATGATGTATAGTACGCAAATTTATATGAAAACAAGAAAAATAATTTATGGGAAAAAATTTGCCTTATGGAATATTGCATCTTTTTTTATTTTATTAATTAATTTTTTCCTGCTAAGTCGATTATCTGATTTTCACTTTTGGTTAACTTGAATAAATAAAAAAACGAAATTTATCTCAATTAAATATGTTCAACTGGTGCGGGAGGATTGTATGCGAAAAATTATTGTTGGTTCAAGGCGTAGTAAATTGGCAATGACACAAACAAAATGGGTTATTGATCAATTAAAAAAGCTCGGTGCCCCTTTTACGTTTGAAATAAAAGAAATCGTCACAAAAGGTGATCAAATTTTACATGTAACTTTATCAAAAGTAGGCGGAAAAGGACTATTCGTTAAAGAAATTGAACAAGCGATGTTAAATAAAGAGATTGATATTGCTGTCCATAGTATGAAAGATATGCCAGCGGTTCTTCCGGATGGGCTTGTTATTGGTACAATACCAGAACGAGAAGATCCGCGAGACGTTCTCATTTCTAAAGGGAATAGATCACTTTCTAATTTGCCAAGAGGTGCTGTGGTCGGAACAAGTAGTCTTAGAAGAAAAGCACAGCTATTAAATATTCGACCAGATTTAGAGATTAAGTGGATTCGTGGTAATATCGACACTCGTCTATCTAAGCTAGAAGCAAATGAATATGACGCAATTATTTTAGCTGCAGCTGGATTGTCCCGAATGGGTTGGAAAAAAGAGATTGTAACTGAATATTTAAATCCGGCTGATTGTATTCCTGCTGTTGGGCAAGGAGCATTAGCCATCGAGTGTCGTGGTGATGATGAAGATGTCCTTGAATGGCTTTCAAAATTAAATAGTGATGAAACAAGTCGGGCAGTTCAAGCGGAGCGAGCATTTTTAAATAAAATTGGTGGTAGCTGCCAAGTACCTGTTGGTGGGTATGCGGTGATTGATGAAAAAAATGAAGTTGTCCTTGATGCATTTGTTGGATCTCCAGATGGGAAAACTTTTTATAAGGAAAGAATCGTTGGTAATGATCCGATTGAAATTGGAAACTTGGCTGGAGAGCGTCTAATTGAGCGTGGTGCAGGTAAATTAGTAGAGGAAATCTTACAAGATACAAATAATCAAAACTAAGTGGGAAAATTCCGTTCTTTTTGGAGATGAATGACGTTGAATAAAGGGCAAAATGTTTTGTTAGGAAAAAAGTGTTTAATTATGCGAGATGTTTCACAAGCTAATTCATTAATAAAGGGAATCCGTGCTTTAGGTGGAATCCCTTTCCTTGTTCCGTTAATCTCTTTTCGAAAAAAAGTTTTAACGAGCGATGAAATCGAAACGATAAATAACTTAGCTCGTTTCAATTGGATTGTTTTTACGAGTCAAAATGGCGTAAAATTTTTTATGAAGCATTTAACTGAACGTAACATAATGTTTCCTAAACATATAAAGGTAGCAGCAATAGGGAAAAAGACAAAACAATGTTTGCAGGAGTTCCATATTTCCCCTTCCTTTGTACCAAATAAATTTACTGGTGATGTTCTCGGCTTAGAGATGAAAGAAGTAATTAATAAAAATGAAAAGATATGCATCGTTAAGGGGAATTTAGCTCGTGATGCGGCTGGTTGGGAGTTAAGAAAATTTGGAGCCGATGTTCATGAGATTATTAGTTATGAGACGTACTTACCAGAAGAAAGTAAAAAGCAATTATTGCAAACTCTTACAGAACATCGAATGGATATCCTTATATTCACAAGTCCTTCAACTGTAGACCATTTTATGGGGATTCTAAAAGAGTATCAAAAAGAGGATATCTTTAAAGAGATATGGATTGCGTGTATTGGACCAGTGACAAAAAAAGCATTACGAAAGTTTAATTTACCCGTCCATATTTGTCCGGAAGTGTATACAACGGACCAGCTCCTTATTGATTTAAAAAATTTCTTTATTCATGATGAAAAATAACAATACACGTTTTATATAACGAATGACAAAGGAAACGTAATCTTATTGGAGGTTAGAACAATGAATGTAGATAACTTACAATTTAAAAGACATCGGCGGCTAAGACAATCTGTTTTTATGAGGGACCTCGTTCGTGAAAACCATGTTCATACAGATGATTTCATTTATCCGTTATTTATTGTCGAAGGTGAAAACAAACGAAATCCGATTCCATCAATGCCTGGAATTGACCAAATTTCTTTAGATTATTTACCTAATGAAATTGATGAATTAGTAAGCTTAGGTATTAAAGCCGTCCTACTATTCGGTGTTCCTGATGATAAGGATGAAGTCGGTTCAGGTGCTTTCCATGATCATGGAATCGTACAAGAAGCAACGAAAGTGATAAAGAAACAAGCTCCGGAAATGCTTGTTGTTGCGGACACTTGTTTATGTGAATATACTGATCATGGTCATTGTGGAATTATTCGTAATGGTGATGTAGATAATGATAAATCACTAGAAATTCACGTAAAAACAGCGATTAGTCAAGCAAAGGCAGGTGCGGATATTATTGCACCATCAAATATGATGGACGGTTTCGTCACTGCGATTCGCCGCGGACTTGATGGAGCTGGCTTTAAACATATACCAATCATGTCGTATGCTGTTAAATATGCATCTGCTTTTTATGGTCCGTTCCGTGATGCTGCAGATAGTGCACCACAATTTGGCGACCGTAAAACGTATCAAATGGATCCTGCCAATCGTCGAGAGGCATTAAGAGAAGCTCATTCCGATATTGATGAAGGAGCTGATTTCCTTATTGTCAAACCAGGCATGCCCTACTTAGATATTGTGCGTGATGTTCGTAATGAATTTGATGTTCCTGTTGTTGCTTATAATGTGAGTGGTGAATATTCAATGGTCAAGGCAGCAGCTATGAACGGCTGGATTGAAGAAAAGAACATTGTTATGGAAATGCACACAGCGTTTAAACGGGCAGGTGCCGATTTAATTATTACGTACTTTGCTAAAGATATTGCAAAATGGTTAAAGGAATCGTGAGTTTGTAAAATGTAACAAAGGACATGAGTTTAGATGAAAATAGAATGAATAGAAAGAGGGATCAGTAATGCGTTCATTTGAGAATTCCATAAAGGCATTTGAAAAAGCAGTTACACTAATGCCAGGTGGCGTAAACAGTCCAGTTCGTGCGTTTAAAGCTGTTGATATGAACCCGATTTTCATGGAACGAGGGAAAGGGTCAAAAATTTATGATATTGACGGAAATGAGTATATTGATTATGTCCTTTCATGGGGTCCATTAATACTTGGCCATTCGAATTCACAAGTTGTCGAAGCGTTGAAAAATGTTGTTGAGACAGGGACAAGCTTTGGTGCACCTACATTAATTGAAAATAAGTTAGCAGAGCTTGTAAAAGAACGGGTACCTTCCATTGAAATCATTCGGATGGTAAACTCTGGAACCGAAGCGACTATGTCTGCTTTAAGATTAGTACGTGGCTATACAGGAAAAAGTAAAATTTTAAAATTTGAAGGATGTTATCACGGTCACGGTGACTCGTTATTAATTAAAGCAGGTTCAGGGGTAGCAACACTCGGATTACCAGATAGTCCTGGTGTACCTGAGGGGATTGCAAAAAATACCATTACGGTTGCTTACAATGATTTGGAAGGAGTAAAATACGCCTTTGAACAATTCGGCGATGATATTGCTGGTGTCATCGTTGAACCAATTGCTGGAAATATGGGTGTTGTTCCGCCAATACCAGGATTTTTAGAAGGATTACGTGAAATAACTGAACAATACGGTGCCCTATTAATCTTTGACGAAGTAATGACAGGGTTCCGTGCTGATTATCATTGTGCACAAGGGTATTTTCACGTTACACCTGATTTAACTTGTTTAGGGAAAGTCATTGGTGGTGGACTACCTGTAGGTGCATATGGTGGAAAGGCCGAAATTATGGAAAAAATAGCTCCAAGTGGTCCTGTTTATCAAGCGGGTACGTTGTCGGGAAATCCACTTGCGATGACAGCAGGTTTCGAGACATTGCGTCAATTAAAACAAGAACATTATGAAGAATTTAAGCGTAAAGGGGATATGCTTGAAGCAGGTTATCGAAAAGCAGCTGAAAAATACGAAATCCCATTAACCGTGAATCGTGCAGGTTCAATGATTGGCGTATTCTTCACGAATGAAAATGTAACGAATTACGATACGGCAAAAACATCAAACCTTGATTATTTTGCAATGTATTATCGTGAAATGGCTAAGCAAGGTATATTTTTACCACCATCCCAATTTGAAGGTTTATTTATTTCTACCGTTCATACAGATGAAGATATTGAAAAAACAATTCAAGCGGTAGATAACGCTTTTCGAAAAATGAAAGAAAATTAATAAGAACACCGTATAAACACAAGATGGAAAGTTTATACGGTGTTTTTTTCTATTTCTCCGCATATTTCCCGAAAACAAATCATAATTTTTAATGATATGAGTAGATAATCGATCCTTCTTGAGGTTATCAAAAACCAAGTGTCATTACTTTACTAAATCATATGGTCAGTAAGATAAAAGATGACACTGAAAGATTAATGAGGGGGGAAGCGTGTTGACTGAAAACAATCAACCATCAGCAATTAAATTTTCTTTAGATGAAACAGTTTGGTTTCGAAATGGTGAAGAAATATCTGATTTGTACGGATTATCTCTTGAACCAAATGTAACTGTTCAAGAATATCAAGGCTTAATATCCATTCGTGGTTCTTTGAAAATGCATGGGGAATATAAGAAAGTAGATGGTCGTTCATATGTTGCAAACGAAATGAACAATTTTGGTAAAAAATATGTATCTGTCATTGATGCACGAGAAGAGGGAATTTCAGAATTTTATTATGACTTTCCAGTAGATATTACGTTACCAAGAGATAAAGTAAATAGCTTGGAAGAGTTAGACATCGTCATTGAAATGTTTGATTATACGCTACCAGAAAATGATTGTTTAAGATTAACGACAAATGTAGCAATTACAGGTATAGCACAAGATGTATCTGTTTACGAACGGGAGGATTTCGTTCCGGAAACCAATCAAGAAAGTATACCAGAAATAAATCGCGGGCCTGAGCTGTTACCTGTGGAAGAAAGAATTCAGCCTATCATCGATGAAGACGTTGATGAATCAGGGGAAGATACATTTTCAGCTGAAGCAAAAAAAGTGGAAGAACGAGTGGAAGAGTTAAAGCAAGACGTCCAAATCCCAATTCAAAATATTTCTCCAGTCAATGATGAGTTGAAAGAAATTGAAAAGAAACGATATGAAAATGAAGTAGGACAAGAAGCGGTTAAACAAGAAGAAACTGATTACATTCAAGTTCAAGTGGAAAAAGAAACGATTGCTAGCAGTACGAATCGCGATGAAGATGTTGTCGTTTGGCAAGAAGAATTAATAAGTAAAGACCAAGAAGAATTAAACAGAGAAGAAACTGAGATTGAAAGAAAAACAATCTTAGAGACTAGTAAAGAGCAAGAAGAACCTATTCAAGAAGGGATTCAAAAAACATCAACTAGTAAAGAAGTGGCAGATGCTCGAGAGGACATTGTCAAAGGAGTAGCACAATTACAGGAAACGACAACGGAAAAAGAGGAAGCTATAGGTGAACATGTGCAAGAAAAAGTTACAAATCGAATAGATGAAAGCGAAGAGGATATTGAAGAAGTAAATCGTATGGAGGAAATTCAGGCGATTGAAGAAGTACAAGAAGATACGTTAACTCGAAATGAAAAAGACGTAGAAGCAGAAGAACAAGTAGAAGAGAATGGAGAAAACTTGGAAACGAATGAAAGCACACGTCAAGAGAAAAATATTAATTACCAGCCACAAGAAAAATCAGAAGAATTAATTTCATTAACGCAATTTTTTGGTCGGAAAGATGAAAATCAAGTAGTAAGGATGAAGATTTATATTGTTCAACAAAAAGATACTCTTAACTTAATCGCAGAAAAATATGATGTTACTGTTTCTCAAATTTTAAGGACAAATCAATTAGAACCGCATCAAGATGTGTATGAGGGACAAATATTATATATCCCGACAAGTGCAAATAAAACTTATTCTTCATAAAAATTTAATAAACGGGTATCCGCTCGTTTTTTGTATAAATGAACAAATCATCCTAGTGTTGATGAATTCTCGGCAATTGCCGAGTTTTTTCGTAAATGAGGTGATTCATTGGATGTTAAATCAGTAGTTTATGAGGTTTTAGCGGACTATCAGTTATATCCAAAATACATTGAAAGAATTGGGAAGGTATATAAAGTGGTAAGTGGAGAGCAAGTTTTTGCATTAAAAGAAACAGATACACGGGCTAGTGAAAATTTATTCACGATTTATCCTTTCCTATACAATAAAGGTTTTTATCGATTTCCTCCACTTTATGCGACGAAAAACGGTCAATTTGCCGTTTTGAGAAACAAGAAATTATTCTATCTATCACCTTGGATTGGCGGGGAGCGGCCAGTAGAAACAAATGATACAACAAAAATGTTAAAGGAACTGGCACGACTCCACTTTTTAACTTCAAAAGAAACAGAAACAGATAAAGAGAATATTGAACAGCATTATGAACAAACATCAATATTATGGAAAAGAGAGTTAACGTATTTAGAGCGCTGGGTTGAGCAATGTGAAGAAAAATGGTATATGTCACCATTTGAATGGGAATTTGTTCAATATTTTAATGAATTTTATAAAGCATATGAATATGCATTACGCACATTTACGACGTGGAAAAATACAATTCTTGAATCAAAAAAAGTCCGTACGGTCCTCCTTCATGGAAATGTTAGTAGGGATCACTTTGTTTATGATGAAAAAGGATATGGTTTTTTCATTAATTTTGAACAAAGCCGTTTTGGTGCATCATATCAAGATTTGTTGCCATTTTTTTCGAAAACTTTGCGCACATACCCAATTCAAGGTGAAGATTATACGGCATGGTTAACAACATATATAAAAAATTATCCACTGACTGAGAGTGAAATTTTACTACTAAAGAGCTATCTTGCACACCCAGGCTTTATCATCAAATTATTAAATCGATATGAAGAAA
Source organism: Bacillus andreraoultii (assembly GCF_001244735.1). Taxonomy (GTDB): domain Bacteria; phylum Bacillota; class Bacilli; order Bacillales; family Caldibacillaceae; genus Caldifermentibacillus; species Caldifermentibacillus andreraoultii. Next base: position 1,225,238 of record NZ_LN868937.1, read on the forward strand.
GAGCAGTTACAAATCATGAATATAAAAGTACAAAAAAAATACAAAAAGCGTATTGGCAATTAAAAAATATCGAGAAAATAATTATTCAGTTAGAAATGGGAGGACAGTCGTAATGGAAGAAAACGATGATTCTTCCTTTTTTGTGAATAGGAAAATATAAATTCATCTAGAAGGGTTAAGACGCCCATTCTGCGGAGAAAAAGAAGGAAAAGGTCAACTAGAGCGGTTGTAGACGCCTGATTCGCGGTAAAAAAGCATATACAAACATGTGTATGTGAACTACACGTACATACGTTACTATCCAGTGGCGCAAATATAACACGAATGAGTCCAAGTGTAACAGGGGAAGTTAAAACTCTTTCTGAAAATGGGTCCCTTCTTTACATTCTAGTTTTTAAAAAAATACGAAAAAATGATAGCACCATCTCGGAAAGTCTAGTATAATATAATATAATTATTATAAATTTCAGAATAGTACAGGTACACGGATAAAACGAGGTGGTCGTATGGATCAAGTGCAAAAAATGTTATTAGAAGATAGCAAAAAGAAAAATTTCCTAATGTTCGTTACTTTTTCGATTTCATTAGTTTTAGCGGTTTTGAAATCGCTCGCATTGAAACAAGGTGACTTAGTTATTTTGTATTCGAGTGAGTTGACTGTTTTTGCACTAATCTATTTTATTTGTCACCAGTTGACTAAAAAATATGCTCTTTTCCTATATTTAAGTGTCGCCATGATAGGAATGACTTGCTTCATTGGTTTACTTATTATTGGTGGTGGCATTAATATTATTTTAATTGCCTTTTTCTTACTTATATACGCATCGATTAGCTCGGAGAAAAAGGCATTTTTACTAAGCTTTGTACTAGGGGCAGCTGTTTTAATTGTAATATACATGACAGGGACAAAAGAGGCAGCAGTGATTAATGATAACTTCCTTACAATTTTTCTCATTTTTTTGTTATCCGGATTACTCCTTTTCGTCCTTATTCATCTCAATGGACGACAACAAGCGGTCATTCGTAAGCTTCTATTAGAATCTGAGAAATATGGAAATGACCAAATGAGACAGAAAGAACAAATTCAAGCAAGTATGGATTTAATTTTAAGAGAAATGACAAATGTAAATGAACGGATACAAAGTAATCAATTAGTGCAAACCGAGTTGAATGAAAGTCTCCATGCAATCACAATTGGAAGCCAACAACAAAGTGAGCAAATATCATCGATTTCTAACCACGCTGCTGAAACAGTTGATGTAATGATAGATCTAAATCAAGTAATGGAACAGCTAGCAAGAGAATCTGAAAAAACCGATGAAATTACTTCACTTGGGGAACAGCGCGTTACTTCCTTCAAACAAGATGTACTAGAAATAGAAACATTTATGAATGAATTAAATCATACATTAGAAGACTTAACAAAGAATATAAAAGAAACAAATCACTTTTCTATTAAAATAAGAGAAATATCGGAACAAACAAATCTTCTTGCACTGAACGCCTCGATTGAAGCAGCAAGGGCGGGGGAAGCAGGAAGGGGGTTTTCTGTTGTTGCTGAAGAAATTCGAAAACTCGCTGAATCAACGAAGGAAACAGTGAACAATATTACAAAAAACTTACAAAGAGTAAACAGTAGCAATCAAACAACTTTAAGTAAAATGCAAGGCAGTAGCCAAAAAATAAGCCATTTATCCCATACTTCCGAAGATATTGTTGTCTATTTTAAACAATTAAAAGAAGTGTTCCATACGCTTCTCGTTAATCTTAAGAAGTCTGAGGAAATGACTCAAGATGTCGTTACCCGGAGTAAAATGATTAAAAATCACACATTCGACTTTGCGTCCATAATGGAAGAGACAAGTGCGAGTTTACAAGAGATGAGTGCATCGATAGAAACATTAACAAAAGACAATAAAGATATTGCTAAGTCAATGAATAAGACAACAGAAAGTGCAGAACAGCTTCTAGAAACGACAGAAGCTTAAATTGACAGGCGTGCCCTCGGGTGTGCGTACGCGCCTTATCAAATAGCAAGAAAGATTATGAGAATTACTTCATTTATCGACAGAGTGCAAACATAAGCATTCTGTTTTTTTATACATAAAAATTTCCTGCCTTTCAGAATAGAATCTAAACTAAATTTATTTTATAATAGAAAAAGAATGTCAAAAAATGTAGAAAGTTGTCTTGAATAAAGTTTGTTTCTAAAAGATTGTTCAAGAAATTGGCATTTAAAACTAGTTTTATAAATCAATTTACTAAAGAAGAAGGTGGCTGCATGGACAAAGTACAGCAAATGCTTGAGCAGGACAGTAGAAAGAAAAATCTTATCATGTTTATTTCATTTTTAATTGCTTTAGTAACTGCATTACTAAAATATATCGTATCGAAGGAGCTAAATATCGCAACATTATTTGCAACAGAAACCGTTGTTTTTTCAGCAACATTTTTTGTTTGCCAAAAACTAACGAGTAAATATTATCTATTTCCGTACTTGAGTGTCTTTATTGTTAGCGTTTTTAATTTTATCGGTATCCTTACTTCAGGTGGCGGATTATCAATTGTTCTCATCACATTCTTTTTAACGATTTTCTCTGCGATTGATACGAATAAGAAATCATTCGGTTTAGGGTATGTGTTAGGACTAATCGTTATTTTAGCAAATTATTTTATTGGAACAAAAGAAATGGATATTATTTCAGAAAACTTTGCCACAATTCTCTTACTATATTTCCTATCGGGATTACTTCTTTACGTATTAATTCATTTGACAGGAAAACAACAGGTAGTGATTCGAAATCTTTTATTAGATTCTGATAAACTTGTTCAAGAACAAATACGCCAAAAAGAACTAATTCAAATGAGTATGAATCAGATCATTCAGGAAATGACAAAAGTAAATGAACGAATACAAAGGAATCAAACGGCTCAAGCGGAGATGAGTGCAAGCTTAAATGAAGCAACTGCAACAAGCCAAAAACAAAGTGAGCAAATATCAGTTATATCAAATAATGCTACGGAAAATTTAAGTGCAATGTTGACGCTAGAAAAGACAATGGAAACACTCACAGCTGAAGCGGAAAAGACAGATCAGATTACTTCTCTTGGTGAAGAAAGAGTGACATTATTTAAACTAGACGTAGCTGAAATTCACTCGTTTATTGATGATCTGAATAAAACATTAGTGGACTTAACGAAGAATATTCAAGAAACGAATACGTACTCGAATAAGGTTAAAGAAATATCTGAGCAAACAAATCTTCTTGCTCTAAACGCGTCAATTGAAGCAGCAAGAGCGGGAGAAGCAGGGAAAGGATTTTCCGTTGTTGCAGAGGAAATTAGAAAGTTAGCTGAGTCTACAAAAGACACAGTGAACAATATAACGAACAACTTACAAAAAGTGAATAATAGCAATGAAACGACGATAACAAAAATGGAAGTAAGTCGTCAAAAAGTGAGTCACTTATCTGAGTCATCTGAAGAACTTGCGGCTTATTTCCAACAATTGAGAGAAGTTTTTAAAACATTAAGCAGGGATCTCCAAAGTTCCGAAGTGTACACAAACGATGTTGTTGAAAAAAGTAAAGAAATTGAAAAATATACATCAGACTTTGCAGCAATCCTTGAAGAAACGAGTGCGAGTCTGCAAGAAATGAGCGCATCGATTGAAACATTAACAAATGACAATAAAGATATTGCCTTGTTCATGAACAATACAACTGAAAGTGCCACAAAATTACTAACGAATACAACAGCTTAGTATAGTATTAAAAAAATGCAGGCCCAAAGTCTCGTTGAGTGACTAGGGCCTGTTTGCATTTTGAATTTGCTTCTTGGAAAAACATCGCACGAAGGAAATGCGACTAGCATTTCCGAGGATTTTGAATTTGCTGCTTTGAATTTGCACCGCACGTGAGGCTGGGACAAAACTCCAGTAAAATAAAAATTAAGGCGTTGGAGCTTACACTAAAAAGTGTAGACCCAACGCCTTTTTTGCCACAATTCTAGTAAACAAAAAGGGCACCTTTTGATAAAATTAAAGTGACGAAACAATAATTTTGGAGGTGCCCTTATGTTTAAACATTATAACATGAATCAAGTAGTTTTACCGCTAAATTTAGAAATTAAGTTGAAAGAAAACGATATTGCTTTTGCGATCAATGATCTTGTCGAGAGTATTCCCGAAGAAGCTTTCGAGGACTTCATACGACAAACCGGCCGTCCCGCGTATCATCCTCGTATGATGTTGAAAGTCATTTTGTGTGGATATACGCAATCCGTGTTTTCCGGCCGTAAAATAGAAGCTTTATTACAGGATAGTATCCGCATGATGTGGCTAGCTCAAGGACATGAACCTAGCTATCGCACCATCAATCGCTTCCGTTCTAATCCACTCATTGAAAACATCCTACGTGAATGCTTTGTCCAGTTCCGAAATCAGCTCGTGGAAAAGGAATTGATTGAAGAGGAAGCCATTTTTATTGATGGTACAAAAATTGAAGCAAACGCAAATAAGTTCACCTTTGTATGGCGGAAGTCCATTGAAAGATATAGTGATAAGCTAATTGAAAAGTCCAATCAACTGTATGATGAGCTGCTAGAGAAGGAGATCATCCCAGCAATAGAGCGAGAAAAGGAAGAGGAACTTTCCGTCAAAGAAATGGAAGAAGTAGTCGAAAAGTTAGACGAGAAAATCGAGGAATATAATAAAAAGATTGAAGTATCTGAAGTTGGGAGTGAACGGAAAAAGCTCCGTTCCGAACGCAAATTACCCATACAATCTCGGAAGCAATGGATGGATTACATTACTCGCAAACAAAAGTATCAAAACGATATGGAGATTTTCGGTGATCGCAATAGTTACTCAAAGACGGACCCAGATGCGACGTTTATGCGCATGAAGGACGACTACATGAAGAACGGTCAATTGAAAGCTGGTTACAATGTCCAAATTGCGACGGAAGGTCAATATGTGCTCGCTTACGATGTTTTCCCAAACCCGACCGATACACGCACTTTAATTCCTTTTCTCGACACGATTGAAGAAAACTTTTTCGAGCTTCCGGAATTCATTGTCGCGGATGCAGGATATGGTAGCGAACAGAATTATGAAGATATCATCGAGAATCGAAATCGAACGCCACTTATTACATACAATCAATATCGAAAGGAGAAGAAAAAGAAGCATAAGGACAACGCTTTTCATGTAGATAATTGGGAATATAATGAGGACGAAGATACTTTTCTGTGCCCAAATGGTCGGAAAGTACGATTTAGCCATCATTCCAAACGAACAGACAGGTACGGATTCACCCGTGAATTTAAAGTGTACGAGTGTGAGGACTGTTCGGATTGTCCACTCCGCGATTTATGCACGAAAGCAAAAGAAGGGAACAACCGAAAAGTCTACATGAATGAAAAGTGGGAGTCCCAAAAAGAATATGTACGTACGAAGCTTTCAGACGAGAAAACTGGTGAAATTTACGGAAAACGTAAAATTGATGTAGAACCAGCGTTCGGTTTTCTGAAGGCTAATTTAGGTTTCACTCGTTTTTCCGTCAGAGGAAAACAGAAAGTGAAAAATGAATTAGCCTTTGCGTTGATGGCGGTGAATATGAGAAAAGTCACCGCCATCAGCGGTAAAATAGTGACGAGAAATGGAAAAACCCCACAAAAAAGGTTCCAAGCAAATTTTTTATTGCCTGGAACCTTTTTATATACTACTTTTGGCTAGTTATGTCCCAGCCTCTTGGATTTTGAATTTGCTGCTTTGAATTTGCACCGCACGTGATCATGCGATTAGCATGATCTAAGGATTTTGAATTTGCTTCTTGGAAAAACATCGTACGAAGGAAATGCGACTAGCATTTCCGAGGACTTTGAATAAGCTGCTTTGAGTTTGCACCGCACGAAGGAAAATGCGGCTTGCATAATTGCTGAGTTGTCCCCTCGCTTCAACAATAGATAGTAATTGGGGCTATCCGAAAAGGGGAAATACCAACAAATGTTAAATCCAAGAAAGTAAATATATCAAGGTTATGAAACATGAAAAGGAACATCCAGAAATCAAAAATACGACTTTCTGGACAGCTCCAACAACCTTTAAATTAATTCCATGTAAAACGCTGTAGCAACTAGTAAGAAAATGAGTAGCAAAATGACATCAAACGTTGTTGGAATAATTAGCGTTCGAATTCCTTGAAAAATAGAGAAAGGTATAATTAACTGTTTGCCTATATCTCGAATCGTTCGTACCCATGTGGGCAATAAATATGGATTATATTTTCGCCTCATGATTCACACCCCTATTAATAAACATAGTTCAGCCTAACACACGACATGGCCTTTAGTTTATTGTATGTTCGTAATAGAAGAATTTGTTCATAAACATGTTTGTATCATTTTTATGATTGTGTAGAAATAATGGTGATTTCGTATATTTTTCTACAAATTCGTCGATAATGATTGACGAATAATCATTTGTTTATATAGAATAAAATATAAATACGATAAATGCACTGATTGGGAAGAGTACAGTAGGTTAGCTTTCAAGAGAGGGAATGGTTGGTGTGAGTTCCTAAGCGAGACTATTGGAAGGTCGCCCATGAGCAGCAATTGTGAAAATTTAGTAGCAATTGCCGGGAAATCCGTTATCTCATGAAGAGCCAAATGCAGGTTTATAGAACCTTTGCATTTGTGAATAAAGGTGGTACCGCGAGCAAACTCCATTCGTCCTTTAACGAGTGGGGTTTTTTGTTGTTACTCGGATTTACTTATCTCTAATATGGGTATGCAAAAAGCGATGATGAGCGGAGTTATGTTCATCTTTGCCAATGACGGTGCCTAGTTCGAGAAGATTGTTCCCGAAAGTTTTGGCTAATTTCTAACAGTGCTTTAAATTTACCTATTTACATGATTGGAGGCTTTCAAATGAGTGAAGAGCAATTTACCATGCCCACAAAATATGATCCAAACAAAATTGAACAAGGACGTTATAACTGGTGGGTAAATAATAAATTTTTTGAAACAAAAGATGATGATACAAAACAACCGTATTCCATCGTTATTCCACCACCAAACGTGACAGGGAAACTTCATCTCGGACACGCATGGGATACAACGTTACAAGATATTATTACTCGGATGAAACGGATGCAAGGTCGAGACGTGCTTTGGCTTCCTGGAATGGACCATGCTGGAATTGCAACACAAGCAAAAGTTGAGCAAAAATTACGTGCAGAAGGGAAAACTCGCTATGATCTAGGGCGAGAAAAATTCCTTGAAGAAACATGGATATGGAAAGAAGACTATGCAAGTACGATTCGTGAACAATGGGCAAAATTAGGTCTTGGTCTTGATTATAGTCGCGAACGTTTCACTCTTGATGAAGGCCTTTCAAAGGCAGTTCGTGAAGTTTTTGTTAAGCTATATGAAAAAGGCCTCATTTACCGCGGAGAATACATTATTAACTGGGACCCGGTAACAAAGACAGCACTTTCTGATATTGAAGTTATTTATAAAGACATTCAAGGGGCATTTTATCACTTACGGTATCCGTTAAAAGATGGTTCTGGTTATATTGAAATTGCGACAACTCGTCCAGAAACGATGCTTGGAGATACTGCAGTTGCCGTTCACCCAGAAGATGAACGTTACAAACATTTAATTGGAAAAACATTAGTTCTCCCAATTGTTGGTCGTGAAATTCCAATTGTAGCAGATGATTATGTTGATATGGAATTTGGTTCTGGTGCAGTGAAAATTACACCTGCACACGACCCGAATGACTTTGAAGTAGGAAATCGTCATCAACTTGAACGTGTCCTTGTCATGAATGAAGATGGCACGATGAATGAAAAAGCTGGTAAATATAATGGAATGGATCGCTTCGAATGTCGGAAACAAATTGTAAAGGATTTGGAAGCTGAAGGTGTTCTAATCAAAATTGAAGATATGGTTCACTCTGTCGGCCACTCAGAACGGAGCGGAGCTGTTGTCGAACCGTATCTTTCAACACAATGGTTTGTAAAAATGCAACCTCTTGCAGAAGCTGCGATTAAATTACAAAAATCAGAAGGAAAAGTCCATTTTGTTCCGGAACGATTTGAAAAGACTTATCTTCACTGGATGGAAAATATTCGTGATTGGTGCATTTCGCGGCAACTTTGGTGGGGACACAGAATTCCTGCTTGGTACCATAAAGAAACAGGAGAAGTGTATGTAGGACACGATGCACCAAGTGACGCTGAAAACTGGGAACAAGATCCAGACGTTCTTGATACGTGGTTTAGTTCAGCACTATGGCCATTTTCAACAATGGGTTGGCCAGATGTTGATGCACATGATTTTAAACGGTACTATCCAACAGATGCACTCGTAACGGGTTATGACATTATTTTCTTCTGGGTATCTCGGATGATTTTCCAAGGACTTGAATTTACTGGTGAACGTCCATTTAAAGATGTATTAATTCACGGATTAGTTCGTGATGCTGAAGGACGGAAAATGAGTAAATCACTTGGTAATGGTGTTGATCCAATGGATGTTATCGACAAATATGGTGCCGACTCACTACGTTATTTCTTGGCAACAGGTTCTTCTCCTGGTCAAGATTTACGTTATAGCACAGAGAAAGTGGAATCCATTTGGAACTTTGCGAATAAAATTTGGAATGCATCCCGTTTTGCATTAATGAACATGGGTGGTTTAACTTATGAAGAAATTGATTTAAGCGGTAAGAAATCTGTTGCAGATCATTGGATTTTGACTCGTCTAAACGAAACGATTGAAACGGTAACAAACCTCGCAGAAAAATATGAATTTGGTGAAGTTGGTCGGGCCCTTTACAATTTCATTTGGGATGACTTCTGTGACTGGTATATTGAAATGGCGAAACTTCCATTATACGGTGAAGATGAAGAAGCTAAGAAAACAGCTCGTTCCATTTTAGCTCATGTACTTGATCAAACGATGCGTCTCCTTCATCCGTTTATGCCATTCATTACCGAGGAAATTTGGCAAAACCTCCCTCATTATGGAGAATCTATTACAGTTGCTGAATGGCCGAAAGTTCGACCGGAATTGTCTAATAAAGAAGCAAGTGAACAAATGAAATTATTAGTAGAAATTATTCGCTCTGTACGTAATATTCGGGCAGAAGTTAACACACCAATGAGTAAAAAAATCGCGATGATTATTCATGCGCATGATGATAAAGTTGCGAGCATGCTTGAAACTAACAAAGCTTATTTAGAACGTTTCTGTAATCCGGAAAATTTAGAAATTGGTGTAAATGTTTCAGCACCGGAAAAAGCAATGACAGCTGTCGTATCAGGAGCAGAAATTTACTTACCATTACAGGGACTCATTAATATTGAAGAAGAAATTGCCCGTCTAGAAAAAGAACTTGATAAACTTAACAAAGAAGTTGAACGGGTACAGAAGAAATTAGCAAATGAGAAGTTTGTATCGAAAGCACCAGCACAAGTTGTTGAAGAAGAACGCGCAAAAGAAAAAGACTACTTAGAAAAACGACAAACTGTACAAGAACGATTAGAAGAATTAAAAGGAATGAAATAAATTATCTTGCTGTCTGAATGGGGAATCTGCATCATGTTGTGCAGCCCATCTCAGGCAGTTTTTTAAGTTTGTCTTTTTTTTAAGCTATCGCTGGACGATTTTGGGTACCAATTTTTATCAATAAGGGCATCCTTTTTTACAATATTGGGTGGAAAGTTTTATAATGATACTGTGATATTGTACTTGGTATCCAATAAAAGGGGTTCTCAAGGACAAATTAGCAAAAAACTTAAGTTAAACTATCTAATAGAAAAGGAGTAATGGCGATTGTAATAAAAAACAACAAGAGGGAGCGAGAAATGATGTTTCACACAAGTCAAGAAGTAATACAATGGATTCAAAGTCAAATAAATCAAGGGATGAAGCTCGGTCTAGAACGGATGGAATGGTTTATGGAAAAATTGGACCATCCGGAAAGAACGGTTCGTGCCGTGCATGTCGGTGGGACGAATGGAAAAGGTTCGACTGTTACGTTTTTAAGATCAATTCTTCAAACGGCGGGGTATGAAGTAGGAACGTATACATCTCCATATATCGAAACTTTCGAGGAACGAATTAGTATTAATGGTGAACCGATTCCAGAGGCTGACCTTGTTCAAGTAGCAAACTTGATAAAACCACTTGCGGATGAATTAGCCGAAACTGAACTAGGTGCACCTACAGAATTCGAACTGCTCACAGCAATAGCAATCTATTACTTTGGCAAGCTTCATAAAGTAGATATAACGATTGTTGAAGTTGGTCTAGGTGGGAAAAATGATGCGACGAACGTAATCATTCCTTTTATTTCAATCATAACAAATATTGGCTATGATCATATGAATGTTTTAGGCGATACGATAGTGGAAATTGCGACAGAAAAAGCAGGCATCATTAAAAATGGTGCACCTGTCATTACAGCGGTATCTGACTTAGAAGCTCTTACAATTATTGAAGAGGCGGCAAGAAGAAAACGCTCTACCGTATATAAGTTAGATCGTGAATTTTCCTACACTGATCTTGGACCGAGCGATGATAGTGAGTTTTTCTCAGTTAAAACAACTTACCATACATATTCGGTTTTAACCACTACAATGCTTGGTAAACATCAGATTGAAAATGCTACGCTTGCAATTATGGCTGCTGAATATTTAAAACAATTTTATGCACTATATATTGAGGAAGAACATATACAAGCAGGAGTCAAAAATGCATTTTGGCCAGGGCGCTTTGAGGTAAATGGTCAAATTATTCTCGATGGTTCGCATAACGAAGAAGGGATCAAAAGTTTAGTAGACACATTAGAACGCCATTATTCAAATAAAAAACTAACGATTTTATTTACAGCATTAGAGGACAAGCCACTAGAAAAAATGATTAACACGCTTGATGCGCTTCATGCCAAACTTTATTTTACTGAACTTTCACAACCACGTGCAGCAAAAGCCGAACAACTATTTGAACTTTCAAATGCAAAACAAAAAGAAATTGTAATAAATTGGCAAAGCTTTATGACAGAAAAACAAAAGGAAATGCGAGAAGATGAACTGCTCGTTATTTGTGGATCCCTGTACTTTATAAAAGAGGTTATATCCATCTTAAAATAAAAATGAAAAAAGGAAGGGGAGGTTTTCAAGTTACATTAGGAAACCTTCCCTTTATCTTTGCAATAACCAATGACAAATACTTACACATTTGGTAAAATGTTATATATTTTCATTCAACAAATTTTTTTAATGATTATCTAGGTATAATGACCTGGTTTTTATAGGGTGAATGGGGGCGTTCAGTGGTTGTTGATAAAAAGCGGCAACTTGCAATTTGGATAATTTGGCTAATTGTCTTTCCAACTGGTCTCTGGCTCGCTTATAAAATTTCACCCCCAACATTCCATTTAACGAATGTCGGCTATTTATTTACATTAGGTATTGCTTGTATTGTTTCGCTTATTCCGATTGTCGTAGGAAATATTCCGTTTACAGTTACCCAATGGATTTCTCTATTTGTTTTTCTTCAATATGGATTATTTGCAGAAATGATTTTATCTCAAGTAATTATGTTCGTTGCTTTGCTTAGAGTAGGTCGATCAAAAGAGGAACTTTTTGCATTTCCGTTAAATTCTTTTATGTTCATTTTTGTTTCTCTACTTAGTGGACTGGCCTATTATTTCGCAGGTGGGGTTCATTTTGAAACAAAATTATTAAGTTCCGAATTGTTTCTCCTTGCAACATTATATATTTTTACATACTTCATCGTAAATCAATTTTTCTATTATATTGCGGGTCCGATTTTTTATAAAGTACGTGACTCTTTCATTTCACCAGCATTTTTATGGGAAGGATTCATTCATATAATTGTTTTGCCAGTCGGTATGACGCTCTATTTTTTATACAATGTAATTTGGATTAGTAGTTTCATATTAGTCAGTGTACCGATTATTTCTACCCAACTAATCTTAATTATGTATAATACAACACAGGAGATTAATCATAATTTGCAAAAAGCAGTAGAGATTGGTCACCGATTAACAGAACGTTTGAAAGCTGAAGAAGTATTAGATGTCTTTGTTGAAAATCTTGTTGCAATGTTTCCCGTTGATTACGTATTCGTGTTTACAATAAAAATAATGAACGGTTAGAAGTTATTCGTTCCTATGAGGATGGACTATATACGAATCGAAAATTTCCTTCATTAAAGAAAGGCGAAGGGATTGTTGGTCAAGCATGGGAAAAAGGAGAAGGATTATTTTATGAAGAAAAGGGACGATGGCAGCATATGGCCGTTACTCATTTACCAGAGAGTATTGAAAGTGTCCTTGCTATTCCAATTGTTAAAAACAACACAATTCCAGGAATTCTCCTCTTCGGCGCAAAAAAGAAACGGATTTACCAAAAGTATCATGTCATGATTATTGATATTCTTGGTTCCTATTTAGCAATTGCACTCGAAAATGCCCGGCACTATGAAAAAACGAAAACAGCGAGTGAACGTGATCCGCTAACGAAGCTGTATAATGTAAGAATGTGTGGAGAAAAAATAAACGATGCCTTTCAACAACTCCAAGCTGGTGATATCAAGACTGTTTCTTTAGTCATGCTAGATATTGACCATTTTAAATTAGTAAATGATCAATACGGACACCAGAGTGGAAATGAACTATTAATCCAAGTTTCAGTGTTACTAAAAAATGTCGTTGGAGATTGTGGGGTAGTCGCTCTCTACGGTGGTGAAGAATTCGTCCTCATATTACCCGATATCAATAAAGAAGATGCATATGAGATTGCTGAAAATATTAGAAAAACAATCGAGAAGTATGAATTCAAACTTCACGATGACCTAATAAATGTAAGTCAAGAAATAACGGCGAGAATGACAGTAAGTATTGGTATCGCTACAGCACCAACAGATACAATCGACCCGTTAAGCCTCATTCGTTACGCAGACCGCGCCCTCTACATCGGAGCAAAACGCGAGGGGAGGAATAAGGCAGGGGTTTATATGAAATGAGAAAAAGAAAGAACTTATATTTAGTTAAAAACAGGTAGGTCATATACCTTACCTGTTTTTTGAGTGAATTATAAGAATTTACTTTACGTAACGGTCAATTACTCGTGGTGCGTCAACACTTGTGACTTTGGGTTCTCGTTTGTTTAGGTCTGACCATGTCTCCATAATGTTATTGTCATATATAATTTGTAACCGTGAATTTTCCTTGCTTTGTTGGTTCACTCCTTCAAAGTAATCATTGTTTGTTATTTTTTGTGCATTGCTATCAAACTTGTAATTTTTTGCTCTTCCTCGAATAGCATTCAATACGATACGCCGACCAGATACGCCACCTTCTATTCGTATATTTGATCCGACACCAAATATTTCCATTGCTTGTTTCGAATAGAAAAACCCTTTAATATTACTTGGTGTATCTTCATTCACACTATTGTTTCGAAATTTAATATCTCCTTCAGCAAAAATAATGAGTGATCCATTTGAACCTAGGCCATTAATGACGGAATACTCAACCGTTACATTTCCTGTTACATAAAGAATTACATTGAATTGTCCATTTACCCCTCTAAATGTAACGTTCCCATCAACGAACATGGGCCCATCAATTTGAATCTTCTCATACGTATTGCTGTTGTATGATGAATTATTAGTGTCACCGATTATTAAATCTCCACCTACATAAGCACCATTTTTAAAGTAAGTTTTTCGAAACGAATTAGTATTATTTCGAATAATTAAATTTCCATTCGTGGAAAAACTTCCGAAAGAATTATTGCCATAGAAGTTAAGTTCGTCTTTTTCACCAAATATGCCATTGTCAGTTTTTCCATTAGCATAAATCTTCTCATCTTCCCAATTATTATTTTGGAAATAAGAATAATATCGTGACTGAATCCAATTAGTGTAATGCTTTTCTGGAATTTTTACAGAAGTTCCAGGAGACTTATCATTAAATCTAAATAAATTTCTCTTTTCTGATATTTTTATATCCTCACGAACTTGTTCACTCTTTGTTTTTACAGGTACTTGACCAGTATTGAAAGCTTCTTGTAGATTGTTTGTTACATTTTTATATGAACTAAAGTTGGTTTGCGAAATATGATTATTATATGTGGGTTTATCAGAAAATGTATATACATGACCACCTAACACGAGATGTGATTTTATTTGCCCTGTAGCAGGTAATGAACTTGGATAAAGCGAACTAATCCATTTTTCACCATTTAAATATGCGTAACCACGATTCGTTGTTATTAAATTCCTATCTACTTTAAAATCCCCAGTAATAGAAACACCACCATGAAGAAATAGATTCCCATCTCCTGATACCCTATTTCTGTTAGGAATGTTTTCGTCTGGAGTGTATGCATTAGCCCCGACTGCGTATTTCAGTACTTGCAAAACTGATTGAGCGCCAAATTCTATCGTTGTCGTTATTTCTCTTTCTTGACCATCAGCGACTCCTTTACTTTTTAAAGTTACGATTTTTTTCAATGGATTCTCTTTGCCATCTTGATTTTTTGCGTTTTCATAGCTTTCAACATAGGTTATATAGCTACCGGTTTCATTTGCTATATTCAAGTTATTGGTGCCTTTCAATTTATAATTATCTAATGTTCTTTCTAGCATAGAAATAAAATCAGAACGTGTTAGGCCGTCTGTTCCCAATGATTTTGTTAAGTCTGAATTAATTTGAGTTGAAATGCGATCAATACCTTTAGTTGCCAACTCCAGTGCTTGGACATGGTCTTCACTTGTAACGTTTCTTTTTGCACCTGACAATGTGACAGTAAACAATGTCATAATAAGTATAGTAAAAAGTAGGAAAACAAACATTGTTAAGATGAGTGAATATCCTTTATGATTATTTAGTAGTCGCACCATTGTTCCCCCCTTTCTCACCTTTATCGTTAATAATAGAAACAGAGCTTTCCAACACGAGTTTTTGCTTAGTTTTGTTTGACTGGAGGACAAGTGTAATCTTATAATCTACGGAGCTACCATTCATCTCTTCAATTTTTGATTCACTTGTTAAAATTGTATCTGTATGTAAAAAACTTAGTTCTTTGTTATCGATGTAAACCTTTCCGTCATAAAATCCTGTTTTTCCGAGATTTTTCACATACAAATAATAGTTATTGTTACTATCGGGAATTTTAGTTAACTCTTCATCAATCTCTGACGCTTTCATGACATAAAATTCATCAATAAAGTTTGCCATTATGTAATCGGCTTCATCACGAAGTTTTGTTTCTTCCATTACACGTTTATATGTATTGATTCCGTTAAATAAAACCGAATATGTAATTGCTCCGATAATAGTCAATAATACAAGTGTAGCTAGTAATTCAACTAGAGTGAGCCCGTCGCTTGATTTTAGTCTATTCTTAATTCTCATCATTTACATACCCTTCAACTTTTGATGAAATAACTGGTTTAGAATTTAGTAAGCTTACTTCGACGACAATATTTAGGAGTCTCATATTCTTTTCATCGATTGATTGAGTTCTTTTAAAATTCACTTTATATTTTTGGTTATTAATAATTCGTTCTCTTGTATAAACACCATTACTATCCGCTTTAAGCTGACTAATAATGTCTTTTGACTCGTCTGAATTCACCTTCAACCTTTCCAATTCTGCCTTGGCTAAATGGATAGCCACAATTTTACTATCATTTGAAACCGCTGTCTTATTTGTGAAGAGAAATAGATTAGCAAAGGTTAGAATCATAATAGAGAGAATGGCTAAAGAAACAACCACTTCCATTAAGGAAATTCCTTTTTCATTCATTATTTTTTTCATTGTCATGCCCCAATTCTTTGGTTAATTCATTGTGATTAATAGTAAAATAGAATCATTAAGAAATAACTATTTTTTATTTAGAAAATATTTGCTAATTCAATCTACTAATAATACAATTAGGGTGAATATAGTAAGAATTGACTAAATATGTCAAAAATCGTTAATTCTACTATTTCTTTCATAGAGAGGTTACATTAAAATAATGATAAAATATCTATACTTATCTTACTAAAAATAGTACAATATGACTATATAAATTACATAAAAATAAAAATTTTTACAAAAACTGGGAAGGTGGTTTGCGATGACAATGAAGAAAAAACCTTTTTATAGTATTTTAGTCGGATTACTCGTTCTTATAATTGCCATATATGTCTTAAGTTCTACTCATATTGTTCATGCGGCTACTAGTTTCCCGGAAAATTCTAGTATTGGTGGAGTGCCTATTGGTGGCTTGACAGAGGAAGAAGCAACCGCTCTCCTTATTTCCAAAATTGACAAATGGAAGGGGAAAGGTGATGTTATCGTTTATACCGAGGATCAATCTATCACGATTCCTTATGAAAATATAAAAATCAACATACAAGACTCCATTTATACAATGAAAACTCGAACGAAAAAACCATGGTATAAAGTGTTTTCAAAAGCAAATCCACAACAATTACCACTAAAAGTAACAGTAGATTTAACGAAAAAGCAGATAAAAGAACTAGAAAAAACGACAGATGTAAAGGCAACAATACAATTAATAGAAAATACCATTTCTTATCTTGGTGAACACGAGATAACTGCGGTTCCAATAGCTGAAGAGGATAAACCAGTAGTTGTCGCAAAAGATACTTGGGAAATCCCAGAGGACTATATTTTTCTTCAAGAATTAATTGAAGAATTAAATGGATTAAAAATCGGTAAAAATGAGAGTTTTTCATATCTTGATTCGGTTGCAAACCAAGTAAGTTACTACAGTGAAGATGAGGGAAAATTTATTGCATCGATGCTCTATACCCTTCTCCTTCAAACGAATGTTGAGTTTATTGAACGCCATTCTCAAGGCGCCATACCAAGTTATACCGATCCTGGGCTTGAAGCAGATGTTAGTATCGCAGAAGATAAAGACCTCGTCGCTCACAACCCTGGTCCTAATGAGTACACCATCTCTATCGAACAAACAGGTAATCAATTAAAAATGTCTCTTCAATCTACAAAACTTGAAAACACATACAACGTAAGAGTAGAAAATAGTAAAACTGTCGACTACCGTACAATTACCCGTTATAACAAAGATTTACAACCCGGCCATAAGCAAGTTCTTCAAAAGGGCAAAAAGGGTAAAAGGGTCGAAGTGTATCGAATTGTGATATCTCCAGATGGTGAAGAAGTTGGAGAGGAATTAATTAGTCGTGATTTCTATTTGCCACAACAAGAAATTGTTTTAGTGGCACCAGCTGTTGAAGAAACAACTGATGGAGCGGGAACGGATGAAGCGATAGACGAACAATCGCCAAACATGGAAGATGATCATTTCATTGACTCCGATACGAATGTAAGTGAAGTTGATGATTCTGAAGAAAAAGAATCAGGTGATAGTCCGAATTCTATACATCATGAAGAATCAACCGATGATATGATCTATGAACAGCCAAATATTGTGAAATAACCTTTACGTGAGGAGGTGGATGAATTGGCAAGAAAAAGATTAGGGGATTTACTAGTTGAATCAGGCTTAATTTCAGATGAACAATTAATTCAGACATTAAAAAATAAATCACCGGATGAAAAATTAGGGGATGCCTTACTTCGAGAAGGATATATAATAGAACAACAACTAATTGAAGTGCTCGAATTTCAATTAGGTATTCCTCACATCAATATTTACCAATATCCAATTGAACCGGAAGTTATCCAATTAGTCCCTCGAGAATTAGCAAAACGACATTATGCAATGCCGATTCGTCGGGATAAAAATAAATTACTGGTTGCGATGGCTGACCCGATGGATTATTTTGCCATTGAAGAGTTGCGAATGGCTACCGGGTATCATATTGAGCCTGCGATTGCGACAAAAGATGAACTATATCGGACGATTACGAAATACTTTGACTTGCAAGAATCAATGGAAGAAGTAATGGAGGAAATCGCAACAACCGAAACGCTTGATGAAACACGAGTAGCTGATGATGATTCCCCGGTTGTTCGGCTTGTAAACCAAATTATTGCGAATGCATTAATACAACGTGCCAGTGACATCCATTTTGATCCTCATGAAACAGAATATCGTGTTCGTTATCGTGTGGACGGTATTTTACGAACAGAACGAGCTTTGCCAAAACATATGCAAAACGTCATTACTGCGCGGATTAAAATTATGGCGAACTTGAATATTACAGAAACCCGGCTCCCACAAGATGGGCGAATTAAAACGACGATTAACTTTAAACCAGTGGATATTCGTGTATCAAGCTTGCCAACGATTTATGGTGAAAAAGTTGTTATGCGTCTTCTTGATTTGTCCAATACGATGAATAGTCTCGATAAAATTGGTTTTTCTCATACAAATATGGAAAAGTTTTCTACCATGCTAAAAAAACCAAACGGGATTATTTTGATTACCGGACCGACTGGTTCAGGGAAATCATCTACATTATATGCGACATTAAACGAGTTGAATTCCGAAGATGTGAATATCATCACCGTTGAAGATCCAGTTGAATACCAAATGGAAGGTGTAAACCAAATTCAAGTAAATGAAAATGTTGGTTTAACGTTTGCTAGTGGCTTACGGTCGATTTTACGGCAAGACCCAGATATCGTGATGATTGGGGAAATTCGCGATACGGAAACAGCAGAAGTCGCAACACGGGCGTCATTAACTGGTCACTTAGTATTAAGCACACTACACACGAATAGTTCGATTGAAGCATTAGCACGGCTCGTTGACATGGGAATAGAACCATTTTTAATTTCTTCTTCTATGCTTGGAATTGTTGCGCAACGACTTGTCCGCCGTGTTTGTCGCGATTGTGGTCATACAGTGGAGGCAACGGAGCGGGAAAAAGAAATTTTTGCAAGCCGAGGATTGTCGATTGAAACGGTCAGAAGAGGTCGCGGTTGTCCAAGTTGTAATATGACGGGTTACCGTGGACGAATGGCTATACATGAAGTGTTGCCAATTGATGAAACCGTTCGGCGTCTCATTTTAAAAACAGCTCCTTCGACAGAGATTCGTAATTACGTTCGTGAACAAGGTATGAAATTTTTAATCGATGATGGGTTAATGAAAGTACAAGAAGGTTTAACAACTACAGAAGAAATATTACGTGTATCAGTGCTGGAATAGGAGGAAAATCATGGCATATCACATTCGAAGTTTACTAGAAAAAGCGTATTATGAACATGCATCTGACCTCCATATTATTGTGAATTCACCACCTGTTTTTCGGATAGACGGAGCATTACTTCCTGAAGAGGGGTACCTGTTATCAAGAGTAGATACTGAAAATATTGCGAAAGAATTAGTTCCAGAAACACTTTGGGAACAATTTCTTGAAAAAGGTGAAATCGATTTTAACTATGAACTCGAAGGACTGTCACGATTTCGGTTAAATGCGTATCGACAACGGAATAGTATTAGTGTTGCGATACGGGCAATACCAACTGAAATTCCGACAATTGAACAGTTAAACTTACCGAAGACACTTGAATCGTTAATGGACAAACCTCAAGGCCTTATTCTTGTTACTGGTCCAACTGGTTCGGGGAAATCAACAACGCTAGCAGCAATGATTAACTATATTAATCGCAATTACGCAAAACATATTATTACATTGGAAGATCCAATTGAGTATGTTCATAGCCATATGAAGTCAATCATTAATCAGCGGGAAATTGGTTCAGATACGAAAAGCTTTGCGAACGGATTGCGGGCATCACTCCGGCAAGACCCAGATATTATTCTTGTTGGTGAAATGCGTGACTTAGAAACCATTTCAACGGCAATTACGGCAGCTGAAACAGGGCATTTAGTTTTAGCAACACTACATACGAGTAGTGCAGCACAAACAATTGACCGGATTATTGACGTGTTTCCACCCCATCAACAGAGACAAGTTCGTCTACAAGTATCGAACGTTTTACAAGGGATTATTTCTCAACGGCTTTTTCCATTAAGAGAAGGACGCGGCCGGGTTGCAGCGACAGAAATTTTGATTAATACAGCTTCTGTAGCGAACTTGATTCGGAATGAAAAGATTCATCAAATTCAAAATGTATTACAAACGAGCCGAGCTCAAGGAATGCATACGTTGGAGATGTCGATTCAAAACCTGTTAAGTGCAGGAACGATTGACTATAATCATGCAGCCCCATATATAACAGGTGATATGAATGGCTATTTATAAATATATCGGACGCTCAAGAGAAGGTAAATTAAAACGTGGAACGGTAGATGCGATCAATAAAACGCAAGCAATAAAAAAACTTCGTGAAATGGATATTAGTCCCCGGGAAATAACGGAAGCAACAGGCTTATTAAATAAAGAAGTGACGATTGGAAACCCGGTTAAACAACAAGACTTTGTCATTTACTGCAGACAATTCGCCACACTCATTCGTGCTGGGGTCTCCATTGTTGACTCAACAAAAATATTAGCAAAGCAAACGGAAAGTAAAGCATTAAAAAAAGTACTCACAGCGATTGAGGAAGATATCCGCGGAGGAATTCCGTTTTCGGACGCAGCAGGAAAATACCCGAAAATCTTCCCACAAATTTTTGTCAATATGGTCCGTGCTGGTGAAGCAACCGGGAATTTAGACGAAACATTAGACAGACTCGCAGGATACTTAGAAAAGCAATATGACTTAAAGAAAAAGGTACAGTCAACGATGGCGTATCCTATTACACTATTAATTGTTATTATCGCCGTTGTTATTTTCTTAATGGTTACGATTATTCCTAGTTTCTCGGAAATGTTTGCCCAATTTGATAGTGAGTTACCAAGTATTACGAAATTTATGCTCGGTGTCAGTACGGTCGTCCAGAAATATTGGTGGTTTGTTTTATTAATAGTTATTGCCATCATTGCAACTTTTTCCTTTTTTATGAAAAGCAATAAAGTTTTTCAATATAGTGTCCATGTAGCTATATTAAAAATGCCAATATTCGGGAAACTGTTGCAAAAGTCAGCGATTGCCCGGTTTTCTCGTACACTATCATCTTTATTTTCTAGTTCTGTGCCAATTTTACAGGCATTGACGATTGTTGAAAAAGTCGTTAATAACCCGGTAATTGGGAAAGTGGTGTTAGAAGCTAGGGATAGTCTCGAGACAGGAAGTAAATTGTCTGAACCATTAGAGAAAAGTTGGGTCATCCCACCTCTTGTCACACAAATGGTGGCAATTGGAGAAGAAACAGGATCTCTTGACTTCATGCTTGCCAAAATAGCCGATTTCTATGAAGCCGAAGTGGACAGGTCTGTTGATACATTGAAATCATTAATTGAACCGATTATGATTGTCCTTTTAGCAGTTGTCGTCGGAACCATTATCATGTCAATCATGGTCCCAATGTTTACAATCTATCAACAAATTTAATGAGATAAGGAAAAAAGTTTAATAGATACGTGAGTTGAACAGAAATTCACGCAGCAACATCGTTTTAACAAGGAAAGAACAAAACTATATAACCTTTTGGGGGGTGGTTGCCAGGAGGAAATCGGCACGAAGAACGATAACATTTATTAAAACGTAAAAATAGGAGGAAGAAAAATGCAAAAACACTTAAAGCAATTAAAAAATGAAAAAGGTATGACGCTTGTTGAAATCCTAGCTGTATTAGTTATCTTAGCACTTATTGCAGCAATCGCAATTCCAATGATAGGTAATATTATTTCTGATTCACAAAAAAAATCTGAGCTTAATGACGCATTGAATATTATTGCTGCTGCAAAACTTGCGGATGCAAATGGTGAGGCATTAGAAACTATTTCTACAGGAAATGAAGGATACAAGAAGGACACCTTAATCACTAAAGGGTATTTAGATAGCAGTGTAACTAATTTTACAGGGGTGAAAAAAAGTGATAGCCAATGGGAATTAATTGGTTTTACTTTTACTAAGGCAACCGGTACTCCTCTAACAGAAGCAGGTATTAAATCAGCATTGAAGACACTTAATTGAGAAACAGAATCTAACTGATATTAGGAAAAATTAGTATTAATATGAATAATCAAGGAGGTCCACCCATGCTCGATTTATTTTCAACAAAGAAAACGATCAATCTTGTTATTGATGATTATGCGATTCGGATGGTTGATTATCCAGGTGGTGATTTGACAAAAGTGAAGAGCTTCGAGGAAAGAGCCATTCCTGATGGTCTACTCGAGCATGGGCGGATTCTTGATGATATGGAGTTTTACCAATTTATGAAGGATCTCGTCCAAGATTGGGGTCTCAAGCGTCGTCACGTGCGCTTTTATGTACCGGATTCGTTAATGATTATGAAAAAGGTGGAATTCCCTGCACAACTGAAAGATGAAGATGTAAAAGGTCATTTTTATATGGAATTGGGGCGGACGTTCTATTTGCCGTTTGAAAATCCAATCTTTGACGTCTATCCTTTACCGGTTACTGACCCTTCCAGCAGTAAACGGGAAGGCTTACTTTTTGCGGTGCCGGAAGAAGAATTGAATAAATATACAGCAGTCTTTGAGGATGTAGGTTTGATTCCGGTTGTTGCCGATGTTCGTTCTATTGGAATTTATCGTTACTATCGTTATTTGCAACCGGAAATGAATCCTGAGGAAGCGATACTCTTTTTTGAGCTAAATTTAAATTCAATTGTTATTAGTATTTTTTCTGAACATAAACCTGAGTTTTTACGTTTTCTCGATTTAGATGTTTCCTTGAAAGATTGGCGTTGTGATGTTGAAGAAGATGGTTCATTGAAATGGGTTTTTCAAGGGGACGAAGAAGCCTTTTACGGTCTCCTTGATGATCAAATGATTGAATTAGAAAGAATTATGAACTTTTACCGTTACTCGCTTCATAAAGGTGAGAAACAAGTTTCAAGAGTAATCTTATTAGGTGATTTTCCACGATTAGATATTATTTCAAAAAAGGTTTCTACAACAATTCCAACGCCGATTCGAATTCTGGACGCGTATCTTTCACCAGCAAAAACGGGCCAAGTGAATCGAGTGTTTATTCCATCTCTCGGGCTCGCGTTAAAGGGGGAAGTGAAGTGATTCCAGAAATAAATTTATTACCAGAAAAAGATAGGCAAAGTGAACGGTCTACATTACTCTTTTTCATTGTTTTCATTGTTTGGTTTTTACTAGTCGGGTTCATGACTTTTCATTATTTTCAAGCAAAATCCGATTTGAAACTATTCCAGTCAAGGACTGAAAGCCTAACATTAGAAAAACAATTGCTAGAATCAGAAATGAATAATGAATCAACGGGTATGGGTTTAGCCGATGCCGTACGTTATGCTGAAAAACTAACCGTCCCAACATCGAAAGTAATTAACGAATTACTGCATTTATTACCTAATGAAGAAAGTTATTTAAACCAATATTCATATAGCACCGGTCAAGTAACCGTTCAAGCACAATTTGAATCACTTGATATGGTAGCAGCTTATGTGGAAAAATTAAACACTTCTAAATATTTTTCTGATGTAAAAGTAGACAACATCTCAACTTCTTCACTAGAAGAGTCAGAAGAAGAGAACGATGAGAAACGTTTTGAGGAAATGCCTAGATACGATGTCAGTTTAAGTATCGCGGTCTATTTACCAGCCCTTTTACCAACAGGGGGTGAAGCAGATGAGTGATTTTCTTCAAGAGAAAAAGAAAATCGTTTTGTTTATTGCAATTATTTTATTTCTATTACTCGGTTTAGCTTATCTATATCTCATCACACCAATAAAAGATGATGTTGCTTCATCGAAAAATAATGTGAATCAATTAGAAGCAGAAATTAAATCGTTAAAGGCACAAGAAAAACAAGAACCAACAAAAGAGAATACGGCAAAACTTGAAAAGAAAATGCCGACATCAAGAAGTATTGATGAACTCCTTCGACACTTGCAAGAAATTGAGTTAATTAGTGACAGCCGCATTGATTCGGTTTCGTTTAACAATTACGATGGGGAATTGTCAGAAACGGATGTTGCGATTGAAAAAGAGACGAAAAATCAGGAAGATACAAAAGCAGGAGACGAATCAACTGATGGTAAGGAAGATGAGCAAGCAGTTGACGAGGATGATAATGGGTCAGACACAGGCGAAAAAAACGCGGAAGACACGGAAATACCACCAGAATCCGACTTGGCAAATGACACAAACTTACCAAGCAACGTAAAACTCATTACACTTAATCTTTCAGTTATATCACCGGATTTTGAACACTTCCAACAATTTTTACAAGAGTTGGAAAAACTAGAACGAATCACCCGCGTCGACACAATGAACTTTACAAAACCGGCTGAACGAGAACTGTTATATGAAGAAGATGGCACAGAATCAATCACAATGGACGTTCAAATTACAACGTTCTACTATGATTCAGGTCAGTAAGCTTGGGATGAAGTTTATAGATTGTTTACGAATGAATCAAAACAGTGTTCGCACAAATATATAAAGCAGTGGTCTGTTTTAACAGCACAGCTTCACTATTTTCTAGTTCTTAGTTAGTTTTATTACAGCTTTTACTGAAATATCGCTATAAATGTATAAAGTAAGAAGTGTCTGTTAACAGTAAAGCATCAACTTGATTACTTAGAACCAAATGTTTAAAACAGTCGTGCTTATTTCTAAATTAGATTCAACATATTCCATAATGAATCGGCACAATATAAAGCGTAGAAATACTACTGTTTACGATATTGCTTCACCAGTGTTTATTTATATGACTATAATAACGGATCCATTTATCGATGGGTCCGAAATGATATTTTAAAAGAGGAATGTACATGAACGAGGTTACTACTTTCTTTTTCTTTATTTTTGGACTAGTCTTTGGTTCTTTTTTCAATGTCGTTGGCTTACGAATTCCAAAAAGAGAATCCATCGTATACCCAAACTCCCATTGTACAAATTGCCAACACGAGTTATCCTGGTTTGAAAATATCCCTGTACTGTCTTACGTATTTTTGCAAGGAAAATGTCGCCAATGTAAAACGCGAATCTCAGCAATTTATCCCGTAATGGAACTCATTACTGGCCTTTTATATGCGTTTGCATTTTACTTTTATCATTGGTCATGGGAATTAGCCATTGCGATTCTACTAATTTCACTATTTGTTATCATCACTGTATCTGATCTCGCTTATATGATAATTCCAGATCGCGTTTTACTATTCTTTCTCATTGTCTTTATTATCGTTCGGTTCATCCATCCACTTTCACCATGGTGGGACTCCATCGTCGGTGCGATCGTTGGGTTTGGAATCCTCTACCTACTAGCAGTTGTCAGTCGTGGTGGTATGGGAGGCGGCGATATTAAACTCTTTTTTGTCCAAGGACTCATTCTAGGTACAAAAGCAACCGTCATGACACTCTTCCTTTCATCGTTTATCGGTGCGCTGTTCGGACTAATCATTATCCTAATAAAAGGATATAAAAAACGAGTTCCCATACCATTTGGCCCGTTCATCAGCATCGGAGCCATCATCGCCTATTTCTATACCGATATAATAATACAGTGGTATATTGAGAGTTTTCTTATTTAACGGGGATTGCTAATTTGCAACCCCCTATTTTAATTCTAGTTGATAAATTGTGTCAGACGTTTTTCCACTTTTCACATAACCTGATTTCCTTAGTAAATATTTCAGCTCATCTGGTTTAGGTATATTTAAAAACTCACGAATTTTCTAGCGGAAATTTCTGCATCTTTAGATAATTTTTTTCATTGCAAAGCCAAATGGGGTGTTTTAAATAGAATTTCACTATGAATAAATTAAATACAACTATAAAAAATCCCATCATCTTCGGAAATAAAAACTATAACTTCGGAAATATAAGGAGCAACTTCGGAACTAATGCCTCAACTTCGGAAAAAAGGAGTGAACTTCGGAAAAAATCTCCCATATCGGTTAAAAAACCGTCACTTATAAAGGCCCCTCGCCACCTTTGTCGAAATTTAACGCACAAATGACGACAAAAGTCTTGGTATTTTTCAAAAACGATGTGATAGGATAGTAATAAATTCGTGTAAAGCAAAGGGAATTCTATGAATCTAGCAAGGGGGACGTACAATGGCTGGAGATCAAAAAATAAAAATTAAAATAAATGGTGAAGAAAAAGACTATAATGAAGAAATTGTTATTCATGACTGGAAAGCGAAAAGGGAAGTTGCGGCGACGACTGAAGAAAAGGCTGTTCCACTATTAAAAGATCGTTTGAAAAAGAAGCCGAATCCAGCTACTACTAAACTGAAAAAAAAGAAAGGGAATCCAGCGGTTGTGATTGCTATGATCTCGGCTATTGCTATAGGTGTGTTAATTGGAATCATTCTATTGCAAATGATGGTGAAGGAGCCCAATCAAAAAGGTCAAGGTGGACAACCTGCACCTGCTAGTGGTACGGCTAGTACAGGGGAAGAAGAAACCGTGTTACCGGCAGTAAGTTTATATATCCTTCAGCAAGGAGTCTATCAAAATAAATCTTCTGTTGAAGTCATTTTAGAAGATTATCAAAAGAAGAATCTTCCTGCGTCTTCTATTAATAATGGTGAAAATATACGAATATTTGTCGCTGTAACAGACACATTAGAAACAGGGAAAGAAATGAGAGGTACGGAATTTTATCAAAAAACATTTAAAGATACTTGGCCGACGAAATTAGATATGAACGAAAAAGTAATTCAACATTTAACGAAGGAAGAAAAGCAATTTCTCGAATCAGCTTACCCATTTTATGAAACATTAGTAAAAGAAAGTGCAAATGTATATTTACAAGGAAGTTCAAATTTGAATATGGAGGAACTCACGAAAAGGCAGAAAAAATTAAAGGAGTTCTCAAATCTACAAAAAGGTCCGATTAAAGAATTGCAACAGTCGTTAGTAGGTGCTTCGGAGGCAATGACAGTGTATTTACAAGAGGGGAGTAATAAAAACTGGCAAAACTTGCAAAAGTATTTATTAGAATTTGTTTCGAGATACTATTTACTCTAAGCACCAGTAAGTACGTAGAAAAATCACAGTCAAAATATTAAGCGTCATAAATATGTTTGAAAAATCAAAAAACCTCATATAAGTATCATAAGTATGTATGAAAAATCACAAACTACATATAAACGCCATAAGTACGAAAAAAACAACTGCATACAAGCACCATCAGTAAGTAGGAAAAATCACCATCAACATTCAAGCGCCAGTCGATGGTTAAAATATTGTGCTTGTTGAAAGATGCCA
Source organism: Bacillus andreraoultii (assembly GCF_001244735.1). Classification (GTDB taxonomy): domain Bacteria; phylum Bacillota; class Bacilli; order Bacillales; family Caldibacillaceae; genus Caldifermentibacillus; species Caldifermentibacillus andreraoultii. The sequence goes on from NZ_LN868937.1 coordinate 1,252,526, forward strand.
ATCTATGATGGTAAATAAATGATTTTCGCAGGCAATTCTCCACTTGAAAATCAATTTTGTTACAGAAATCATATATAAATATGTCATTTTGTAAGCGAAAAGTAAATTTTATGTCGTTGAGTGTCGATTGTTCCTTTGATAGTATTAAAGATGTGTATCTCCCCTCGTACATTTGGATAGGAAGGTGAAATTATGGCACGCCTCATTTTAGCTTCATCATCACCGCGTAGGCGAGACATCCTCAAACAACTTGTAACATCATTCGAAATTATATCGAGTAATGTCGATGAATCAGTCGATAAGAATTTACCACCTGAGGAAATTGTCATGAATTTAGCAAAAAGAAAAGCAAGCTCAGTTGCGAATAATCAGCAAGATGCTTTTATTATTGGAGCGGATACGATTGTTGTTTTCAAAAATCAAATTTTAGGAAAACCAGCTGACTACGATGAAGCAAAGCAAATGTTGACTACATTATCAGGAAACACGCATTCTGTTTATACAGGAACTTGCATTATTAACGGAAACGATAAACGAGTATTTTACGAAAAAGCAGATGTCACATTTTGGGAACTAACTGAGGAAGAAATTGACCGCTATATTCGTACAGGGGAGCCGCTAGATAAAGCAGGGAGTTATGGCATTCAAGGATATGGGGCAACCTTAGTGAAATCGATTCATGGTGATTTCTACGCTGTAGTCGGTCTACCAATTGCAAAGCTTTATCACACGTTGAAGGAGATGAAATTTCCATTTAAAAAATTGTGAGGGAGATACACGACTCGACATTGACAATTAAAAAAGCAGCTTACATATAAACGATACGGTTCGACCTCATAAAACACTTTTTCACCAATCCTTCAACTTTTCAAAAAGTGCATTGTTTTAGCATAATAATGATTTACAGAAAGCAAAACTTTGTACGTGCAACCATAACTTCCCAAAGTGAACAAAGGTGAGGAGGAGAAGTGAGATTACGGAGCAATTGATGATAAAAGATTTCCCAAAAGAAGAACGACCACGGGAACGATTTATTAATCAAGGACCGAGTAGTCTTTCAAATCAAGAATTATTAGCAATTATTTTACGAACAGGTACGAGAAAAGAATCTGTCCTACAGCTATCTCAACGTATTTTAAGTGAATTTCAAGGGTTCCGAATGTTAATGGATGCCACTCTTGAAGAATTAACGAAAATTAAAGGTGTTGGGGAAGCAAAAGCGATTCAGCTACTCGCTGCATTCGAACTTGGTAAAAGGATAGCAAACTTAAAAAAAGAGGATCGGTATGTCATTCGTTCACCAGAAGATGGGGCCAACTATGTGATGGAAGAAATGCGTTTTCTCACACAAGAACATTTTGTTTGTTTATTTCTAAACACAAAAAATGAAGTGATACACAAACAAACGATTTTCATCGGTAGTTTGAACGCCTCAATTGTGCATCCAAGAGAACTGTTTAAAGAAGCATTTCGACGTTCAGCCGCATCAATGATTTGTTTGCATAATCACCCTTCAGGAAATCCGACACCGAGCCGTGAAGATATAGAAGTGACGAAAAGACTTGTCGAATGTGGTAAAATTTTAGGAGTAGAAGTTTTAGACCATATTATCATCGGTGACAAACGATATGTTAGTTTAAAAGAAAAAGGTTATTTATAATATGATTACCACTATTATTTTTTTTTACAATGATATATAATAATACGTATGATTTTTTTATTTTTAAAGAAAAAATAACGGCTATTTATGTTATAGTACGGATGTGGCTTTCGCTTTAAAAAGACGATTATAAATTTTTTTGTAATCAGTCAATAAAATGAAAACAATTGACAAACGATAAAAACGTGCTATATATGCAACATGATTTAACAAGAGAATGTATGAGAAAGGGAGATACAACCATGTTTGGATTTGGTTCAAAAGATTTAGGAATTGATTTAGGTACAGCCAACACACTTGTCTATATTCGAGGAAAAGGTGTGGTTCTACGTGAGCCATCAGTTGTTGCTTTTCAAACAGACACAAAACAAATTGTTGCGGTTGGGAATGATGCGAAAAACATGATCGGCCGTACACCAGGAAATGTTGTTGCACTTCGACCAATGAAAGATGGTGTTATTGCTGATTATGAAACAACGGCAAAAATGATGAAACACTTTATTAATCAAGCGATGAAAAGTAAAGGTGGCTTTGGTCGGAAACCTTATGTTATGGTTTGTGTGCCATCAGGAATTACTGCAGTTGAAGAACGTGCTATAATTGATGCGACACGTCAAGCGGGTGCACGAGATGCATATACAATTGAAGAGCCATTTGCGGCTGCAATTGGTGCGGACCTACCAGTTTGGGAACCTACAGGTAGTATGGTCGTCGATATCGGCGGAGGAACAACTGAGGTAGCAATTATTTCTTTAGGTGGGATTGTTACTAGTCAATCCATTCGAATCGCTGGTGATGAAATGGATGATTCTATTATTACGTATATCCGTAAACATTATAATTTAATGATTGGGGACCGTACTGCTGAAACAATTAAGATGGAAATTGGCTCTGCTGGATTGCCAGAAGGAATCGACAATATGGAAATTCGGGGTCGAGATCTTTTAACAGGACTTCCAAAAACAATTGAAGTAACTTCAGAAGAAATTGCAGAAGCGTTAAAAGATACAGTTTTTGCCATTGTCGAGGCTGTTAAAAATACGCTTGAAAAAACTCCACCAGAATTAGCTGCGGATATTATGGACCGTGGAATTGTCTTAACAGGTGGCGGTGCATTACTTAGAAACTTAGACCGAGTGATCTCGAACGAAACAAATATGCCAGTTTTAATTGCGGAAAACCCATTAGATTGTGTAGCTATCGGTACCGGCAAAGCATTAGAACATATCGACATATTTAAAAATAAAGCTAAAGTGTAATGTTGAAGAGGTGTAGATCATGCCACATTTTTTTACGAATAAAAAACTTATTATTTTACTAGGAGGAATTATTATCCTCGTGGCATTGATTGGTTTCTCTTTACGAGATCGTAATCTTTCTTGGCCGGAACAATTTGTTAAAGATACAGCAGGTTTTGCACAAATTATTTTTGCAAAGCCTGCTCATCTTGCCTCAGATTTTGTCGAAAATGTTCGGGATTTGCAACAAACTTATAAAGAAAATAAAGTACTAAAAGAAAGATTAGATGAATATGCCCAAATTAAAGTAAAAGCAGACCGTCTTGAAAAAGAAAACGAAGAATTAAAAGCAATTATTAAAAAGGATAAGGATTTAGCCACATTTAAGTCCTATCATGCATCCGTAATTGCTAGAAATCCAGACCGTTGGGATGAATCGTTAATTATTGATAAGGGCGAGGTCCAAGGAATTCAGAAAAATATGGCAGTTATTACTGCTGAAGGAATGATTGGGAAAGTTAAAAGTGTAGGAAAAATCACTTCAACTGTCCAATTATTATCAACGGTAGACCGAACAAATCGAATTCACGTCGCTATTCAATTACCAGGTGATCATGATGTTTACGGACTTATTGAAGGTTTTGACGTAAAGACGCAACGATTAATCGTACAACAAATTCCATCTGAGGAAAAAATTAAAAAAGGGATGGAAGTAACGACTTCGGGATTAGCAAACGTCTTTCCAAAAGGTTTGTATATCGGTAAAATTGAAAAGGTAGAGCCGGACCAATATGGCTTAACCCAAACAGCTTACATTAAACCAGCTGCAAACTTCTATAATATTGAAAATGTCATTGTTGTTGAAGGGGAAATGGCAGCAATGGGTGAAAAGGTGGAAGAGAAATGAAAAAACAGTGGTGGATTCCGATATTTGTCGTCACTTTTTTTTGTTTAGAAAGCCTATTTGCTAACTTTTTTCCTTCAAAGTTATTTTCGAATTACTGGATTATTGTTCCTCGTTTTCTTTTCTTATATTTAATTTTTATGACTGTCTACTATGATTCGAAAAAAGGGATCATTTACGGAGCAATCATAGGGTTAGTGATGGATATCGTTTTTACAGGAATATTAGGTATTTATTTATTATGGTACCCAGTTGTTATATATCTTGTTTCTAAACTAATGAAATTTTGGCATTCAAATCTTTTTATTATGGCGATTGTGAGTTTATTAGCAATTATTCTTACTGAATTTGGCATCTATGGAATATTTAGCTTATTACAGATCGCTACCATCCCTGTAAAATATTTTACGAATCATCGGTTAATCCCTACTTTAATACTAAATTTTATTTTTTATTTATTCTTCTCTTATTCCATGAAAAACTACTTTTTACAACTACGGAAACTAAAAGAAGAAGAGGGTATGTTCCAATCTTAACTACCCTTTAATACATAAAATTTGACTAAAAAACTAATAAATGTTGCTCTCCTAAACATTGATTCGCTTTGAACACGCTTTTTTCTTATAAAAATAAAGGGAATCGCCTGGCTTTTGTCGAATTTTTCTTTAATGAGGTGAATTCATTCATGATAAAGACACAAAATGTCACAATCAAAGGCACAAAAGACGGGCTTTTGCTGCGCCTTGATGATGCATGTTCATTTTCCGACCTATTGAAAGAAATTGAAGAGAAACTATTTCCTCATGCAAAATTAATTGATGATTCCCATGAGGTCTCTGTCCGTATTCATACAGGAAATCGGTTGCTCACTGAGGAACAGGAAAATATCATTCGAAAATTAATTAGTCCAGATAAAAATTTACTTATTGCATCTATTGAATCCAATGTTATATTAAAAGAAGAAGTACATCAGATTAAAAGTGAGATGGGGATTACGGTAGTCTCCAAAATTATTCGCTCTGGACAAATTTTAAATATAACAGGTGATTTATTACTTATCGGTGATGTGAATCCGGGTGCAAAAGTAATTGCGAGTGGTAATATCTTTATCATGGGGCAATTAAAAGGTATTGCACATGCAGGAGCGACTGGTAACGAAGACGCGGTCATTTGTGCTGCTGTGATGCGCCCAAGCCAGTTGCGAATTGCAGATTATTTTTGGCGTTCAGAGGATCAAGATTCGTATGGAAACCAATCGGAATGTGCTTATATTAACGAAGAAAATCAATTGATTATTGATAGAATCATTGTTTTAAGGAAGATACGACCGATTTTAAATCGTTTTGTGGAAGGAGGCTATTATCATGGGTGAGGCAATAGTAATTACATCTGGTAAAGGTGGAGTCGGAAAAACTACTTCTTCTGCTAATATTGGAACAGCTCTAGCATTACAAGGAAAAAAAGTTTGTTTAGTAGACACCGATATTGGATTACGAAATTTAGATGTTGTCATGGGGTTAGAAAATCGAATTATTTATGATTTAGTAGACGTTGCTTTAGGAAAATGTAAACTACATCAAGCACTTGTAAAAGATAAGCGTTTTGAAGAAAATTTGTATTTACTTCCTGCAGCCCAAAGTAGTGATAAAACTGCGGTTACACCTGAACAAATGAAAACTTTAGTAAACGACTTGAAAAATGAGTTTGATTATGTCATTATTGACTGCCCTGCAGGGATTGAGCAAGGGTTCCAAAACGCGGTCGCTGGTGCAGACCGGGCTATCGTCGTTACTACACCAGAAGTTTCTGCTGTTCGTGACGCTGACCGGATTATTGGATTGCTTGAAAAAGAACCAATTGAACCTCCACGATTAGTTATTAACAGAATTCGGACAAACATGGTAAAACGCGGGGATATGCTAGATGTTGACGAGGTAACAAATATTTTAGCTGTTGAGCTTATTGGAATCGTAGCTGATGATGAAGAAGTAATTAAAGCTTCAAACATCGGTGAACCAATTGCAATGAACCCAAATAGTAAAGCAAGCATTGCCTACCGCAATATTGCAAGACGAATACTAGGGGAATCGGTTCCTTTACAACAATTAGAAGATAATGAAAAAGGCATGTTCACTCGTTTAAAGAAATTTTTTGGTGCACGCGCATAATGATAGGATCATAGTTTCTTAACTAAATAATCTTAAGAAAAGGATGCTGACCCGTTTTAGCATTCTTTTTTAGCTAATAGAAAAATATCCATGTTCAAATTTCTGCTTTCCTATACGCATAGGCGCACAAGGAAGGCGCAAACAGCATTATATCAAAGTCAAAAAATTCTTTTTCTTATCAAGCAAACTCTAGTCTCTTTGGTCGCCTAAAGGCTCAAGCCGTGAGTATTCTTTATATATTTCAACTACCCCCTTTTCTTTCTTTGTCATACTATCATTGGACAGGTCATAAATTTAATTAGGTGGACATCCTGTTAACATGACAGAAATGATGGAAAAGGGGTGTTGTTCTTTGAGGGACAGAAGAAAAGAGATACGTAAACGAATTGAGAAACGAAAAAAATATAATCGTACATACTCAACGACAACAAAGATGAAAAATCAACAAGTTTATCCAGAATACCATGAACAGCATGATTTTGCTTGGTATTCAACAAGTGATGGAATGAAAAACGAAGGACATCCATTATTTAACAAGGAAGCTTTTCTGTTCAAGATTTTAGTTTCCGCCTGTTTATTATTAGTAGTTGCCATTTCCTTTAAAAATGAAACGGAAAAATTTCAGCCCGTGCGCACAGCAGTTACTCAAGTAATGGAGAAGGAATTTCAGTTTGCAACGGTTGCTAATTGGTATGAAAAGAAATTTGGTAAACCTTTAGCACTTTTTCCTGAACAAGTACCGAAGAAGGAAGATGAACCGAGCAAATATGCGCTTCCAGCGAATGGAGTTATTTTAGAAAACTTTGAATCTGATAAACAAGGTGTTACCATTCAGACGTTAAAAGGGGCCTCCGTTGAGGCAATTCAAAGTGGTGTTGTAGAATTCGCTGGTGTCCATGAGGTTTATGGAAATACGGTCATTGTACAACATGCAGATCAAACACAAACATGGTATGGACAACTTGGTGGGATTAAAGTGAAATCCTATGATAAAGTTAAAGCAGGGGATGAAATTGGTTTTGTATCAACGGATGGGACTGGAACAACAGGAGAATTTTATTTTGCCATTAAACAAGACGAAAAATTTATCGACCCCGTACAGGTGATAAAATTTGAATAAGTGGTTTTATCTCCTAACCCACATTCATATTCATCCCTTATCTTGGCTCATTGTTGCAATTGCTATTATGACAGCGCAGTTTAAAGAATTACTCATCTTATTTTTTATTGTTTTAGTTCATGAGCTTGGCCATGCTGCGGCGGCTTCTTTTTTTTCATGGAGAATCAAGAATATTATTCTTTTGCCGTTCGGTGGGGTGCTCGAGACAGAAGAACATGGAAATCGTCCTATAAAAGAAGAATTTATTGTGACAATTAGTGGCCCCCTGCAACATAGTTGGATGATTATCCTTGCCTTTTTACTGAATAAATATGGAATGATTGACTCACAATTATATACAAATTTTGTCAAATATAATATAATGATTTTTCTATTTAATTGTTTACCGATTTTACCACTCGATGGAGGAAAGCTCATCTACTTATTTTTTTCCAAATATTATCCGTTTATGAAGGCATTACAACATTCCATTCTTTTTTCTATGATTTTTCTACTCGTATATTGTTTTGTTATCGTTATTATTTTTCCTTATCATTTAAATGGCTGGGTCATTGCCTTGTTTTTATTTATCTCGTTATATAAAGAATGGAAACATCGACCTTATACGTGGATGCGTTTTTTAATTGAACGGTATGTGAAAGAAGATCACAATCGTAAAGTGACTGAAATTTATGTCCGTAAAGAAGAAGAAATCAGTCAAGTGGTAGAAAAATTTAGGCGAGGATATGAGCATCAAATTTTTGTTATCGAACTTGGTAAAACATCCCCACCTATTCATGAAAGTAAAATTTTAAAATATTATTTTGAGAAAACTCCACATCAATTAAAGATTGGTGATTTGATTTATTAAGATACAAATATATAAAATAAATGTATGAAAAAGTTAAGAAGGATTGGAATATGAATCAATTACTTATTAATGTACGCGAGTCGGAAAAACGAATATTGTTAATAGAAAATCACGTTTTACAAAACCTATACATTGAACAACCGCAACAGGAATCGCTAATTGGAAATATCTATATTGGGATTGTAGAGAGAGTAGTACCAAGTATGGAAGCTGCTTTTGTTCATATAGGTAAAGGAAAGAAAGGTTATTTACATTTTTCACAAACCCCTGCTTTTATTAAAGATAAGTTTGAAGGAAATGTAGACAAGAGAAAGTCATACATCCACCAAGGTGAAAAGATTCTTGTTCAAATTGTAAAAGATGAAACAGATACAAAATATTATCGTTTAACAGGAAATATCGAATTTACGAGTGAATCTGTTATATTGATGCCATACGGTCATTATGTTGCTGTTTCAAAAAAGTTATCAGAATCCGCACGTCAACAGTTAAGAGATTGGGCAATGGATATGAAGAATGATTCAGAAGGATTTCTATTCCGAACTCAAGCAGGACAGTTAACGAAAGAAAGATTTTTAGATGCGATAGAAGCGTTAAGGGAGGAACATAAGCAATTATTATCATCAGTGGGACAAGTGAAAGCACCAGCCCTACTGAAGGAAAATAACAGTTTTTTGAAAGAGATTATAAATCTAAAGGAAAAGTTTCACCTAGATGAAGTGATTTGTGACGATTTGCGTCTTGTTAAACAGCTGAAAGAGGTATGGACGGATATTCACATTGAATATTATCATGAAAAAACGAATATTATTTCTCGCTATTCACTTAATAAAGAATTAGAAAAAGTACATAAAAAGGTTGTTTGGCTTGATAATGGCGCAAATATTGTGATTGAAGAGAACGAAGCATTTACAATTATTGATGTAAACTCGGCAAAAGCACCTGGGCAAAAGCGTAAAGATGAAACCATTCGAAAGACGAACATGTTAGCAGCAAAAGAAATAGCACGACAAGTTCGACTTCGGAATATCGGTGGAAATATTTTTATTGATTTTATAAATATGACAAAGGACCAAGATCGAGAGTCAATCATTCGTTTATTAAAAAAAGAATTTGAACGAGATCAAGAAAGAACGATTGTTTTTGGGTTTACCAATCTCGGGATTCTTGAAATGTCACGAAAACGTACAAAACCGAGCTTACAGCAAAAAATGATGGTCCATTGTCCAACATGCCAAGGAACTGGTTTTGTTGAGTCAAGTGCTACAGCCGCCTTCCAACTAGAAAGGGAACTATGGGGTTTTAAAGATCAAGATTATATGGAAGTAATCATTGAAGTGACTGAGGATGTTTTACAGTTTTTCACAGGAGAATATAAAGAGCATTTAATGAATTTGGAACGTACACTTGGATTTACAATTAAATTTCAAGTTTTTGACTTTCCAAAACCTCATTATCATATCAAACGTTTGATTAGCTGAAATCTATTAAATCTTTGAAACGAATTGACAGCTTTCTTATTATATGATAGTATTCATATGTTATTGTTTGTAGCACCCGTGCTACAACCGCTCGTATTAGGTCTAAAGTTTTGCTGATGCAAACACCGAGTTACGGCGAGTCTGAGTCTAAAGAGGAGGTGCAGAAATGTACGCGATTATTGAAACAGGTGGAAAACAACTTAAAGTTGAAGAAGGTCAAACAATTTACGTTGAAAAATTAAACGCAGCTGACGGTGAAACAGTTACTTTTGATAAAGTATTGTTCGTTGGTGGCGAAAACACAAAAGTTGGTGCTCCTTTTGTCGACGGTGCTACTGTTACTGGTAAAGTAGAAAAACACGGTCGTCAAAAGAAAATCATCGTTTTCAAATACAAAGCTAAGAAAAACTATCGTAAAAAGCAAGGTCATCGTCAACCTTATACAAAAGTTACGATTGAAAAAATTCAAGGCTAAGGCGACAAAACATGATAAAAGTCACCATCAAACAAACATCCGATCAAAAAATTGCTGCCTTCACTGTTGAGGGACATGCAAACTTTGATAAATACGGATCTGATATTGTTTGTGCTGGTGTTTCTGCGGTAACGTTTGGTTCACTTAATGCAGTGGAAGCTCTCACTCATGTTGTTCCAGAGATTGAACAAGGCGGTGAAGGAGGCTATCTTCATTGGCAAGTTCCAAATCGCCTACCGGAAGAAACGGAAGATAAAGTTCAACTACTCCTTCAAGGGATGGTTGTGTCCTTACAAACAATTGAGCAAAGTTATAGTGATTATATAAAAATTACCTTCAAAAAATAGGAGGTGGAATAAATGCTAAGATTAGATCTTCAATTTTTCGCGTCTAAAAAAGGGGTAGGTTCTACAAAGAACGGTCGTGACTCAATCGCGAAACGCCTAGGTGCAAAACGTGCTGATGGTCAATTCGTTACTGGTGGTTCTATCCTTTATCGTCAACGTGGAACAAAAATTTATCCAGGTGAAAATGTAGGTCGCGGTGGCGATGATACATTATTTGCTAAAGTTGACGGTGTTGTACGTTTCGAACGTATGGGTCGTGACAAGAAAAAAGTTAGTGTTTACCCAGTAGCACAAGAAGCTTAATGGATTCCCAATACACGTATAATAGGGTCAGATTTCCACATATTTGTGGGTCTGACCTTTTATTTTGCCATTGTTTCTTCATTCACGCAAACAATTGGTTTATGTTATACTAATACTCAGTTGTATGAACCTGTAGTGAATGAGGTGGAAAGCATGAAGGAATGGAATTTGGTTGAAATCATGCGTCATGTCCGTCATGATTGGCTTAATCGATTACAATTAATTAAAGGATATACCGCTCTCGGAAATAGCGAGAAGGTGAATGAAATTATTAATCAAATTATTCATTATGCTGAACAAGAAACAAAATTATCCAATCTTTCACTAAATAAACTTGCAACATTATTAATGACTTTTAATTGGGAGCCCCATACGTACGAACTTCATTATGAGGTGGAAGGCAATAAGAGCTTATCATCTGTTGATGATGAAAAAATAACAAAGTGGCTTTTTAAATTTTTCCAAATCATTGATAAATCTGCACAAGTAAATATGGAAAATGAACTACATATAAAAATATCTGTTGACGGTGAAGAACCGAGTTTCTTTATTGAATTTTATGGAATACTAAAGGATATAGATGAAATCGAGTCCTTTTTACATAAGCAAACAGGCTATTTTAAAACTGTAAATATGAATCTTAGTCAAGAATCACTATCCTTTATGTTGAAATAATAATTTTAACTAAAAAAACGTAATTAGTTTTTTCTTTAAAAATGGAAGGAGATAAACATATGTTTGTCGATCAAGTGAAAGTGTATGTTAAAGGTGGCGATGGCGGGAACGGGATGGTTGCTTACCGTCGCGAAAAATTTGTTCCAAAAGGTGGACCAGCTGGTGGCGATGGGGGAGATGGAGCCAATGTTGTATTTGAAGTCGATGAAGGTTTACGTACATTAATGGATTTCCGTTATCAACGTCATTTCAAAGCACCAAGAGGCGAACATGGACGTCCGAAAAGTCAGCATGGAAGAAATGCAAAAGACATGATTGTAAAAGTACCGCCTGGAACTGTCGTAAAAGATGATGATACAGGTGAAGTGATTGCCGACTTAGTCAGACACGGGGAACGAGCAGTCATTGCAAAAGGTGGCCGTGGAGGTAGAGGAAATACTCGTTTTGCAACGCCACGAAATCCTGCACCTGAAATTGCAGAAAACGGTGAACCAGGACAAGAACGGTATATTGTTATGGAATTAAAAGTCTTAGCAGATGTTGGACTCGTTGGATTTCCTAGTGTAGGGAAGTCTACATTACTTTCAATCATTTCATCTGCTCGTCCGAAAATTGCTGAATACCATTTTACAACAATTGTACCAAACCTAGGTGTTGTGGAAACGGAAGACGGAAGAAGTTTTGTTATGGCGGATTTGCCAGGATTAATTGAAGGTGCACACCAAGGTGCAGGACTCGGGATTCAGTTTTTACGTCATATTGAACGAACGCGAGTAATTGTTCATGTTATTGATATGGGTTCAGTTGAAGGACGGGATCCATACGAAGATTTTTTAACAATTAATAACGAACTTAAAGAATACAATTTACGTTTGACGGAACGACCGATGATTATCGCCGCCAATAAAATGGATATGCCAAATGCCGAGGAAAACCTCGCGAAGTTTAAGGAACAATTACAAGAAGATATTCCCGTTTTCCCAATATCTGCGGCAACGAACGAAGGAATTAGGGAATTACTTTTTGCCATTGCTGATACATTAGAAAAAACTCCTGAATTTCCACTCAATTATGAAAGTGAAGAAGATGACGAAACAATTAACCGTGTTGTTTATAAACATGAAAAAGCAGATGTTGATTTTGTGATTACACGTGATCCTGATGGAGCTTTTGTTTTAAGTGGAGAAAGAATAGAAAAATTATTTAAAATGACTGATTTTACTCGTGATGAATCAGTTAGACGGTTTTCTCGCCAAATGCGGGGAATGGGAGTTGATGAAGCACTTCGGGAACGTGGCGCAAAAGATGGGGATATTGTTCGTTTATTAGAGTTTGAATTTGAATTTATTGAATAGCTTTTGTTTTACGCTAAGCTACCTTGATTAGAATGAAGTAATCTTGGTAGCTTTTTGTTGTTAATAGGGGCTACCCAGAAAGAATGTATTTTGATTTTCGGATGCCCATATTCATGTTCAAAGCCTTGATATATCAACATTCTTGATTTTCACATTTTTTAGGAAATCCACTTTTCGGACAGCCCCAATTTCTACTTTCCAATACGCATAAGCGCAAAAGGAAGGCATCGAGCACATCAAAGCCGAAAAACTCTCTTTCCGCTCGGCGAACTCTAGTCTCTTTGGTTGCTTGAAGGATCAAGCCATGAGTTTTCTATACTGAGTTAATAAATTGTATTCTTCCACCCACATGATGTAATGAAATATCCAATAAACAAAACAAGTACCGACTGTCCTCGACATAAATCCGTAAAGAGATTCATAAGTTTATACGAGAAAGAATGTCAATTTGCCTATAGTTTCATACAATATATAGCGAGTTTAGATTAGGAGGGGAATTGAGTGAGGATACACATTGTCCAAAAAGGAGATACACTGTGGAAAATTGCCCAAAAATATGGTGTAGACTTCAATCAATTAAAAAGCTTAAATTCACATTTATCCAATCCCGATGAAATCATGCCAGGAATGAAAATTAAAGTTCCTACACATAGTGGATCGGTTAAAAAAGAAGCACCGATGAAAGAAATGCCAATGAAAGAAATGCCAGTAAAGGAAAAGCCTATGACGAAGCATCCATTTGTTCAAATGAAGCCACCAACTTATCCAGTCGTGCATCATCATCATAAAGCTGAAAAACCGAAAGAAGTGATAAAGGAAGTACCAAAACCGATTTATATCCCAAAGCCACAGCCGATTGTTCCCGAAATCGATATAAATAATTACTACCAAGTTAATATGGCAAAAATGAATATAGAACAGCAAATACCGGTACAACAGCCAAAAGAGCTACCTATTGTTGAAAAAGAACAACCAATCAAAGAATTGCCAGTAACACCGGAACTTCCTGAACTACCTAAAATGGAAGCACCAATGGTTGAATGTCCAGAACAAGAGCAACCACAAATGATGATGCCACCTATGATGCCATGTCATCCGTGTGTACCAATGACACCTGTTTTACCAGGTTCAGGTATTCCGTGTATGTCAATAAGTCCAATTTGTTATCCGTGTCAATATCCATATATGTATGGCTATCCATATGCTGGTCAACATATGTTGCATGGCTATGGAAGTCTACCGATGATGTCACCACTACCTATTGCAACTTTTCAACCAATGACAAATCTAACTATGACACCAGACATGTTTCAATATCCGATGCAGCAACCATTAGGAACAAATCCAGTGATGCAATCAGAAGATCCAAATCTACTCATGACAGGATATCCAATGGGAGGTGGCATGCAACAAGGGATGCCGACTCAATTTATGGGAGATGGCATGCAACCTGCCATGTCATCGCAGTTAATGGAAGATGATGTGGTAGTACCGACCGTCCCAGAACAGTTTGTGACACCACAAATTCCAACTGATGAAGAAAACTTGACTACAACCAATTTGCCACCTAACCCTTATCAAATGCCAATGCCAATGAATATGATGCCAACTACTATGCCAACAACATTTCCAATGCAATCGAACGTACCAATGACACAAAGTTTTCCAAGCCCAATGATGCAACAACCTTACCCGATGATGCAAGGAATGCCAACTCAATCAGATGATTGTGGCTGTGGTGGCCCAAGCTTTGAATTGCCACAAGCAAATCCAATGATGACAATGGGTACAGCATATCCACAGTATAGTAACCCAACCTTTATGGGAGACGGAACAGTAAGTACTTTCCCAAGAGATGAGTATGGTTCGGTTATGCACGATGTGGGGGGGATGTACCCTCAATCAGGATCTCTACCACAAGCAATGTATCCACAAACAGCACCAATGGGAATGTTTCCAGGAAATATGCCAGAACAAATGTCATATAATCAAGGGGACATGGAATATTACCAAAGAGAAGAATTTGATGAAGATGAAGAATAGAAATGCACGAATAACAGCGGGGAATAGACCTCGCTGTTTTTTCTTAATCGTGGTGAAAAAGGAAGAAACGGTCATCTAGAAGGGTTCTAGACGCTCAACTCATGGCCAATGGCCAATCGAATGGAAGTGAACATGTGCCACACCTAAAAAGGCCAAAAAACGGACAAGCCCATTCATACGAAGCTTGTCCGTTGTGTTATTCATATGAGTGAATCCGAATTTGACTTTCAGAGTCAAAGAAATGTGCTTTGTTCGCTTTCTTAAAAATTTTTAGCTCGCATTGTAAAATCGTGTACCTAAGAAAACGCCATCTCTTTTCCATCAATCATAAAAATAAACAGAGCCTTTCTATGAAAAATTCAATTCTTTGATGAGTTTTTGTATATCATTCATCAAATATCATAACCTAAAAAGGCGAACTTTTTGATAATTAAAAAAGAAAGTACGTACAATCACATCCAATTTTATAATGCTTTTTATATATGATAAAATTAAGCTAGCTAATTGGAAAGGATGACAGAATGTGGAAGAAAAAATAACGAAACTAATTGAATGGTTACGGCAACAAGTGAAAAACGCGAATTTAAATGGATTAATTGTAGGACTTAGTGGAGGAATTGATTCTGCTGTCGTCGCCCATTTAATTAAACGCGCATTTCCCGACACGTCAATGGGAGTAATCATGCCTTGCAAAAGTAATCCACAAGATATAGAGGATGCCTTAAAAGTTGTGGAAAGTAGTGGAATTGATTATTTAAAAATTGATTTAACAGAAACCCATCAAGTTCTCTTCACGGCCATAGAGAAAGAGTTAAAAGATAAAGGGGAATGGAACGAAGAAAAAACTCGAATTGGCGACGCGAATACGAGAGCCCGTCTTCGTATGACTACTTTATATGAAATCGCAACGAATTATGGTTATCTTGTTGTTGGTACCGATAATGCTGCGGAATGGCATACGGGTTACTTTACAAAATACGGTGATGGTGGTGTCGATTTAGTTCCACTCGTTCATTTTACAAAAGGTGAAGTTCGTGAAATGGCAAAAATTCTAGGTGTCCCGAAAGATATCATTGAAAAAGCACCGAGCGCAGGTCTTTGGGAAGGTCAAACCGATGAAAGTGAAATGGGAACAACTTACGATAAGATTGATAAATATTTACGTGGAGAAACAATTCCTGAAAAAGACAGAGAAGTTATTGATCGACTACATCGAATTTCGGAACATAAAAGAAATTTAGCAGCAAAACCGCCGAAATTTTAACAAGTAAGTTATTGTCCCTTAACGAAAGATTCAGCAACTAATTTAGGCAAATCTGAGCGGATAGACTGACATATTTTAGATAATAGAAAAGTATAAATTTCCCAATTTTTACTTTTCTAAACGTATAAGGAAGGCTTCGAGCATTACATCAAAGCCGAAAAACGCTCTTTCTTTTCGTCTAAAGACTCAAGCTAAAAGTTTAACCATGCTAAAGTTGCCTCGGTTCTTTCGTAAGAGTCGAGGCAAAGTTATAGCTAACGTTCCTCCCTCGATCAATTTATTTTAGAACCTTAGGTTATTATGATTTAACAATGGTAAAAATAATAGTAGAATCGAAATGATTGAGGTGAGGATAATCAAAAATAGACATTGTATACGGCTCATAGTACTACTTCTCATCGGAATAGTAATGATGGGTATATCCCAACAAATCGTCACCGCAGCGGCAGAACGACAAAGGGTAGTTATATTGGAACGCCATTATTTAGATGGTGATAGGAGCGAAGAAGTTGTCATTGAGGAATTAACCTATTCCGAAATAAGAAAAAAATATACGGATTGGTCCTTCGTTTTTGCGAATCAAGATTATATCAAATTTACAAAGTTCGTTAATGATATTTCACCTTTACTAAAATCAAATGGTTTTTTTGGTATAACGAAGGATGGTACACTATCCATTTTTAACGGCAAACCAAACGAAGAAAATGTTATTCATTCTTTTTTTCAAATTGATTTAGGAAAACTAGAAACACGTTCACAGGAACAATTAGTTAAAGGTATCCCAGTCCGAACGAAGGAAGATTTTATTCAAGTTTTGGAAGCCTTTAAACCTTATAGTCTAACGATTGGACAGTAAAAAAGGTAGAGGGCTTTCTTTTTGTGAATAATATGTGAAATATATGACAAATAGATTGTTTTCTCTTCGTTTTGCGATATAATCTAATTAGAAACATGAAAACGCTTAAACAAGTGAATCAAGTTTCTACAAAGCCTATCCAGTCGTTTTTTAAGTTGGATAGAAAGTATTTATTCGGTTAGGAAAGGTTCTATTTTTTAATCTATTTCGGGACTAAATTTGACCATACTGGGACAAAAATCTCGAAATGATGAATTCCAACAAACGGATGAATAATCGATACTGAAGGAGGAATCCCATCATGGCAACAAGTGAATTTTATATGCCAACAGTAAACTTATTTGGAGTAGACAAAGTAGAAGAAGTGGGACAAAGACTTAAAGGACTTGGTTCTAAAAAAACGTTGATTGTAACTGACCAAGGTATGGTAAGTTTAGGTCATGCTGATCGTGTAGCTGGTATTGTACGTGAAGTAGGATTAGAGGTTGTTACTTTCGCAGATGTTGTACCGAATCCTACAGATAAAAATGTGGAAGCTGGTTTGAAAATATTTAATGAAGAAGGTTGCGACTCTATTATTTCTCTTGGTGGCGGTAGTCCTCATGACTGTGCAAAAGGGATTGGTCTTGTTGCAGCTAATGGTGGAACAATTCATGATTATGAAGGCTTAGATCGTTCTGAAAAACCAATGGTACCTCTTGCAGCGATTAATACAACAGCTGGTACAGCAAGTGAAATGACAAAATTCACGATTATTACGGATACAAGTCGTAAAGTAAAAATGGCTATCGTTGACAAACATGTTACACCTACTTTCTCTGTAAATGATCCAATTTTAATGATGGGTATGCCACCATCCTTAACAGCAGCAACTGGATTAGATGCCTTAACTCATGCTGTAGAAGCATATGTATCTACTGCTGCAACACCATTAACGGATGCTTGTGCTTTAAAAGCAATTGAACTTATTCCGGAATTTTTACCACGTGCATTTGCAAATGGTCAAGATTTAGAAGCTCGTGAACAAATGATTTATGCACAATATTTAGCTGGTATGGCATTTAATAATGCATCTTTAGGATATGTTCATG